>CANGQA010000004.1 GCA_947455995.1 Hyphomicrobiales bacterium | reverse complement strand
ATCGGTTCTTGTGGCGGGGCCTATTACTTCTCGCGTGGCCGCCCGGGCTGGCTCGGTGTTGCCGATGCCAGACCCATCAACACCCAGGAATATCTCCGTTCAGGTGTCGGTATTCTGACCTGTTCGATTCTCGATGAACGTTTAGGGCTGGGATTACCGCCAACGCTTGAAATTGCCTATTTTCATGGTCCGGTCTGGGATGAGCTTGGCGAGGCAACCGAACCTGTGATGACATTTCGTGACTATTACGGTCACGGCCAGCTCTTCATCAATAATCCACTATCTCGTGACGTGTTCGAACGGGACATGCAGGGGCGGGTTGCGGCATTGCGCACATACGGAAAGCGCGGCCGCTCCATCCTCTTTTCACCTCATCCCGAAATGGGCGATCTCCTGCGAAAATATATGGCGCTTGAAACCTATATCCCTCGCTATCAGGCCATACGCGGCGATCTGGTCATGCGCGAAACTTTGGCGACGTTCCGTCCGGAAGAATCCCGCAGTTTCCTGCTCATTCTGAATGCTGTCGAGGAGCTTGCGAGAGAGCAATCTGCCTTTACCCGTCCGGACCAGCCAAAGACCGCAACCTGCAACACAGAAAACCTTCATGCAGAATGGACGGCGAGAGCGGATTCGTTCGAACCCTCTGCAACGGATACAGGGCGGCTTGAGATCGAATTGCTGGCGCATTTCAGAATCCAGTTTGCGGATCTGCTATCCGGTTTCGAACGCCACTGGACCGATGCCGGACCTGATCTCAAGGATATGGGTAGCCGTTTGATCGCCGATATCACGCAATCACTCGCACGTAAAGCAGGCCAACGCCCTGCCGAAATTCTCCTGGAGCTGGAACTGGCCTGCCTTATTTTGGATGGCTGGTCTCAGGTGATTGCTGCCGATAGACTGATGCCATGAACACGAAAGAATCAGTAGTCCGCCTGACACAAGTCACAAAACGGTTCGGCCGGTCCATTGCCGTTGATCAGCTTGATTTGGATATCAGCGAAGGGTCGTTCTTTTCCCTTTTGGGACCATCAGGCTGCGGAAAAACAACCAGCCTACGGATGATCGCAGGTTTCGAGACGCCGGATGAAGGCGATGTTTTTATCCGTGAGCAGAATGTGACGCGCATTGTTCCGCATAAGCGCGATTTTGCGATGGTGTTCCAGAATTTTGCTCTCTTTCCGCATATGAGCGTTGCCGAGAATGTGGCCTTCGGCCTGAAGATGACCGGCGTAGACAGAACAGAGCGCGAGCAGCGTGCCCGTGAAGCATTGGCAATGGTCCGCCTGCCACAATTTGCGGACCGCTATCCCAAACAGTTATCAGGCGGCCAGCAGCAACGCGTGGCGATTGCCCGGGCGATTGTCATGCGCCCTGCAGTCCTCCTCCTTGATGAGCCGCTCGGCGCACTTGATAAAAACTTGCGCGAGGAGATGCAGGTCGAATTGCGCAGCTTGCAACAAGACCTCGGCATCGCAACCGTGTTTGTCACCCATGATCAGGAAGAAGCACTGACGCTTAGCGATACCATCGCGGTCATGAGAGACGGGCGGATCGAACAGCGTGGCTCGCCTGCCGATGTATATGAGCGCCCCGTGAACCGCTTCGTTGCTACTTTCCTCGGCGCGAGCAACCTGCTTCGAGGCAGAATTATCGGCGCGGGTAAAACGGCCAGGATCGATACAGGCGGCATTGCCATCCCTCTGGGCGATGCGACCGGCAATGATGGCGACGAGATCGAGATTGCGATCCGCCCCGAACGGATGAGTGTGCAGCCGCAAGGCGCATCGGGAGTGCCTGCGGTCATAAAGGCCATTGTCTATAAAGGCGCAACAGTCAGCCTTTATTGCGATGCAGGCGGCGATGAACGGGTGGTGTTTGTTCAAGGCGGCCATCCGAGCCTCGTCGGGCTGCAGACCGGCGCATCGGTTGTGTTGGGCTTTGATCCTGCTCATGCCGTACCGCTGCGGAGCGCATGATGGGGAGCGGTTTCTCGATGAACCGTCAAACAGCCTTCTGGGCGTTACTGGGTCCGCCCCTATTGTTCGTCGGCATTTTCTTTATCGTCCCGTTGCTGAATCTATTCTGGGTGAGCCTACACGGGGCATCATCGAATGAACTGTTCGGCAGTGATCTTACAGGCGAGAACTATTATCGCATCCTGACCGATTCATTTTATCACACCATTATTGTGCGCACACTTTGGGCGGGCATGTCGATCATGCTGCTTTGTCTCGTCATCGGCTATGCAACGGCTTATGTGATTGCACCGTTACCGCCGCGCACGCGGTTAATCATGCTGTTGCTGCTTGTTGCTCCTCTGATGGTCAGCAATGTCATTCGAGCCTATGGCTGGATAGCAATTCTCGGACGGCAGGGCGTTGTCAATTCCATGTTGCGCTCAACCGGCTTGATCGACGGACCGCTTCTGCTGCTCAACAGTTTCGAGGCCGTGGCATTCGGGCTGATGACTATCCTTCTGCCCTATATGGTCGTGTCGATTGTCAATGCGCTCAATGCGATCGACCGGCAATATATTGAGGCCGCACAATCGCTGAAGGCCAACCCCGTCCGCACATTCATTTATGTGATCTGGCCCTTGTCGAGCCCCGGCGTTGCGTCCGGAATCCTGCTTGTTTTTCTTCTTACGCTCAGCGCTTATGTCACGATCACGCTGCTTGGCGGACCACGGATGAAGCTTCTGGTCAGCCTTGTCTTCGACTCGGTTTCTGGCTTCCGCTGGCCGCTGGCCGCTGCACTTTCATTTGCGCTCTTGGCGCTGGCCTTAATGGTGGCGGGCTTGATACTGGCTCTGCTCAGGCCTGGCCGCGTGCAGGGAAGGGGCTGAAATGCGTGCTATTCTGATCGCGCTGACCACCTTTGCCTATGTGGTCGTCCTGCTGCCAATCTTGATTGTCGTGGTCACAGCGTTTTCTTCATCCGAATTTTTTGCCTTTCCTCCGAAAGGTTTTTCATTGCGCTGGTTTGACGCTTTTTTTGCGAGCGAACCCTTGCGGGGCGCTTTTATCCGCAGTCTGCAGATTGCAACCATCTCGTCCATACTCGCGACAGGACTCGGGACTATGGCGTCAATTGCCATCGCGCGCCGAAAGGGGACCCTTTTCAATCTGATACAAGGGATGTTTCTCGCGCCACTGATTTTCCCGGCAATCGTGTTGGGTCTTTCATTGCTGATTTTTTACAAAAGCATTGGCGGAGTGCCAGATTTTCTTGGGCTGGTCATCGCTCATTCCGTTTTGGGGTTACCGTTTGTTGTACGCTCTGTGACATCGAGCCTATTGGCGGTTGATCCTGCACTGGAAGAGGCCGGACAAAGCCTGAAGGCCTCGCCGATTGATGTCTTCATCTTCATCATTACCCCCCTCATCTGGCCCGGGATGCTGGCCGGCGGCATTTTTGCATTCATCCTGTCGTTGGGCGAACTCAACACGGCGCTCTTTCTCACCGGTCCCGGTGTGACGACACTGCCAATCGAGATCTTCTCCTATTTGCAATTTCAGGGCGGGCAATTGGTGATCGCTGCGGCCTCGGCGATACAGGTCTTCATGATCATTGCGATCGTCCTGATCGCCGAACGGCTTATCGGCCTCAAACGTATTGTTCGTTCAGACTAGGTAAAGTCTTTTATTTTTGAACCCTATTTTGTCTGATCGAATGATTTCCAACGGGACATCGACCGGACAATTTCCTTCTACGCCCTTTTTCCTTCCACGGCCCTGTTGACTGGTCGCGGAAGAGCCTCATTCCGCAGGCATGAACAATCCCTGTATTTCCTCCGGCTCGTTATAACCAATCCTCACAACGTGCCCAGTCGTTGCAGCAATGACTGCGCCGTTCCCTGCCGGATGAGCACGCGATCAGCCTCCGCGACCGCAGCTTGGGCGATGGCATTGAGGGGATTATCGGGCTTGAATATCGGATAGTCGGTGCCCAGCATCAATCGATCTGCCCCCAGCACTCGCACAGCGGCTTCGATGGCGACAGGCCCCAGGGATGCGGTGTCGTAAACCATACGCCGCAGGCGATCTTCCGGAAAAATCAGGTCCCGGGAGTCCGCGACGGCCCGGATCCTTTCTATGATGAAGGGCATCGTGCCGCCAAGGTTGACGATCTGCACCGTCACATCAGAAAAATCATCAAGAATCGTCCCCATGATCATCGTCAGCGCCATCTGCGATATCGAGGACTGCAGATTAAGTGCCGAGGCGCGCAGGATCGTATTGTCTTGATAAGGTGCTGGAGGATTTTCTCCGGGCATCAAGCCGGGGTGAACCATCAATAGCGCGCCAACCTCATTGGCGGCGGCAAAAACAGGGCGCAGGCGTTCCGCATCGGCCGCGGCCAGAAAGAAATTGCCGGGCAGGATCGCTCCGGCAAGCGAGAGGTCACGGCGGATCCGTTTCATCTCGCGTGCAGCAGCCTCGATATCGTCGAGCGGCAAGCCCGCAAGTCCGACAAAACGTCCGCCAGATGACCGGCACATGGCCGCCAGATGATCATTGAAATCACGGATAGCTCCTTCAACCTCGCGCACAGGCATGACATCGACGCCCAATGCTCCCGGAAATGTAAGGAGTTGGGTGGCAATCCCAACACTGTCCATCCACAGAAGACGCGCTTCCGGGTTGACGTAACCGGGCGCCATAGGGGTGCTCGCCGTCATGGCGTGGAGCACATCTTGACCTGCCGCATCGGGCGCCACGTAAGGGCGCTCCCGGCGCTGGCGCAAGCTGTCCACCAAGCCACCATAATAATGTGAATGCATATCTATGGCCATTGTCGTCCCCCTTTAGGCTTTGTTGTGGAATGGACACACAGACTGTCGAGCTCAGCACATAACCCAATTTGCTGCGCAAAGGTTAGAAAGTCGCGTGCAACTGCCGAGAGCGCCCGCGAGGCACTATGCACGATCACGATATCGGAATTGAGTGATGGATGGATTGGGCGGGACACCAGCTTGTCAAAGCTTCCATAAGTTGCACCCGAGGGGATCACGGTCATGGCTGGCAGGGCTGCGGCGAGAAGGCATGCTGCCTGAGTGGTTCGTGCCTCGGCGCGAATGCGCGGGCGGATGCCTGCTTCATCAAGCAGTTTGTCGAGTTGCTGGCGGAACAGTGAATCCTGTTTAAATGCAATGAAATCCTCGCCGTGAAGTTCGCCCAGAGGCAGAGGTCCCGCCCGCTTGGCCAGAGGATGTGATACGGGAATCATACATGCCGCCTCGGTCTTGCCGATGATGGTAACAGTGAGGTCTTGGCTGCTCACCGGCTCGAAGGTAATCCCGAAGTCGACTTGCCGGCTGACGACCCATTCCAGGGTGCGCCGCGTTGTCTGGATGTCTAGAGACATGACGACATCGCTGTGCTTGCGCGCGAAGGGGGCAAACAGTGTCTCAGCCAGTCCGGGCATAAGGCTCGGCGTCAAAGCGATAGAGAGGCGCGACGCGACGCGCAGACCGCGCGCAACGGCTTCAAGCTGCGACAGCCCGGCAAAGGCACGCTCCACCTCCTCGTCAAAAGCCAGTGCCTCGGGGGTTGGCTGCAAGCCGCGACTGCTTCGCATAAAAAGCACCAGCCCCGTCTCTGTTTCCATATCCGCCAGAAGCCTGCTCATGGTGGGCTGCGAAACGCCCAATAAATGCGCTCCGCGTGTAACGGAACCCGCGTTCATGAGCGCACGAAAAGCTTCAATCTGGCGAAGTGTGAGTGCCATCACGAGACTCGCTGAAGTGGATTGGCGGCGAGACAGAGGCGCGCCAGGAGAAAGTCGCCATAACTTGCGCGGCAGCCGATACGGAAAATATCCCCATCGACGCGGTGGAGGATGGCCTCAATTCCGAAACACATTGTCAGTAAAGTCTGGTTCGTTGCGAATGTGGTCTCGCGCAGGTCAAGGGCGATACCCTGCGAGAGTACGGCGATGGCGTCCGGTCCGGAAATCTCCAACCATGCGTGAGCGTCGGTGAGATCAACGACGATCGCGGATGCCGTACCAATAATGGCTTCACAATGAGCGGCGATGTCAGGTGCATCGGCCATCGGGGTCAATAGCATGATCTTTTCAGGTGCATTGCGGTGGAGGATGACTGCTCCAGCAGCTGTTGAAAAGGCTCCCTCTGGCAAACCGGCGCCAAGTGCCCCAGCCGCCAGGGCGAGAGTATGGGATGAAGCCTCGACGACCACCACTCCGATTGTTACCGGGCAAATTTCGACTCTATACCCCATCAACTGCGCAACCTCGCTCCTTCAGGATCAATGAACACGGGTGATGCCACAGTGCAACGGCGGGTGCGTTTGCCGTCCATCACCTGAACCATAGTGCCGTGGGCCGTTTTCCCTTCTTCTAGGAGAGCGAGCGATACAGCTCGGCCCAACGAGGGACTATCAACCGAAGCCGTAACAAAGCCAAGAGACAATGGCTTATCAGCGATGATGGGTGAGCCCTCGGGCAGCACGTCGCCATCCTCCGTGATAAGGCCAACGAGTTCGGGCCTAGGGAGAGGGTCCGACAAGTCACGCACGAGCGCGCTCTTGCCAATAAAATCCGCCTTATGCATCGCAACAAAACGGTCTAACCCGAGGTCGAACGGATTGGCAAAGCCATCGACCTCATGTCCCATTGATAAAAAGCCCTTCTCGACCCGCAGGATGTGGTTTGCCTCGGAGCCAATCGGCGTAAGTCCCATTTCAGCTCCCGCTTCAAAGCAAGCATCCCAGATCTCGGCGATATGACTTCTTGATGTCCAGATTTCGTAACTCAATTCGCCCGTAAAACTGACGCGCCGGATTTGCGCGGGTCGGCCCGCCACGTCACCCGAACGCGTCGTCATAAATGGAAATGCCTCGCCTGATAAGTTGATATCCCGACAGATCCGGATAAGGAGCTCGCGCGCCAACGGCCCGCATAGGCAGACATCACCCCATTTCTCAGAAATGTCGAGAATACGAATATCGAGCGCGCGACAATGTGCCGTTTTCACAAATTCCAGCCACGAAAGCACAGACGCGGCATTGCCTGTCGTCGTTGTGACAATGAAGCGATCTTCAGACTCTCGGAAGACCACGCCATCATCAAAAATTCGACCATCCTCGCGCAACAACAGTCCATAGCGCGCACTCATCTGTTTCATGGTCGCGATCCGTCCAGCGTAGACAAAGTCCAGAAAACGCGCCGCATCGGAGCCGACAATGAGTATTTTTCCCAGCGGCGAGGCATCGTAGATTCCGACGCCTTTTCGCACGGCAATCGCCTCGCGTTTTGCGGCTTCGGCCAGCGTCTCGCCTGGTTGCAGGAAATAGCCGGGGCGCCGCCAATCCGCGCCTGATTCATAGAATACGGCGCCGAGCGCACGGGCCTTCTCGGTAAGCGGTGTGGTCCGGAATGGCGATGCGAGTGGTCCTGCCCGTAGTCCTGCGATCGCAGCGAAGGGAACCGGTCGCCAAGGCGGGCGCATCGTTGTGGTGCGGATTGCCGAGCGTTTCGTATCATGGGCTGTTAGGCTCGCACCATTGCGAGCGCTGGTGCGGCCTTGATCCGGCCCCATCCCCAGCGTTGTGTAACGCTTGACATGATCAATCGCGCGGTAGCCCTCGCTCATGGCAAGGTCAAGATCGGAATGCGTGACGTCATTGTGGATATCGACGAAGGCGAGCTCATGTCCATCGAGTGCTGGAAGATCGATCGGACCCAAGCAGGCAATTCCCGGTCCACCGAAACTTTCCGCACTTCCGCCAATCTCGCCTTTGAGCATTCCCAACGCGTTAGCACCTGCCCGCCTTCCACTCTCTCGAGCAGCGGCACTGCCATTGGCACCTGAAGCGGCACCGCAGATCACAACTCCATCAGCCTTGCCCACGGGCATGAGGGCCTGGGCAGTCTCGCTCCATTGCAGCCTCCCACCGGCCTGGGTCCAAAGCTGGACCGACGGCTGGAAACCGCCTGAGATCAAAATGCTATCGCATGCCAGTGATAATTGACGGCCGTCGGGTTGCCTCAACACAAGGTTTAAGGCACCTCTCCCATGACGGATCGAAAGAGCCTGCGGCCGATAAACCAGATCTTCAGGCATTGCCTCTGAAACCGTGAGATTTCCGAGTGCAACCAATCCAACAAGTTTCGCGCCTGCGGCCTTCAATGTTTCGGCTGCTTTCAGGGCCTCTTCGTTGTTCGCAATGACCCCGATGCGCTGTCCGGGCATCACGCCATGGAGATCGCAGAAACGCGCGGCTGCCCCTGCAAGCATCACGCCGGGGCGGTCATTGCCCGCAACAACCAGCGGCTGCTCTACAGCGCCGGTTGCCAACACGATGCAACGCGCGCGAACCTTCCAGAGCCTGTCGCGCAAAAAGGCCTCACGCGGTTCACGTTCATGGATCGTCACCAGCCGGTCGTGATAAATGCCGATCACCGCTGCTGGCTGCAGCACCTGCACATTGGTGCACTGCGCAAGCCGTCGCAATACCCCGGCTTGGTCGGGGTCCGGCGTGATCGAGTCTTCGACAAGCATTATGGATACGCCGGAGTTGGCAATCGTCTCGGCCGCTGCGAGACCTGCCGGACCAGCGCCCACCACCAGAATGTCCACATGGGCATATCTGGTTTCCGAAGGCAGCGGATCGGGCTGGTCCGGTGCGGGCCCAAGGCCAGCGAGCTTGCGGATCATTGGCTCAAAGAACGGCCATGCATTACCGCCCCAACCGATAAAAGTCTTGTAGTAGAAGCCCGCGGGCAGGAACCGCGACAACACCTGCAAACCGGCAAGGAGATCAAAACCCACACCAGGCCAGGCATGGACGGTGCGCGCTTCCAGACCTTCAACAAGCCTCACGCATGTGGCCTGAACATTGGGTTCCTCATAGGGCGCGACGAGACGCACAAAGGCATTGGACTCCTCCGCCCCTGCGCCCATGATCCCGCGGGGGCGGTGGAGCTTGAAGCTACGGCCGACGATGCGCACCCCGTTCGCCAGCAGAGCAGAGGCAAGCGTATCACCAGAATAGCCCTGCATGGTCCTGCCGTCGAAGCGGAAGCAAATCGGCTTCGACCGATCGAGAGCGGAGCCATGCCCCGGAATCCGGGAGCTCATGCTGACGTCTCCGCGATGAGATCGGTGGCGGTATCACGCTGAATGGCAAACCACAGCCGGCACCCTGCCGTATGCTGCCACCACTCGCTCGCAAGGCCTTTCGGATTCACGCTATCGTAGAGAAGTGAGGAGAGTGGCGCTGGATCGATAGAAGAATCCGTCTGCGGGCGGCTTGCCGGAGCCTCTGATCCATAGCGGAATTCCTGCACGGGTCTGTCGCCGCAATGAGGACAGGGAATCAGTGTGCTCATGATCAACCTCTTGCGGAAGCAGACGCGGTTTCAAACAGAGGTCGCCCCCTCTGAAACCGGTCCAGGCCAAAGGGGGCGATGAGTTCGTCAGGCATGCCGGTCACGATCAGCTTGGCAAAGGCCTCACCGCCCGCAGGGATCGCCTTGAAGCCGCCCGAACCCCAACCGACGCTCAGATAGAGGTTGTCCAATGGCGAGCGGGACAGGATCGGACTTGTGTCATAGGCGACATCAATCATCCCGGCCCATTGCCGCAGCAGCTTCACCCTGCCAAGCCTTGGGAACAGATCAATCAGACTCCGCGTGACATTCTCAACGGTCTCCCAATCGCCTTTCTGGGCGTGGCTGCGGTAGCGATCCGGCCCGCCACCGATCACAAGTTCACCCTTGTCGCTCTGGTTGACATAGATCTGGGTGGCAGGACAGTTGATACAGGTGTGAAGAAAGGGCTTCAGGGGCTCGGACACGAAGGCGACCAGCGGCCAGGTGTCAACCGGCAAGCGGAAGCCGGCCAATTCTGCGACAACACCAGCATGCCCAGCCACCGCAACGCCGACCTTGCTTGTGCTGATGCTGCCGCGTGTGGTCTCGATCGCTGTGACACGCTGCCCGTCACGGCGAAAACCCGTCACCTCGCAATTCTGGATAATATCAACCCCGAGTGCATCTGCGGCGCGCGCATACCCCCACGCGACCGCATCATGCCGCGCGACACCAGCGCCAGGATGCCAGGCACCGCCAAGCACAGGAAGGCGCTTTCCACCAAAGCCGGGTTCTATGGCACCCTCGGTGCCGAGGTCGAGATCGGGGACCATCTCGCGGATACGCCTGGTGCTGATCAGATCATATTCGACACCGTGGCGCTCCATGATGGCAGCTCGGCGGCGGAGATCGCGCAACTTGCCCCAAGTTCTTATCAGGTCAATCTGGCCCCGCGGACTAAACATCACATTAAAGTTCAGCGTGGAGGAAAGCTCGTTCCAGAGCGCCATGGAATGCGCATGGAAACGCACTGATTCTTCGCGGAGGTAATTGGCGCGGATCACCGCTGTGTTGCGTCCGGTATTTCCGCCACCGAGCCAGCCTTTTTCGAGGACGGCGATAGTCCCGGCACCGAGCTGCGCAAGATGGAAGGCTGTCGCGAGGCCATGTCCGCCACCGCCGATGATCACGATATCATAAGCGGGCTTCAGCTCGGGCTCGCGCCATGCAGGTTTCCAGTCCCGATGGCCTCGGAACGCATGAATAAGGAGCGAAAGCGCCGAGTAGGACATCGGCATCATATCCTGCAATAAGGTACCAAACCATAGCTTCAGTGAATGACTTTACAAGATCAAATTCCTCATTACAATATTTTGAAATGAGGTCTACGGCGCTCTATCATGAAGTCCCGGAGGCACCGGAATGTGCTGGTCAATCCGTGAAGGAGCCCGATATGATAGGTGACAGCCATCCAAAACCTTGTTTGGAGCGGACCTCAATGGATTTCGCATTCTTGCCAAACATTCGTTGTTCGCAGCCAACCACGTCATGAGTCACTGATGCGGCGTGCCTTGCGCGCGCTTCAAGGAGTAGAAAGATGTTCCTCAAAAACACATGGTATGTCGCGGCTAGAAGTGACGAGATCGGCGCTTCGCTGAAACCCATGACCATTCTCGGCGAAAAAATCGTATTTTATCGTCAGGAGAACGGAGACCCTGTCGCGCTGGAAGACGCCTGCCCGCATCGCAAGCTCCCTCTCTCCATGGGTCGGCTTGAAGGCGATCTCGTTGTCTGCGGCTATCACGGATTGACCTTCGACTGCACCGGATCATGCGTGGCGTCGCCGACGCAAAAACGGATTCCTTCACCGGCTCGGGTTCGGTCCTATCCGGTAGCAGAGCGCTGGGGCCTTATATGGATCTGGATGGGCGACGTCGAAAAGGCCGATCCAGCGACAATTTTTACGATAGAAAATGCGGATAATCCCTCCTGGGGCCTCACGCGGGGCGGGACTTTGGCCTGCACCTGCAACTATCTCTATTTGACTGACAATCTTCTGGACCCCTCGCATGTCGCTTGGGTGCACGTCACGTCTTTCGCAGCCAAGGGCACTGAAGACACACCCTTGCAAATCACCATGAAGGATGACGGCGTGACCGTTTGGCGCTGGATGAAGGATCGCGAGGTCCCCCCCTATTATGCCCCGCTGGTGAAATTCAAAGGAAATTGCGACCGGTTGCAGCACTACGAGGTGCGCTACCCCGGAATCGGCGTCAACATGTCCATCTATACGCCTGCAGGGCAGGGTGGTGACATCAACAATCTGCCGCCGGACGCCTATATCATGGTGTCGTATCATTTTATGACACCGATCGATGAAACACATACCCAATATATCTGGATGCAGCAGCGCAACACCGATCCCCACGACGCCAAGGTGAGCGAACAGATTTCGGCGGGCGCCAAAATGGCTTTCGAGGAGGATCGCGTTGTCCTTGAGGCGGTCCAACTGGGCATGGATAACAAGATTACCCCGCATCTCGACCTGGAACTCGACGCCGGCGCCTTGCGCTTCCGTCGTGGTCTTCAGACATTGATCGAGCGGGAGAATGCTGCCCCCGCCGCGGCGAAATAGCGCGACCATGAATTCACTGGATAAAACGGTCTGGCGGAGCTATCGGGTCGCAAGAAAGATTGTCGAAAGCAGCGTAATTGCCTCTTTCGAGCTTGTCCCTACCGATGGCTCAATAGTGTTGCCCTATGAGCCAGGGCAGTTTCTGACATTCCGGATCACTCCCGAGGATGAAAGGTCGGAAACCCGCCATTACAGTCTCTCGGGGGATCCTGCCGATAGCACGCATTACCGGGTCAGCGTGAAACGTGAACCTGCGCCGGCCAACCGGCCGGATCTGGCGCCCGGGCGCATGTCGAGACTGCTGCATGACCAGATCAGGGTTGGCGACGAGCTCATCGCGCGCGGACCGGAAGGGAAATTTGTTCTCGACAGACCATCGTCGCGGCCTGTTGTCCTGCTTGCAGGCGGAATCGGAGCCACACCCCTGTTGGCTATGGCGCATAGCCTGTGTGCCGAGGGTATCCGGAAGACCTGGTTTATCCATGGCTGTGATAACCGGGAGGTGCAGGCCTTCGGTTCAGAGCTGAGGGCGCTTGCCGCACGCCATGATAATCTGAATGTGCATGTGCTTTATCGTGTCGCGGGGGTCAACGACGTGCCCGGCGTCCACCATGACAGCGAAGGTCTTGTGACCCGTGCCTTGCTGCAAAGACTCCTGCCGCTCGACGATTATGATTTCTATCTCTGTGGTCCGACACCCTTTATTCAGAATGTCTATGACATTCTGGGCAGTCTAGGGGTCCAAGACAACCGGATTGCTTACGAATTTTTTGGTCCGGCCACACTGGTGAAGCAAACAAGGACACCGGTGCCTGAACAGGCGATCGTCCGGCCTCAATATCCTCAATCCGTTGACACAACTGGAGCCGACAATCTCGTCGTGTTCGCAAAATCAGGTTTTTCGGCGCCGTGGACCGCTGATTGTGACAGTATGCTT
Source organism: Hyphomicrobiales bacterium (assembly GCA_947455995.1). Taxonomy (GTDB): domain Bacteria; phylum Pseudomonadota; class Alphaproteobacteria; order Rhizobiales; family Beijerinckiaceae; genus CAIYZJ01. The sequence continues at coordinate 70,006 of CANGQA010000004.1, read as the reverse complement.
GAATTTGCAGAGGGTCAGGGGTTAGAACCTTCCTTCAGCTGTCGGGTTGGTATTTGCAACACATGCTCTTGCGAAATTCTTGAAGGAGAGGTTGAGTATCATATGGAACCGCTCAATCCGCCGGCCGAAAACATGGCTCTCCTCTGCTGCTGCAGGCCGCGTGGTCGCGTGTCCGTCGCGCTTTAGGTAGAACCATGGTGTCCGGTCCCATCAAAAATGACATGTCTTCGAAGTCAAGACTGGCGAGCCCCGAGGCGGGCGCTGAAATAGCTGCACCTACGGCCCCTCTCCGGCTGCAGGCAGCGAAATGGCCCGACCTGCTGGCCTTCGCCATTTTTTTAGGACTTTTGATATTGCTGGTCCTAAGAGGCGCCAGTGCTATGGACTACAATTGGCAGTGGACGCGTATGATGCCCTACATCGTCCGCAACGTGGACGGCCAACTCATTCCGGGCCTTCTCCTGAAGGGACTACGGGTTACCCTGGAAATTTCCTTCTTCGCTATGCTGATCGCTCTGCCCCTCGGGCTGGCAACCGCGCTTCTCAACCTATCAAAACGCCCTGTTTCGGTCTTCATCGCGCGCCTTTACATCGAATTGATCCGCAACACACCGATCCTGCTGCAAATTCTGATCTTCTATTTCATCGTGGCGAAGGTGATCGGCATCGACCGGTGGTGGGCGGGCGTGCTGACCTTGGCACTCTATGAAGGCGCCTTTGCAGCTGAAATTATCCGTGGCGCTATCCTTGCCGTCTCGCGCGGGCAATGGGAAGCGGCAGCGAGCTTGCCGCTCGGACGCATAGATACCTATCGGTTCATCGTGCTGCCGCAAGCACTTCCCCTTATGGTGCCTCCGTTAACCGGCGTGCTCGTCAATGTGGTGAAGCATTCGTCCATCGTGAGCGTTATTGCCATTTTTGATCTCACGAACGAAGGGCGTTCGATCGCGACGGACACTTTCATGAGCTTTGAAGTCTGGCTTACTGTGGCAGCACTTTATCTTATAGTCACTGTAAGCTTGTCACTTGTCGCGGCTTGGCTGGAGCGTAAACTGGAGCACGGCAGTTCGACCTGAATTTGGGCAGCGTGTCCCTCACGCGCATAGAGGAGGAGTGAGTTATGAAATTAAAATTCTTGTTTTTAGGCATGGCAGCGGCAGCAATTGCGTCTGTCGCTGCTGTCAGCACCCCTGCTTTCGCACAGCAGGGCGCCGGCAAGATGATCAGCGAAGTCAAAGAGCGCAAAACACTGCGCGTCGGCATGGCGAGCTTTGTCCCTTGGGCGATGCGTGACAAGCAAGGAAACTGGATCGGTTTTGAAATCGATGTGGCCACCAAATTTGCAAAAGATCTCGGCGTGGAGCTCGAGCTTGTCCCAACCGCTTGGGATGGGATCATCCCGGCCCTGGCGGGAGGAAAATTCGACGCGATCATTGGCGGGCTCAGCATCACGCCAGCCCGCGCCGAGTCTGTGGATTTTTCGCAGCCCTACTCGACCTCGGGCGTGGGCGCCGTGGCAAGCAAACAGCTTTCTTCCAAACTGAAGTGGCCGGAAGACTATAACAGCGCTGATGTGACCTTTACCTGCAAGCGCGGCATCGCGGCTTGCAAGGAAGTTGAAAAGCAATTTCCGAAGGCGACACTGCGCCAATTCGACGATACAGCGATCGCCTTTCAGGAGGTCATCAATGGAAAGGCGCATGTTTCCGTTGCAAGCGAACCAGCGCCGACCTTCTACATGATCCAGAATCCCGACCAGCTGTTCCAGCCGACCAAGGACTATTTGCTCCGCGGTTCGGAAGGCGTTGCCATTCGCAAAGGCGATCCGGAATCGCTGGTGACGATCAATGCCTGGGTGGACAAGAACGGAGAATTCCTGAAGGAGCGCCACGCCTATTGGTTCAGGACCCGCGACTGGGCCAACCAGATCGCTCAATAAAAAGCCGGGGCGGCCCTTACACGGGCCGCCTCCTGCCATAACCGCAGAGGTGTGATGACTTCAAGCGAACAAGCAACGGGGACGCTCCGTGCAACCACAAGGTTGCAGGAATTGCGTCGCCGTGTGCATTTCGACTGGCTTGATCTTGCAGTCATTATGATGATCGGTTGGGCGATCTGGTGGTTTGTCGATCGCATCGATGGCACACTGAAATATCGCTGGGACTGGAGCATCATTCCCCGCTTTTTGGTAAAGACCGATCTGAAGACCGGAGCTACTGTCCCCAATGTCCTGCTGGAAGGGCTGTTCACAACCCTACGGCTCGCCGTTTGGGGGTTGCTCTTGGCCATGCTGATTGGCCTCGTCATGGGTATGGCGCGCACGAGCAAGCGGCTGTTTCTCCGGTTGATCGCTGGCACCTATGTGATGCTGGTCCGAAATATTCCACCGCTCGTTTTCGTTTTCATCGTTGTTTTCTTCGTTGCAAGCCAGTTGCTCACTCCGCTCGGAATAAACAATGCCATCGCGCGCATGAGTCCGGAGGCAAAAGCCTGGATGAGCATCTTGTTCGGGCCGCCCCGTCTCATCGAGAATTTTTTATCGGGTCTCCTCTGTCTTTCGCTTTTTGCTGGCGCCTATGTCACGGAAATCGTCCGTGCCGGCATAGAGAGCGTGCCCCGCTCACAATTGGAAGCGGGGGAGAGCCTGGTGCTTACCCGTTGGGAAATCATGCGGTTCATTGTCATGCCCCAGGCGTTGCGGAAGGTCCTGCCGCCGCTCGCGGGACAGTTTATCCAGATGGTAAAGGATTCTTCGCTGGTATCGCTCGTTTCTGTTCAAGAACTGTCTTTTATGGCAATGGATATTCAGGTCTCCACCCAGAAGGTGTTCGAGGTTCTCATCTTCACGGGCGGGCTCTATTTCGTTATCTGCTACGGGCTATCGCTGTTGTTCGGATATCTGGAACGCCGGGCTTTGGCCGGAGGTGGATGAGTGATGGCCACGACACCTCTTCTGCTCCCGTCAATCGACCTCTACGGCCCCGGCAAGCGGATTGGCCATCTGGACCTGTCATGGTCGGACGATCGTCATGCCTATGGCGTCATTCCGGTCCCCATTGCGGTCATCTCCGGCGGGTCTGGACCTACAGCGCTTGTCACGGCAGGCGTTCATGGGGACGAATACGAAGGCCTCGTGATCGCTCGACGCCTTATCCGGGAACTCGATCCCGGACAAATGAATGGCCGCCTGATCGTCATGCCGGCGGCAAACCTTCCCGCTGTCAGGGCACGAAGCCGGATTTCACCTATTGACCGCCAGAATATGAACCGCGCCTTCCCCGGGGATGACGGTCTTGGTCCGACAGCGCTGATCGCGCACTTCATCGAGAAACGTCTTATTCCCGAGATGGACCTGGTGCTGGATCTCCATTCGGGCGGCACGCAGTCCATCTACGATCCCTGCGGTTATGTCTATGAGATGGGAGATGCAGAGTTCCGGGCACGCAAGCTTGCGGCCTGCCACGCCTTCGGGGCGCCGCTGACGGCTGCAGTTGCCACGACATCATCAAGTGGCTCCCTTTCGGCTGCGTGCGAGCGGGCCCGCGTTACGATGATTGCGACGGAACTTGGAGGAGGCGCAAAGCTCGACCTCCGCGCACTTGAGATCGGATGGCGCGGCACACTCAATCTTCTGCGCCATAGTGGCGTCCTGCAGGGGATACCGGAAAAGACTGTGACACGCTTGGTCAGAACCCCGTCACGGGAGTGCTTTGTCATGGCAAGCATCGACGGCATGTTCGAGAGCTATGTATCGCCAGGGATGATCGTGGAAGCCGGAGCACACGCAGGGCGTATCTGGCCGATGGACGACCTCTCTCGCGAACCGGTCGAAGCGCAGTTCACAGTGACCGGGACTGTTTTGTGTTGTCGGACAATGCCAATGGTCACGCGGGGTGATACGCTGTGCCATGTGGGCACGCCCCTGGACGATAGCGAATTCGTAAAGGAGGGTGCATGAACCGGCCAGAGAATGACATGTTGCAATCATCCCCTGCCATCGAAATGATCGACGTCCATAAATGGTTTGGCAATTTTCATGCCCTGAAAGGCGTCACCCTATCAGTGGGTGCTGGCGAGCGCGTTGTGATCTGCGGGCCATCAGGGTCCGGCAAGTCGACGCTTATCCGCAGCATCAACGGGCTAGAACCGCATGATGCTGGCCGTATCACTGTCAATGGATTCACTTTGACAGAGAACCAGCGTGATCTGTTTGCCGTTCGCCGAGAGGTTGGCATGGTGTTCCAGCAGTTCAACCTTTTTCCTCACCTGACCGTGCTAGAAAACTGTGTTCTCGCACAGACGCGCAGCCGCGGCCGCACTCGCGAGGAAGCAGAAAGCATAGCGATGGAATATCTGCACCGGGTCCGCATTCCAGAGCAGGCGGGAAAATATCCCGCACGCCTATCCGGTGGCCAGCAGCAACGTGTAGCAATTGCGCGCTCGCTTTGCATGCAGCCGAAGGTGATGCTGTTTGACGAACCGACATCGGCGCTCGATCCAGAAATGATCAGCGAGGTGCTCGACGTGATGACCGACCTCGCGAGCTCCGGCATGACCATGGTATGTGTGACCCACGAGATGGGCTTCGCCCGCCGTGTAGCAGATCGCATTGTCTTCATGGATGAGGGAATCATTGTGGAAGACGACGTGCCCTCGCGGTTCTTCGAAAGTCCGACATCGGCCCGCGCACGGCAATTTCTCAGCCAGATTCTCGCACACTAATTTTATGATTGTCAGGCTTGGATTTTGTGATTGTCAGGCTTGGAGTTTATGATTGTTAGGCTTGTGCGGCAAGGACTGCTTCCGCGCGAATTTCCTCGGTCAAGCGTGCTTTGAGGGTAGAAAATTCAGGAGCGGTTTTAACTGTATAATGTCTGGGATAAGGCAGATCGATTTGAATGTCTGCTTTGATTTTTCCGGGTCTGGCCGTCATCACAATCACTCTTGTTGCCATGAAAATGGCCTCCTCGATGTCATGCGTGACAAAGATAACCGTCTTACGTTCGCTCTCCCAGATACCAAGCAGCAACTCCTGCATCAAGCCACGCGTCTGGTTGTCCAATGCACCAAAAGGTTCATCGAGCAAAAGAATTTCTGGATTGTTAGCAAGGGCCCGGGCTATGGCTGTGCGTTGCTGCATTCCTCCCGACAGTTGTTTAGGGAGATGGTTTTCAAAGCCACGAAGGCCAACTTTATTGATATATTCAGAAACGATGGAATTGCTTTGATCCTTCGCAATTCCACGTTCTCGCAAGCCGAAAGCAATATTTTCAGCGACGTTGAGCCACGGGAAAAGTGTGTAGGATTGAAACACCATACCCCGATCAGGACCCGGGCCGGTTATGGCTTTTTTATCAAGCACAACCCGACCTGTACTTGGCATATCCAGTCCGGCGACAATACGCAGCAAGGTCGATTTGCCACAACCGGATGGCCCGAGAATGGTAATGAACTCATTGCGGCCGATTGTAAGATCCGTTTGCTCCAATGCGCGAACAGGTTGTCGACCTGAAACGCCGGGAAATATTCGGGACACGCCCTCGATACGCAGGATGACATCCGGTTTCAAGCAAGCCTCCACGAAAAATAGTGGCGGTTGATGAGTTTGAAACCGAGATCCGAAATCAGACCAATGATGCCGATCACGATGATGCCGAAAATGATCTGGCCGGTCGCCAAGAGAGCCTGACTCTCGATAATCATATGCCCGATGCCCGATGAAGACCCGATCAGTTCCGCCACGATGACATAGGTCCATGACCAGCCAAGCACCAGCCGTAATGTTTCTGCGATGTCGGGGGCATTGGCCGGAATCAGCACCCGCAAAACAACGCCCGTATTGGATGAGCCGAGTGTATAGGCGGCTTCAACGAGGTCACGGCGTGTGTTGGCAACGGAGACGGATATGATCAAAATAATCTGGAAAAATGATCCGATGAAAATAACAAGAAGCTTTTGTGTTTCACCGATACCAGCCCATAAAATCAACAATGGGACAAACGCGGAAGCGGGAAGATAACGGGCAAACGAAACAAAAGGTTCGAGAAAAGCCTCAACCGGCTTATAGGCCCCCATCAGAATACCGATCGGAACGCCGATCAGGCCCGCAACTATAAATCCGCCCAAGACCCGCCAAACAGTCATGGCAATATCATGCGCGAAACCGAATTTTGTCAGAAGTTGCCAACCGTCCTGCACCATGGTGAGCGGATCGGCGAGAAATGTTTTTGAAACATAGCCTCCTAAGGTCGCTAAAGCCCAAAGCGCAAAGAAAAGCACGAAAAAAGAAATGCCCAGCAGAATTCTTGCCTGCGGGCTTACCGGTTCAAGCGGTCTGAAAAAGGCCATGAAGGTGCCTATGAGGTGAAAACACCGGCGCCGCAGATAGGGCACCGGTGTTTTCATCCGAGTTATTGGATGAAGCTTGTATCAACCAGTGATTTGATATCGGGCTTTTGCTTGATAATGCCCACTTCAAGCAAAAGATCAGCCGCTTCATTCGAAAATTTTTCGAATTCACTTTCAAAGAATTTTTTGTTTCCTTCTCGGTCCTGCCAGCGCAGGAATTTTGCTGAATTGCCGAACTGCTCTCCTGTTTGCTTCACATCGGCACCCATGATTTCATAGGATTTTGCCTGGTCTTTGGCGATCAATTCAATGGCTTCGAAATAGGAATTAGCCAAGGCCTTTGCAGCTTTGGGGTTATCGGCAAGGAATTTCGGTGTGCATCCGAAAGTGTCCATGATCATCGGATAATCGAGCGTTGTTGCAATAATTTTTCCTGATTGAGGAGCTGCACGCACAGACGAGAGATACGGCTCGTAGGTCATCGCCGCATCGTTTTGTCCAGCAATGAATGCCTGTGCTGCTGGTCCCGGCTCCATGGTAACAACCGTCACATCTTTCACAGTAAGCCCATTCTTTTTCAGGAACCATGCCAGGGTGAAATAGGGTGCGGTTCCAGGCGCTGACGCGGCAACTGTCTTGCCTTTAAGCTCTTGAATTGAGCCGATATTTCCGCGAACGACCATTCCGTCCGCTCCATAGCTTTTGTCCATCTGGAAAATCTGTTTGGTTGGGACGCCATTTGCGTTCCATACAACCCATGTTTCAACCGTAGTGGCCGCGCATTGCACATCTCCAGACTGGATCGCAAGGTGGCGACTTGCCTGCGGAATTTTTTTGAGCGTAACATCCAATCCGTTTTTCTTGAATATGCCTGCTTCCTTGGCAAGGGTAAGCGGTGCAAAGCCTGTCCAGCCCGCATAACCAATTGTGACTGGAATGTCCTGCGCGGTTGCTGGCAAGGAGAGTATGGAGGCCGTCAAGGCCATGGCAATCATGTATTTTTTCATAGTCCCCTCTTTATGTTGATGAAATCCAGCACACACACGCAGGTCCAACTGATTTTTTAATTCTATTCTCTCATTCTACAACAGCTTCCTGCCTTTGCAATTCATAAGAGGGAAAAAATCAGGGAGCGCTCAGAAAAGACAATCGCTGTTTGGTTGGTCGTGCCTTTACGGTTTCGCCTGCTCTGTTATATTTCCAAAAAAGGAGCGGTTATGGTTGATACTCTTTGGAGGAACGCTCAACTGGTCACGGTCGCTTCGGGCGCTAGCGGACTTGGTCTGATTGAAAAGGGTGCAGTGGCCTGCAAGGATGGGCTGATCGTGTATGCCGGGCCTGAAGCAGATATGCCGGCGCTGAATGCAGCTGATATCAAGGATTGCGAAGGACGGTTGATCACGCCGGGTTTTGTCGATTGCCACACGCATCTTGTTTACGGTGGCGATCGCGCCCAAGAATTCCAGATGCGTTTATCCGGCGCAAGTTATGAAGAAATTTCGCGTGCAGGGGGCGGCATCGTTTCATCCATGCGCGCAACCAGAGCTGCCAGCGACGAGGAACTTGTGAAAGCCTCTTTGCGCCGTCTCGACCATCTGATCGCAGAGGGTGTGACAACCATCGAAATCAAATCCGGATATGGCCTTGATCTTGACAGTGAAATGAAATCGCTGCGTGTGGCACGATCCCTGGAAAAGCAGAGAAACATCCGTGTTCTGACGACATTTCTTGGCGCCCATGCAATGCCGCCCGAAGCAGGAGGGGACAAGGATCTATATATTTCGCAGATTTGTGAAATGATGCTTCCGGCCCTTGTTGCGGCCGGTCTTGTCGATGCGGTTGATGTTTTTTGTGAAGGCATTGCCTTTTCCCCTGCCCAGACAAGGCGTGTCTTTGACCATGCCAAAATGCTGGGATTACCGGTCAAGCTCCATGCTGACCAATTGTCGAATTTGCATGGTGCTGCTCTGGCCGCCCAGTATCATGCGCTGTCTGCTGACCATCTTGAATTTACGGATGACGAGGGTGCAAAGGCACTCGCCCGTTCCGGAACGGTCGCCGTGTTGCTGCCTGGGGCTTTCTATATGCTGCGTGAAACCCAGTCACCGCCCGTTGCGTCGCTCAGAAAACATGGTGCACACATCGCAATCGCAACAGATAGCAATCCCGGCACATCGCCGCTCACCTCTCTTTTGACGGCGATGAACATGGCTGCAACATTGTTTCGCCTGACAGTCGATGAATGCATCGCGGGCGTCACACGGGAGGCAGCCCGGGCCTTGGGGCTGCTTAACGAAATCGGAACACTTGAAGCCGGCAAATGTTGTGATCTTGCCATCTGGGATGTCGAACGCCCCGCAGAGCTTGTTTATCGGATCGGCTTCAATCCTCTTCATTCACGCGTGAGGTCAGGACAGTGAACAAACAGGTTTTACTCAGACCAGGTGCGGCTTCACTGGCGGATTGGCGTTCCATTTACCGCGGGGCGTCAGTTGCTATGGATCCCGGGACACGAAGTGCTGTCGAGGCCAGCGCCCGTACGGTTGACAATATCATTGCGAAAGGCGGAGCGGTTTATGGCATCAATACCGGCTTTGGCAAATTGGCCCATGTCCGGATCGGTGCTGATGATCTGATGGATTTACAGAGAAATATTGTCCTGTCCCACGCCGCCGGTGTTGGCGAGCCGTTGACTGTTCAAGTTGTCAGGCTTGCCATGGCCCTCAAACTCGCAAGTCTGTCACAGGGAGTCTCCGGTGTGAGGCTTGCAACACTTGATCACCTTGCCCTTTGCCTTGATAAAAATCTTGTGCCGGTTATTCCGGGCCAAGGCTCGGTTGGTGCCTCGGGAGATCTTGCACCTCTTGCACATATGACCGCAGCGATGATGGGGATTGGAGAATTTTTCGTTGACGGCAGAAAAGTTGATGCCGCGAAAGCCTTGGCAGACGCAGGTCTTTCCCCTGTGACACTCGGCCCGAAAGAGGGTCTTGCTTTACTCAACGGAACACAGATTTCAACGGCTCTTGCCTTGGCTGGTTTATTTGAAGCCGAGACGGCCTTTAGGTCAGCCTTGGTCACCGGTGCTCTGTCAACAGATGCTGCTCGTGGATCAGATGGGCCCTTTGATCAGCGTATCCATGCAGTTCGGGGCCATCGCGGCCAAATAGCTGTTGCGGCTGAATTACGGACCCTGATGCAAGGCAGTCCTATTCGCGCCTCTCACCTGATTGGTGATGAACGCGTGCAGGATCCTTATTGTTTGCGTTGCCAGCCTCAGGTGATGGGGGCTTGTTTCGATCTGCTCAGTCAGGCAGCGCATACATTGGGTGTTGAAGCCAATGGTGTGTCCGATAATCCATTGGTTTTTGCGGCTGAAGGAGATGTCATCTCTGGCGGCAATTTTCATGCTGAACCGGTGGCTTTTGCCGCCGATATGATCGCTTTGGCATTATGTGAAATCGGCTCTCTGGCAGAACGGCGCATTGCTATGCTTGTCGATCCGGCACTTTCTGGATTGCCTGCCTTTCTGACGCCCAGGCCCGGCTTGAATTCGGGCTTTATGATACCGCAGGTCACAGCCGCAGCGCTTGTATCCGAAAACAAGCAGATGGCATATCCGGCGAGTGTTGACTCGATCCCGACATCAGCCAATCAGGAAGATCATGTGTCGATGGCAACGCACGGCGCGCGGCGCCTTTTGGTGATGGCACGGAATGTGGGCTATGTCATAGGCATCGAAGCCTTGGCTGCAGCACAAGGCTGCGATTTTCATGCGCCATTGCTCTCAAGCCCGCCTCTTGAAAAGGCGCGGACCCTCATCCGCAAGGATATTCCTCATCTTCAAGAGGATCGCTTTTTCGCACCTGAACTGCAGACTTCCTTCGGATGGATTGTTTCCGGTGAATTGGCAGCAGCCGCTGATGTTAAAATGGCACTCATGTAAGTGGGCTTTGTTGTTCCTTCTTTTCAAAAGCCAATGATACAATCCGCTTTAATCAAAAAAATAAAACCCGGGGGTTCTTTATGAAGCGTATCGATAATCAACGCGTGATCCACGCTCCACATGGAACCGAACTGACAGCAAAAAGCTGGCTGACAGAAGCGCCGATGCGCATGCTTATGAACAATCTCGATCCGGGCGTGGCAGAAAAACCGAGCGAACTTGTTGTGTATGGAGGCATAGGCCGTGCTGCGCGTGATTGGGACAGTTTTGACCGTATCATTGCCGCTTTGCGTGTGCTGGAGCACGATGAGACATTGCTCGTTCAATCTGGCAAGCCTGTGGGTGTTTTCAAGACCCAACCAGATGCACCCCGTGTTTTGATCGCCAATTCCAATCTTGTGCCCCATTGGGCCAATTGGGATCATTTTAATGCCCTCGATCGTAAAGGGCTGATGATGTATGGGCAGATGACCGCAGGATCATGGATCTACATTGGTTCACAAGGAATTGTGCAAGGCACCTATGAAACCTTTGTTGAGATGGGGCGGCGTCATTATGGAGGCGATTTATCAGGGCGCTGGATTTTGACTGCGGGTCTTGGCGGAATGGGAGGAGCACAGACCCTTGCTGCAACAATGGCCGGTGCTTCGTGCCTTGCTGTTGAGTGTCAGCCAAGCCGTATCGAAATGCGATTGAATACGGGTTATGTCGATTTGCAGGCTAAAGATCTTGATGATGCACTCCACATCATCGAAAAATCATGTCAGGAAAAAAAGGCGGTTTCCGTGGCATTGCTCGGCAATGCTGCAGATGTTTTTCCAGAGCTTGTACGCAGGGGCATCAGGCCAGACTGTGTCACAGACCAGACATCCGCCCATGACCCGGTTAATGGTTATCTGCCCAAAGGCTGGACGTTGGCTGATTGGGAAGAAAAGCGGCAAAGTGACCCGCAAGCTGTCACACGTGCAGCGAAGCAATCCATGGCGGTGCATGTGCGTGCCATGCTGGATTTCCATAAAATGGGTGTGCCAACAGTTGATTACGGCAACAATATTCGCCAGATGGCACTTGAGGAAGGCGTGGCAAACGCATTTGATTTTCCAGGCTTTGTGCCGGCTTATATCCGTCCCTTGTTTTGCCGCGGCATAGGTCCTTTTCGCTGGGTGGCTTTGTCAGGCGATCCGGAAGATATTTACAGGACCGATGCAAAGGTAAAGGAACTTTTGCCAGATAATAAGCATTTGCATCATTGGCTTGATATGGCGCAAAAAAGAATCAAGTTCCAAGGACTTCCGGCCCGCATTTGCTGGGTCGGCCTTGGTGACAGGCACAGGCTTGGTCTGGCATTCAACGAGATGGTGGCAACAGGTGAATTAAAAGCTCCGATTGTTATCGGGCGCGATCATCTGGACTCTGGCTCGGTTGCTTCACCCAACCGTGAAACAGAAGGCATGATGGATGGATCGGACGCTGTGTCTGATTGGCCGCTTCTCAATGCGCTGTTAAATTGTGCCTCCGGTGCAACATGGGTTTCGCTGCATCATGGCGGAGGGGTAGGCATGGGCTTTTCACAACATTCCGGTATGGTTATTGTATGCGACGGAACACAGGATGCAGCCCGCAGAATTGCGCGTGTGTTGTGGAATGATCCTGCAACAGGTGTGATGCGACATGCCGACGCCGGTTATGAAACGGCCATAGATTGCGCCCGTGAACATCATTTGAATTTGCCAAGTCTTTGATGGGAACAAAGCCCGTCACAAGAAAATAGTTGCTTGATCATCCAACGGTGACATTGCCAATCAATGCAAAGGTTGATTACCGCGGGATTAGCTTAACCCATGTGATTGGGAGCTACGTCCAGTCTGGCAACGAGTCCTTTCAGATCCGGTGAGGGAGGGGGATACAGTGCCATCACCAACGGATCATGACCTGGAATGACATGATCGGCAGACGCGGCCAGTTGATGGACCAGACGATGCCCTTCCATCATTTCCGCGATATTATAGACGGCAGGAAACGGCAATTTGCGCGACATATTCTCGTAAAGATGGGCCGCATCGGAGGCTATGACGACCCAGCCGCGCTTTGTCCATACACGCACGACCTGCAATCCGGCGGAATGTCCGCCGACCCGATGCAGGGTGAGGCCCGCGGCCAGTTCATCGACACCATCATGAAAGCAGATACGTCCGGAATATAAATGCCTGACATAAGACACAACGTCTTCGACATCGTAAGGATGCCGCAGCACATCATGGCACATGCAACGGCCCGTCGCATAGGCTGCCTCACCATCCTGAACGTGGAACCGGGCCGCTGCAAAATCGTTGAGCGTGCCGGCATGGTCATAATGGAGATGGGTCAGAATAATATCGTCGAGCTTGTTTGGATCCATTCCCAATAGCCGAACCGCATCAGCGGGTCTTTGCAGCAAATCACGTTTGCGCTGGCTTGCCGCTTCCGCCCCAAACCCTGTATCGATTAAAAAAACCCGGTCTGAACGCTTGGCAACCCAAACATAATAATCCAGCGGCGAGGCGCTCTCATGCTGATCACCACCAATAAAATTATCGGAAGCCTTGCGTCCGGCATGATGCGCGTAACGGATGGCAAACAATTCAAATGGCTCGATATGAGCTCCATTCCCCTGCCCGTTCATTGACGGCCTCCTTTGCCACAGTGGTTGTTTTGACTAGGCGCCAGCCAGAATGGCCTCGAGCGCTTGATGGATATGCGGTTCGATCTCGATAAAGCCTGAGGCTTGACGTTGCGCTCGCAAATCACGCGAGCGATCGAACGGCATTCTGACGGGGTCATCGGGATCGATAGGACGGGTCTTGCGCACTGTATCTGCGTAATCGGCAACCTTGGCTTTGAAATCGTCTGTACTGCCCAACAGATCGGGATCGATAGCGATCATCACAAATCCGAATTCTGCCAGTTCAGGAGGTATCACCGGTCCACCGGCCAGTGCGCCCATCAATTGCACCACAATGGCCAAACCCGATCCTTTCGGTCCACCCCAGGGTGCGAACGAACCCTTCAAGGCCTGTTCTGGATCGGTGGTCGGCAAGCCCCCGGCATCGAAAGCCAGACCGGGTTTAAGGGGCTGGTTCAAACGCTTGTGCAGCGTCACCTCGGCATGGATAATCGCAGAGGTGCCTATATCCCAAATCACCGGTTCCCCGTCGCTTGGAAAGCCATAGCAGATAGGATTGGTTCCGAACCGCCCTTCACTGCCCCCATAGGGCGCAACCCACGGTGAAGCATTGGAGGCAATGATACTGACCAAATTTTGTGCCGCCGCCTGCTCCGCATAATAAGAGAGCATGCCGGTATACCATGTGCGATTGGCTGAAACGATCGACAAGCCAGACTGTTTGGCTTTCGCGATGGCCAGTTGGGTGGCCTTGTCGGCCACCAGATATCCGATCTGGTCACCCCCATCCAGAACGGCAGAGACAGGTGATTGCTTGACCACACGGATCGGCTCGCGTTTGGAACCGATTTTGTTGAACCGATCCACTATGCTCAGGACCCGGGCAAGCCCGCCATAAGAAAGACCGCGCAATTCGCAATCCATCAAATGGCTGGCAATGGCCTCGGATTCCGCATCATCATGACCGTATTTTGCCATCACTTTTTTGATCAGTGTTGAAGCCGCTTCCAGTGTCAGGCGCATCGCGAAATCCTAAGTTGTGAGTGATGTGGGATTTGATTGCCCGTCATGTGACAGACAGTCTGGAGGGGACCATAAGCCCTCCGCAACAAGTTCTTTCACCTGTGTCCGGACCATACGGGCAAGGTGCCGTGTCCCCAAAGTCATCGGTCGTTGGGTTGACGTAACCAACAGCAGCTGGCGCTTGATCGGCGGGTTATCGATCTTCCACAGCCTCAAGCGTCCGTGTTTGATCAAATCATGGACTGGGGCATAGGGCAGGATGGTAAAACCAACTCCGGCTTCAACCAGATCAATGACCGCAGGCATGGCATCAATCTCACATTCGACATTGAGTGACACCCCTGCTTCTGCACAATGTTTCTCGACAAGCACACGCATGCCGTGTGGCAAGCTGGCCATGACCATCGGAAAACGAGCCAGATCGGCGATCGAAACCGATACGCCGCTCGGTTGGCCTGCTCCGGTCGGACTGCCAATCAAATAAAGGCTTTCCTCGACCAGCGGCTCGGCGACCATCATGGTGGATTTTGGCGCGCTGTAGAGGACTGCGACATCAATCTTCCCCGATGACAACCATTCAAGCACATGGCCGCTATGGGCTTCGACTACTTTCAAATTCATCTTGGGAAACGCCATCCGGAACTGTCGGACCAGCGGAAGCGTCAGAACCCGTCCGACAGAAGGAGGCAAACCTATGATGACACGGCCGATCGGCGTATCCCCAAGAGCGCAAACCTCATTTTGTGTGGTGGTGACCAGATCAAGGATCCGCCGCGCATATCCATCCAACAGCTTGCCAGCATCCGTCAGGATAATGCCTCTGCCATTGCGGTATAGCAATTCGACGTCGAAATCATTCTCCAGCGATTTGACAACACGGCTTACGGAAGACTGGGCCACCTCCAGAGCGACAGCAGCCTTGGAGAAACTACCTGTTTCAACAAGAGTGGTAAAATAAACCAGTTTCTTGAGGCTCAAGGCCTCTTCGCCAGCCAGATGACGGCCCGATGCTGAATCCCTGTGTTGCGCATTGTTCACCGGGCCATCACGCCTGTCACCTGATCGCGCCATAGAGGGCTATTTCCTTGTTACGGGAACCGTTGGGTCGGGTTGGGGAAACATGTTTCAGGATTTGGCCCGCAAACTGATTCCGACACGCCGTTCAACCTCCTTGGCGACCGCGGTAAAATCACTATCAGCCCCTTCATGATCATGGGTGGCTTGCCAAAGGGCATGGACCTCCGGAGCAATCGTGGTCGGCACATGCATATAGTCTGCCTCTTGTTTGAACAGCAAAAGGTCCTTGAACATCAAGGCCGTTGTAAAGCCGAAATCGAATGTTCCGGGCAAGATTGACTTTGGAAATTTATCTTGAGATGCAGAATTTCGGCCACTGCCCGCATTGATGACACTGATCATCAAGGCCGGATCAAGACCGGCTTTTGCACCCACCGACATCGCCTCGGATGTGACCGCCAAGGCTGTTGCGGACAGGTAGTTATTCACCAGTTTCATTGTCTGTGCCAAACCCGGCTTTTCTCCGACAAAAAACACTTTGCCGATAATATCGAGTACCGGTTTCAGAAGATCAAAATCCTGTTGGGGTGCCGAGACCATGACAGCCAAAGTGCCATTGACGGCCCCGTTGACGCCTCCGGACACCGGACTATCGATCATCTGGATACCACGCTCACGCAAAGCCTGACCAACCTCGATCGCGGTTTGTGAACCGGTTGTCGACATTTCGATGAAACGTTTGATTTTTGTACCGTTCAAAAGACCATCGGGTCCAAGGGCCACAGCACGCACGATAGCGGGCGTCGGCAAAGAACTCATCACGGTTTCAACCTTCGAGGCGACATCCAACGGTGAAACCGCAGCAGCAGCGCCAAGCGCAACCAATTGCGCCAAGACTTCGGGTCGGGTGTCATAAGCAACCACATGATGACCGGCATTCATTAAACGCCGCGCCATCGGAAAACCCATATTCCCAAGTCCAATGAAACCGATATCCATCATGCACATCCATTCTTCAGAGCTGACCACTTGGCCTCGAACACATCAAGGCCGCCCCTCGCTGGGGCAGCCTTGAAAGCACTCATTCCATTTCCTTGAAAGCCTCGCGGGCAATACGGAAAGAATCGACCGCTGCCGGGACTCCGCCATAAATGGCGACCTGGAGCAAAACTTCGCGGATTTCGTCTTTTGTGCAACCATTTTTGATCGCGCCCTTCACATGAATTTTTAATTCATGGGGACGGTTCAAAACAGAAATCATCGCAAGGTTTAGCATGGACCGAGTCTTTTTTGGCAGCTCGTCGCGGCCCCAGACTGCACCCCAGCAATATTCGGTTACAAGCTCTTGAAGGGGACGATTAAAATCGTCCGCTGCGGCAAAAGATTTTTCAACATATTCCGCCCCGAGCACTTCCTTGCGGATTTTCATGCCACGATCAAAATATTCTTTGTTCATCGTTATCACTCCATTTCAATATCAATCAGTGCTGCAGATGGGCAGCATCGCAGGTTTAAAAAACTGTTTTGCGTTATTCAGTCATATCGGGGCCGCCTCAACGCCCCGATATGACAGTGAGGAGATGTCAGTTCTTGGGCCAGATCGGTGCATGAGTTGCTGTTTCAGGCGGATAAACCGGCACGGGAACGCCCTTTTGCCATTGGACGATCACCACATTCGCACCGACGCGGCGACCTGTTTCATCCCATTTGATCCGACCGCCGGGGAAGAATTTTGCGGGGCCTTCGGTCGTGTCCATTGAGCGGATGGCATCGGCAACAGCTTTACGATCGGCCTTTTTGGCGATTTCCAATGCTTCCTTGAAGATCCACATATCGCCATAGCTCGACAGGCTGTCTTGGGTCATCCAGGGCTCGCCGGTCTTCTTTTTGAATTGTGCCAGAATATCTTCCTGGCCTTTGACAACCCAGTTGCCAACCGAGACCATCACGCCTTCCATCAATTCGGGACCAACCGATCTGAGCACTTCTGGTGTACCAAAATGCGCCCCGTTAGCGACGATCGGCAGCTTGCCTTGGCCCATGCCGAATTCCGAGAGTTTTTCGATCATCAGCTTGTCATCAGAGACTGCCGTGGGCAGAAGAAACAGCAGGTCGGGCTTGGTGGAACGCACTTTCTGAATGAGTGGCGTGGCATCGGCAAGCGGCGGTGTGAATGTTTCATCAACGACCAGTTTAATTCCGGCTTTTTCCAGCGCGCCCTCACGCATTGGCTTGGCAAAGCCGGAAGCAGCAGCAGTGTTGTCCACCAAAATAGCGGCGGTTTTTACTTTTGCCCCGACACGTTCACCGACAGCAAGAACCGCTGGCAACACAGCCTTGGCCTGTGCATCGGCATGCAGGGAGGTCTGGAAAATATATTTGAAACCGCGGGTATTGATCTGGTCGGCATAAGACAGCGTCGTCATGGGCAGTTCGGCGCGCTCTGTTACTTCGGTAACAGCCAGTGTGAAAGAGCTAAGCCATGCACCGGTGGCAGCAACAAGATCAGGCTCTTGCGAGACCATGCGCTGTGCTGCATTTTTGGCTTTTTCCGCGCTGTCACTGGTATCGAATGTCAGCAGTTTGAGCTTGGCACCGCCCATGGATTTGATACCGCCGGATGCATTGATATGGTCAATAGCCAGCTCGGCACCCTTCAACATCAATTCGCCCTGTCTGGCCCACGGGCCAGAAAATGGCGCGATGACACCAACCTTGATCTCGTTGGTTTGGGCTATAGCAGTCCCGACCATCAAGCTTGCGGCGCCAAGCGACATCAACAGTGTTCTGCGTATCATTGACATGGTGTTCTCTCCCTTGAGTTTTATGGCTCAGTAGACTGTCACAATGATCATCACCCGAGCTTTTCGATACTTCGTGAGTGCGTGCTTTGTATGCCGGCGCGAGCCGACACCGAAACTGTTTACATACCGAGATAGGCCTGCCTTATCCGCTTGTCTTCCAGCAAAGTCTGGTGAGGGCCTTGCAGCACCACCTTGCCGGTTTCAAGCACA
The DNA here is from genome assembly GCA_947455995.1 of Hyphomicrobiales bacterium. Taxonomy (GTDB): domain Bacteria; phylum Pseudomonadota; class Alphaproteobacteria; order Rhizobiales; family Beijerinckiaceae; genus CAIYZJ01. The sequence continues at coordinate 51,996 of CANGQA010000004.1, read as the reverse complement.
TAGCCTCTGTCACAGGATTCCAGCGCCTCGGCCACGCGCTGTTCGACAAGCAGGATCGACAAACCGGCCTTCACCCTGATGTCGATAATGCGTTCGAAGATCATATCCGCAACAGCAGGTGCCAAGCCCATTGAAGGCTCATCGAGCATCAGCAAGCGCGGGGCACAAGCCAGACCACGGCCGATAGCCAACATCTGCTGCTCGCCGCCCGACAAGGTGCCGGCCAACTGCTTGCTCCGCTCTGCCAATACGGGAAAAAGCGAGAGGATCATGTCCAGAATCTCAGCCTGTCTGCGCTGGCCTTCCTCGGTGTAGGCGCCCATCGACAGATTGTCTGCAACCGACATATTGGGGAAAACCTGACGTCCCTCAGGCACATGGGCAATGCCCATATGGGCGCGCTGATAGGCAGGCACAGTCAGCAGATCTTGCCCTTCGAACAGGATGCGGCCCTGACGTGGCGGAACCACACCGGATATGGCTTTGAACAGGGTGGTTTTGCCAGCGCCGTTCGGACCGACAATCGCCACGAATTCGCCTTTGCCAACCGTAACCGACACATCGGAAACCGCTGTCAAACCACCATAGGCTACACTGAGGTTTTCAATTTCAAGCACGGTTGGCCCACTTCTTTCCGAGATATGCCTCAATCACTTTGGGATCTTTTGTCACGTCTGCTGGCTCGCCCAGTCCGATCACCGCACCGTGATCGAGAACCAGGAACGTATCAGCGAGACGAACCATGGCCTGCATTGTGTGCTCGATAATAACAATCGTCACACCGCGCGCCGCGATAAAGCGGATCACATGCAGCAAATCCTCAACCTCGCCGCTGCCCAGCCCTGCCAGAGTTTCGTCGAGCAGCATCAGCTTTGGCTTTCCAGCCAGCGCCCGCGCAAGTTCCATCAGCCGCAATTCTTTGTTGGTCAGGGAATTGGCCAAGCGGTCTACCGAGTCAGCAAGACCGACAATCTCGATGGCCTCCAAGGCTTGCTGGCGCGCCATATCATCATTTTCGTTGGCCGAAATCGCTCCGACAATGACATTGTCGAGCACGCTCATCCGCATGAACGGACGGACAATCTGGAACGTCCGGCCCACCCCGAGCCGACAGACCTCATTGGGCCTCAAACCTGTAATATCTTGCCCATCCAGAAAGATTTGGCCTGTACTGAGCGGGGTAAATCCGTTGAGCAAATTGAACAATGTGGTTTTGCCCGCGCCATTGGGGCCGATGATGCCAAAAATAGCGCCCTTGGGAACATCAAAATTGACATTCTGGACCGCTTTCAATCCGCCATAATTTTTGGAAACATTGCAAACCCGCAAAATGACCGGCGCATCTGCTGCCGGTTTGGTGCGGTGCATACTTGCTGCCTCCGGGACCTTGCTGGTTCCTGTATCGCGCCCACGCCGCGATGGAACTGGCATGAAGCGATCACGGATACCCCAGAAAAGTCCTTCAGGTGCAGCAATAATCACGCCGATAATAGCAAAGCCGAAAACCACACCCTGAATGCCGGGCAGGATATGGCCGAGCTCGGCATGTAATACCTCGCTCAACGGTATCAGAATGACACTGCCGATGACAGGTCCCCAAAATGTCCCAACGCCACCGAACAGGGTTACAATCAGGGCCTGTGCCGAAGTCAGCATGCCGAACACCGACGGCGGGGTGACAACCAACAGAACAATGGCATAGAGGCCGCCTATGGCTCCCGCAATGGCCCCCGACAGGATGATCGCTTTCAGCTTGGCGCGCAGAATATCAATGCCCACCGCATCAGCAGCTGCCTCGTTCTGTTTAATCGCCAGCAGAGCCAAACCGAACCGGCTCAACTCGACCCAGCGCGACAACACCATGGCCGCAACCATCATCAAGGTTGCGGTCACGACATAGCCGAACTGATCGCCAAATTGCATGTAGGCCAAACCGTTTTCACGCTTGTACGGAATGGCCACTTCCTGATAGCCGAGCCATTCGAACACATAGAGAAGCGCCAGCGGATAAGCGAGCATGGCCAGCGCGAAGTAATGCCCACGCAACCGGAAGGTCGGCCAGCCGATCAAGGCACCCGATAGACCGCCCACAACCATGCTTATCGGAATACCGATCCATGGTGTAATCCCGAATTTTACAAGCAACAGTGTCGTTGTATAGGCGCCCAACCCGAAGAAAGACGCATGACCGAATGACACCAGACCCGAATAGCCGCTCAACAGGTTCCATGCCAAACCCATCGTTGCCCAGATCGGCACCAGCGTCAGGATCAGTTTGTAATAGGAGCTCTCGAACCAGTAGGAAAACAAAAGATAAACCGCTGCAAAACCGACAATAGGCAATGTTTCACGGATGAATGAGTAACGTCCGAACATGCTCAGGTCCTCTCCGCATTACGGCCGAAAAGACCTTGTGGCTTCAGGAAGATCACCAGTAAGAAGACAATAAAAATCGCAGTATTCTGTAACTGCGTCGGCAAGATGAGTGTCGACATCTGCTGCACAAGACCGATAATCAACCCGCCCCAGAATGCCCCGATGATCGAGCCCATCCCACCCAGCACAACACCGGCATACATGACGATCACGAATTCAATGCCAACATAGGGTTGGAAGGGATAATAGCTGGCAACCAACCCCCCTGCCACGCCTGTGATGGCAATACCCAATCCGAAAGCAATGCGGTGCGCTTGATCGACATCGACCCCGACATAGGTTGCCGATTGGGGATTGTCTGCTGCTGCACGCAAGGCTTTGCCAAAGCGGAATTTAGTCACAAAAATATAGAGGCCAAAAGCCACCAGCACAGACACAGCGGCTCCGACTAAACGGGCTTTGTTGATAAAAATCGACACGGCATCGCCAAAGATCGGACCGACTTCCCAAGCGGTGCGCGACAGGGGTGTACGGATCGAATGCGGTTCCGAGCCGAAGAAAATCAAAGCCCCGTTGGAAATGACCAGCGCAACACCCAGCGTCAGGATCAACTGTGCAAAATGCCCTTCGCCTTCAAGGCCTGCCACCTGTACACCTGTGACACGTGTCACAAGGTAGCGGTGAACAAAAATGCCTATGATAAACAGGATCGGGCCCGTTATGATGGCTGCAGCGACCGGCCCGAAAAAGGGGCCCAGGACAGCCAATAGTCCAAAACTGGTTGCCAGATAATAGGCACTATACATACCAAGCATCATGAAATCGCCTTGGGCGAAATTGATGACCCGCATCACGCCAAAAATGACGCCCAATCCTGCGCACATCAAACCATAAATACAGCCAATCAACAGACCTGCTGCCAAAGCCTGCAAGATGTTTTCAGTGATGATAGCCAATTCACCCAAGTTCGCTTCCCCTTTACGCCTTTGTCTCAACTAGCGGATCAAGCAGAAAACCATGGCATTCTTGATGTGCCATTTGGTCATGACCGAAATGCGCGATGCTCCTGCGGATGTGTAACCGTGAAGCCCTTGCGCAACGGATAAATGGGCGAGCCCTTTCATCCTTTTATTCTGGGGGGAAGCCGAAACTCGTTTCGGTTGAGAACAGATTCCAGACAGTGTCCGTCTCTGTTTTCAGCGACCTCCCTTTGTAACCCGAGGGCAGTTTATCTACCCCTCACACTCACTGGTGTTATGGATAAGTGTCGACAGATTAGAACCGCCGTCAAGCTCAAATATCATCCAAAATAATATTTTTTGCATTATTTTTATGACATATTCCAAGACTGACAATCGCTTTTCTAAACCTTATTACCGTCCAGATCGCATAGGAGCGATCAAGATTTTTCAAAATAGGGCAGTGTCATCGGGCCAAGTTCGACAAATACAACCGATACTCTGTCCCCTATCGAAAGGTCGCCGGCCGACATATTGACAAGGGCGCTGGACAAGCGCGGTCCCTCGTCCAACTCGACTTGAACAACGTTATAGGGAATTTCTCCGGCAAACGATGGAAACCAGGCTTTGTGCACCACTGTAAAGGTGGATATCTGGCCCAATCCTTTTGACGGACGCCATTCCAACTGGTCCCCGAAGCAAAAAGGACAAACAGGACCGGGGGGTAAATGGGGTTTGTCACAATCAACACAGGTCGGCAGCAACAATCTATGCTGTGCACAGCCATCCCAAAAAGGCTTAGTGTCCGGCGAGATCCGGGGCAACGGTTTATCCAGCATCTCATTCATGCTTTTTCGTTCCTTCATGCCCTGCGCTCATTGGTCAGGATCACACCGTCACCCCAGCTTGTCCCCCAATGCAGGGCTTTGGCACTGCTGATCTGCCGCTGTTGAGCGGTACCACGCAATTGGCGCACCATTTCTGCAATCGAATTCCAGCCGGCGACATGCGCCTCGGCCAGAAGTCCTCCCGATGTATTGATCGGAAGCGCGCCACCCAATCCGATGCGGCCGTCTTGCACGAAATCTGCCGCCTCGCCCACACCGCAATAGCCGAAGCGCTCCAGCGCAAACAAAACCAGGGGCGAGAAGGCATCATAGGTATAAAAGCCCTGAATATCGCTTCGATCCAAACCTGCACTGGCAAAAATCTCGAGATCTTCGGAGCGGGCTGGCACGCGAACACCCGATTGCTGGTTGATGCCCATGCCGCGAGGCGCGAAAATAAACTCCTCCCGCCCGGCCCTGATACCCTGCATTCCGGAAATATAGACAGGTTTTTGTCCGAGATCGCGAGCGCGCTCGTCGGTTGTCACCAGCACAACCACGGCACCATCATTGATCAAGGAGCAATCATAAAGCCGCAACGGATCGACAACCATACGCGCCCCAAGATATTCCTCGAGCGCAAGCGGCTTTTGTAAAATGGCCTGCGGATTCAAGCTGGCATGGTGCCGCATGGTCATCGAGACCGCCGCCAGCTTTTCAGCCGTCGTGCCATAGAGATGCATATAGCGCTGCATCGCCAGTGCGGCGCCGCCTGCAGGGGCTGTCAAACCATAAGGCGGGCTTTCCCCATGGCTGCCGCCTTCTTCACGATTGCCCTCGACATCATTGGGCCCCCCGAGAAAACCGCGCTCGCGCGTGAAGCTGACTGCCGTGATACAGGCCACAACATCGGCCATGCCCGAAGCCACGGCAAAAGCGGCGCTTTGTAATGTCTGCGCAGTAAACCGGCCATGCAACCATGTCTGGTTGACATAGCGAATATCCAAACCGAAGGCCTCGGCATACCGGTCATAGTCCGAACCCAACGGCCAGCCCAAATGCAGCGAGAGTCCGTCGACATCATTGCGTTGCAAACCGGCATCGGCAAGCGCAGCCTTGAAGGCCATTGCCCCTAACGCCAATTGGCTTTGGGGCAATGAGCGGCCAAACGGACTACAGCCTATCCCGACAATCGCGGCTTTTGGAAGCACGCGCGTTCTCATAGATTTGGCCGCAAAACGAGGCGTCCTGTTACCGCTCCGCGTTCAACAAGCTCATGGGCTTGTGCCGCCTGATCCAGCGGCAATTCACGTTCGATAATCGGTTTGACACTGCCGCGGCGGACCAATTCCAGACAATCTTGCAGCTGCTTGCGGGTTGTACTGGTGGCACTCAGCATCGATATGTTTTTCAAGAACAATTGTGCAGGATTAAAAGGCACAAAATCACCGGTTAATTGCCCAATCAACAACCAGCGACCGCCCACCCCGATGCTTTTGCGGGTTGGCTGAAAGATCGGGGTGCCGACATTGTCGACCGCGACATCGACACCTCGACCACCGGTCAGGCGTTTGACCTCATCGGAAAAATCCTCACCTCGCGCATGGACGACCACCTCATCGGCCCCGAGTTCGCGTAATAACGCCGCTTTGGCTGGAGAGGTTGTCTGAGCGATAACCCGCGCGCCAGCCAATTTGCACAATTGAACCGCATGGACACCCAAACCGCCCCCTGCACCCGTTACCAATGCGGTCTCACCCGGCGCCAGATGCCCAACCTCGCGGATCGCGTTGAGAATAGTCCCTATTGTACAGGACACAATCGAAGCCTGAGAAAGATCCACCTCGTCGGGGACCAAGGCCACATTGTCGGCTTCGACAGCGACAAATTCTCCATACCCGCCTGTCAGGCCCCAATCCCCTAAAAATTTACGGTCCGGACACAAGGTTTCCGATCCTGTCCGGCAGAACCGGCATTCCCCGCACACATGGAACCTCTGAGCTGTTGCGACACGATCACCGACCTTGAAATGGCGGACCTCGGACCCAACCTCCTCGACTGTGCCGGAAATTTCATGTCCCAATATCAACGGCATTTTCACACCGGCCTTCAGGGTGCCGTTGCGTGTCACAATATCATGGAAACACACACCGCAGGCATGGACCTTGATGACAATCTCGCGAGGAGCAGCCTTTGGCTTTGAAACATCCTCGCAGCGCAAAACATCGACACGCCCCGGCTCGCGAACCACCAATGCTTTCATCATGCCAGCTCTCCCTGTCCGTTCATGCCAGTCAGGATTGTTCACTCTTGCCGAGCGTATCAGCCTCAATCCATCACGTTATGATCCGCTAATTGCGCCGATACGCAAGATTTGTTTTATGCTTTGCAACTGCATAGCTGTTATCCATAAATTTAGAGCCTTCCCGGCCAGACTTCGTCGCTAGACTGACAAGGCACCATCAAGCCCAGCATCAAGCCGAACAACGAGGCTGGTCCAGCTGGAACTGATGAGGAGGATCTGCATGAGCATAACCAGCCTGGCAGGAAGGCCAGCCATTGTAGGTGTCGGCACGACACCTTACGGCCGATTGCCGGAATATGATCAATATGATCTTGGCGCCTGGGCACTCAAGGAAGCCCTGTCGGATTCAGGGCTGGCACTGGGGGATTTGGACGGCCTGATCGTCAGCCGGATTGGCGACTATCAGCGGTTCGGCGAAATGCTCGGAATCAACCCGCGCTTTACCGCGCAATTACCGGGACAAGGACGCATGGCAGGCATTGCCATCCAACAGGCCGCCATGGCAATAGCCACCGGAATGGCCAGCGTGGTGGCGATTGTTTATGGCAATAATGGGCGCAGCAGCCACGACCGTTATGGCGGTGAAGGCGACCAATACGGCTCTGGTGGCGCTGGCCAATGGTTCCCCTACGGCATGACATCACCCGGCGCATTACACGCCATGTTGTTTGAACGCCATTCTGCCCTCTATGGCACCACCAGCGCACAACTCGCAGAAATTGCCGTCACCTTCCGTCAGCATGCCAGTCTCAATCCGCAAGCAGTGATGCGCGATCCCATCAGCATCGAAACCCACCAGAATTCACGCTTCATTTGCGAACCGCTGCATCTGTTCGATTACTGCCTGATCAATGATGGCGGTGTTGCACTGATCATCACGTCGCAAGACCGTGCGAAAGACTGCCGGAAAAAGCCCGTCTACATCCGTGGCGTCGAACAGGCCACCGCCTTGGCAGACAGCTCAATGCCACCAGATGACTTCTGGCGAAAGCCGATGCAATCCATCAGCAAGCGGATCTATAAACAGGCCGATTGCTCGCGTGACGAACTCAATGCCCTGATGATCTACGACAACTTCACCCCGACTGTTTTATTTTCTCTGGAGGGCTACGGGTTTTGCCCGATCGGCGAAAGCGGACCTTGGGTGAAAGAAGGACATTTGCGGCTAGGAGGGCGTTTTCCTGCCAATACAAGCGGAGGCCATCTCTCTGAAAGCTATATGCAAGGCTGGGCTTTGAATGTCGAAGCTGTGCGCCAGATCAGGGGGGAATGCGGCGACCGACAAGTCGAGAATGCCGAATTAATCCAATATATGGCTGCCGCTCCCATATGCACCTCGATCATCTATGGAGTTTTACCGCGATGATCCCATCTACTGGCCACGCCAAACCCCTGCCCGTGATCGACCGGCACAACCGAACCTATTGGGAAGGGACCAGAGAACATGAATTGCGTCTGCTCGCATGTGACGATTGCAATCATATCCGTTACCAGACATTTTCAACCTGTCCCCATTGCGGCAGCGACAGACGCCACTGGATCTGCGCATCCGGAAATGGCACCGTCTGGTCATGGACACGGTTCCATAAAACCTATTTTCCAGGCTTTGCCACCGACATGCCCTATGTGGTTGTCGTGATCGAGCTTGATGAAGGACCAAAACTGTTTGCCAATATGGTAGACATGCGTGTGCCGCCCAAAATCGGTACACGGGTAAAGGCCGTCTTTGAAGCCGTCACGGACGACGTCACTCTGGTCAAGTTTAAACCGGCCTAGTCTGCGAGGTGATCCGATGAGCATAGCTCCGAGCTTGACGCGACAGATGGCGCGCATGGCACACTCAACCGACATCACAACACTTGGACCGGAACCGCGCGAGAAAGCACAGCTTTGTCTGGCCGATTTCCTTTCCTGTATTTTTGAAGCGCGTGATTTGCCGTGGAGCCAGCAGGCCAAGGCCTTGGCGACTGTCTTGCCAAAGGGTTGCACGATACTGGCCTCACCCCTGCAAGCCAGTGCCATGGATGCCGCTTTTGCCAATGCGGTCATGGCGCACGGACTGGTGCGCGAAGATATGCATGCAGCAAGCAATAGCCATCATGGCGTGGTGGTCTGGTCGTGTCTGCTCGCCCTGTCTGAAATTGTACCCGTTACTGGCCGGCAATTGCTGGATGCCGCTATCTTGTCTTATGAGGCCGGAGCGCGATTGGGCCGCGTATTGTTCGACAAGGAACTGGCGCGGCTTTTCAGGCCGACCGGCCTTACAACGCCGATTGGTGCAGCCTTGGGTGCTGCACGCTTGCTCGGCTTGACCGAGGATCAGACCGTGTCGGCTCTGGCTCTGGCGGCCAATCAGGCAGGAGGGCTTAACCAATGGCCCCATAGCGGCAGCAGCGATATGTATTTCCACCCGGGATTTGCGGCGCGCAGCGCTATAACTGCCGTTCGCCTGGCACAAGGCGGTGCCGAAGCATCCGAGCATATTCTGGAGGGCGAGGCAGGTCTTTTTGCCAGTTTCGCACGCCGTGCGGCCCCGAATGGAATTATGCTTTTTCCCGAAGGTCAGGCCGATATCATGAACGTCTACCACAAGCCCGCCCCGGCCTGTAATTATGCCCAAACAGCCAGCCAATGCGCACTGACACTGACGCAGAACCAATCAATTGCGGCACAGGATATCATTGCAATCTCGATCCGGGTGTCGGATGCTGCTCTGCACTATCCGGGCTGCAATGCCAAAGGACCATTCGAGCGTGCGCTTCAAGCCAAGATGAGCATTGTGTTTTCCACAGCAGCCGTGCTGGCCAACGGCCGGATTACCGAGGATAACTATCACCAGCTCGACAACCCCGATATCAAACGGCTGATCGACGTGACAGATCTGCAAAGCACAGCCGGCTACACATCGGCTTTTCCCGCCAAGCAAGGCACAAGCCTGTCCATTACTCTGCGCAACGGCAATACATTGCACATGGAGCAGGATGATGTGGTGCCCGCCAGCACCGATATGGTCCATGAACGTTTATTGCGCTCTGTCACCCAAACCAGCGGAGCAGCTACGGCAAATGCTGTCCTGAGCATGCTGGATCAGTTGGACACACTGGAGAATCTGAATTCGCTCACAGCCCTTTGTCGCACCCGCTAGGCCTGACCGTCACCCCCGATAGAGCGGACGGGCTACGCCTGTACAACCTGTTCCGGTGATGGCGAATAACCGTCCGGCGTCTGGCTGGGCCTGGCGCTCGGCATCGCTGAGATCGTAGGTCATGGAGGTCATGAAAAGGGTTGCCATGTCCGGGCCACCGAAAGCCAGCGCGGTAGGGCGGGTCACAGGCACATCCAGACGACGCTCAACTGTTCCATCCGGATTGAAACGCACCAATCGTCCGGCCCCCACTTCGACCACCCACAAGCCGCCTTGCGTATCCAAAGTGCACCCATCGGGGCTTGAATGTCCCTCGCGCAATCCCGCAAACACCCGCTGATTTCCAGCTTGTCCTGTCGCAGCGTCGAAATCATAGGCATAGATGACACCAGGCCCGGAATCACAATGATAAAGAACCGTTTGAGTCTGGTTCCAAGCGATGCCGTTAGACAATACGATCCCGTCCCCTTGTCTTGAAACCCGTCCGTCGAGGCCCGCGCAATAGAGATGGCCTATCGGCTGTTTCAGACGCCGATCCATGGTCCCGAACCAAAAGCGGCCTTGCGCGTCACTTGCACCGTCATTGATGCGCTCGACCTCGAAATCAATCCCGCTATCAATCTCTGTGACAATAACGGCTTGACCGTGCCCCAGTCGCAACCGCGCCAGTTTGCGCCTAAAGGCCATCAGCACATCGCCATCAGGCATGAAAGCATATGAGCCCGGATATTCAGGCAAAGACCAGACCTCTGTCTGGCCGGTTGCAGGGGCATAGGCTGCCATCCGGCTTCCTACACAATCAATCATGTAAAGCCGCTCGTCACTGGCATTCCAGACAGGCCCTTCACCGAGGACCATTGTGACATCGCCGACGGCGGTGATTGTGACCATGTTTATTGCTCTCCTCACCAAAGCGCTGCTTGACCGGATGCATAGGGCCGCAACGTGTGCTTCTCGCAACCTCTATCATGCCCCCATTGGGCTTTATAAAAAGCACCGGCGAATGAATAGCTGTTATGCTTGTTCTTGATGCATATTGCCACCATAGCGATTGTGAACGCCTGTCCATGGTGCCATGCTTGCCACCAAAATTGTGGTTTCAATCTACCCTGACAGTGAGGGATTCTTTATGCAGATGCCGACAGCCAGAACCATTCCCGCCTTACTGGATGCATTGGCGAATCGCTGGCCGGAGCGCGAGGCCATTGTCGACGGGGCAAAACGCTACACCTATCCGCAACTGCGCGAGGCCGTGCATGACTTTGCAAAAGGTCTTTACGCTACGGGCATCCGCAAAGGTGACAAGGTTGCCATTCTGATGGGCAACCATGCCGAATGGATTATTGCCGATCTTGCCATTTGTTCGCTGGGGGCCATCATGGTTGGCTTGAACACATGGGTAACGGATCGAGAGTTGAAGTACCTGATCAACCATTCCGATACCCGTATGCTGATCACCAGCGACCATTTTCTCAAATCCAATTACACAGCCATGTTGGGCGAATTGGAACCGCATCATGACAACCTGCCAGCCTTGGAATGGATCGTCCAATATCCCAAGGCAACATACAAAACGGCCCTGTCCTATGATGAAATTCCGCAACGCGGGACGCTCATCGATGATGCAACGATCCAGCATATGGCAGATGCCGTCCGCCCGGAGGATGTAAGCTATATTCTTTATACCTCCGGCTCGACCTCGACGCCCAAAGGGGTGCAACTGCAGCATTATGCCCTGATCGAAAACATGTGGCATATCGGCGAACGCATGGGCGTGACCGAACGCGATAAATTGTGGCTTGCAGTCTCGCTGTTTTGGGGATTGGGCTGTGAAAATGCCTTGTTCAATATCCTCACCCATGGCGCATGCATTGTGTTGCAAAACCATTTCGAAGCAGGCGAGGCATTGCGCATTATCGATAGCGAACGCTGCACGATGTATTACGGTACACCCAATATGGCACAAGCCATCGAGGAACATCCAGAGCGCTCCCGATACGATCTCAGTTGCATGCGGGGTGGTGGCACCATCGGCACGCCCGAGCAATTCGCGCGGATCCTGAGCTGGGGTGCCAAAGACATCTGCAATATTTACGGCCTGACCGAAAGCTATGGCAATTGCAATGTCACCGATTACCGTATGCCGCTGGAACAGCGCCTGACCACTGTCGGTGAACCTTTACCCGGTGTCGATATGCGGATTGTCGAGGAAGCGACAGGAAAAGTGCTTGGGCCCAACGAGATCGGCGAAATCCGGATCAAGGGCTATGTGACCATCGGCTATTACAAGGACGAAGACAAAAATCTCGCTGCCTTTGACGAGAACGGTTATTTTTGCACGGGCGATATCGGCTTCCTCGACGACAACCGCAATTTGCATTTCCGGGGTCGCATCAAGGAAATGATCAAGACGGGTGGCATCAATGTTTCACCGGTCGAGGTCGAAGAGGTGCTCATGAAGCATCCTGCCGTGCGCATTGCCTATGTCGTCGGCGTGCAGGATAGCGTTCGCGATGAAATAATCGGGGCCGTAATCATTCAAAATCCAAAAATTCCTGTAGAGCGCTCCGTATTGGAAGAATTTGCCCGGCAAGAAATGGCTGCCTATAAATGCCCGCGCCAATACATTTTTCTCAACGAAACTGACTTACCATTGACTGTCACGGGCAAGGTACAAAAAAATAAACTCCATGAGTTTTTTACAAAATCATGAAAAGCGGCAGCAATTCTGAGCTTTAAAGGCAAGAAACCTTCGTAAAAAACCTTGGTTCCTAACGGGCCACCAAACGTGGATTGGCCAAACGATATGATTGGTCAACCAGCCGCATGATCGGCACCATATCCGGCACAGAGGCCAAAGGCGGTTTTCCTTCGCGCACCCTCCGGATGACATCATGCACAAATGTGCGATAATGAGGCACATTGGTGGTTTGGCACGCCATCTTCTGGCTCTTGCCATCATTATTGGTCATTTCGATGGTCTCGGGATCATGGGCCACGAGGTAATCCTGCCCGAAACGTGCCGAATAATGCATATCAAAATGATTGGTTGGTGCTGGAAACAGATAACCTGTTTCAATGGTACACAAGGCCCGTCCACGTCCGATGCTGACCAAGGCATAATCCTCAACCGGATAGCCCCAAGCGGCATTGGACATGCTGGCGCTTTTAACCTCTGCCTCATCACCAAACAGGCAATGGCAAATATCATAAAAGTGAATACCCAAATTGATATTGCACCCGCCGCCAGCCGTTACCGGATCGAGCATCCACGCGCATTTGGCATTGATGTAGCGTGAGGCCAGGCCCGCAATAAAACGAAACGAGAGATAGTGCACACCCTGCACACTCAGATCTTGCAGCCGTTTGAAATAGTCGCCGTGGCGAAACACCAATGGCACAGCTGCAAAATGGCTCTTTTTCTGAGCCAAAGCGGCTATTTCGAGGATTTGCTGCTGATCGAGGCCACACGGCTTTTCAATCGCAAACGGAATGCCCTCACCAATCAGAAAAAGAGCGGTCTCAACCATCTCACTGTGCTTGCCAAGCACGATAACAAAATCAGGGCGCATAACGGCACACAGATCCCGATAATCTGTAAAAGCCCTACATTCATTTTTGCGGGCCAGATCATTGATGATCTGTGGATCAGGATCACTCATGGCGACAATGTCGACATCAGCAACTTCGCGCAGTGGCTCAAGGTATAGAAATAGGTGCCAATGCGATGCGCCGATGAAGGCCACTTTCAAACTGCTTTGCGCCGTCATCTAGCCACCCTTTCTGATTTGGAAACTTAAGACCGAACAGCAGGACCCGCTGAACGAAAAGCTGTCTTATCGTTTGGACCAACCCCAACAAGATCAATATATACTGTCGACACTTTGCTGTGCAAGAAACAATGTGCAAGAAACAAAATCATGCCCCGCAGTGTCAACGGAATTCCGCTTTTCATTTGCGACACCCTTCACATCACCGGTCCTTTTTCTGCTCGCTCCCGCAGCCCGATCATTTTTATGCCGGCCCCATCAATGCTGCCTTTTTCAATTGCCTGCTTGATTATTCCCGTCATCAACCTCATCTTCACTCAGTGCCTGCGCACATGAGGGAATAATCGTGCCGATTCATCCGACTTTGACTGGCGTTGCCAATGCCCAGCTGTCTGACCTCAACCAACGGTCACGCGAGATATTCAAGCGGATTGTCGAGAGCTATCTGGACTCGGGAGAGCCTGTAGGATCACGCCACCTGTCGAAATTGCTCCAACTGCCGCTATCTCCCGCCTCGATCCGCAATGTGATGTCGGACCTGGAAGCGGCAGGGCTGATTTATGCACCCCATACCAGCGCAGGCCGTTTACCGACCGAACAGGGATTGCGGTTTTTCGTTGATGCCATGATGGAAACCGGCGACGTCTCGCAAGATGACCGCACGCGCATCGAGAGCGAAATCCGGGCCACAGGCAATGCCGGATCGCTCGAAACCATGCTGACAGAAGCCTCGCAGATGCTATCCGGCCTGACCCGCAGTGCCGGGGTCGTGGTCACCCAAAAAGTGATAACCACATTGCGCCACATCGAATTTGTCCGGCTCGACCATGGCCGTGCCTTGACGATTCTCGTAGGCGAGGACGGATCGGTTGAAAACCGTATCATCGAACTGCCCGCCGGACTTCCGGCGTCTGCGATGATGCAGGCGAGCAATTATCTATCGGACAGGATTCGCGGCCGCACCCTCAATGACCTTCGCTCGGAAATCGAGGCCGCTCGAACCACTGCCGAACAACAGCTCGACACCCTGACCGCCAAGCTCGTTTCAACCGGATTGGCGGTTTGGGCCGGGGAGGATAGCTCGCGCCAGTTGATCGTACGCGGTCAGGCGCGTTTGCTTGATGATCTGACTGCCATGAGCGATCTCGAACGGATCAGACTGCTTTTTGCTGATATTGAAACACAGAAAGAACTCGTTGACCTGATTGGACGCGCTGAAACCGGCGACGGGGTGCGCATTTATATTGGATCGGAGAACAAATTGTTCTCGCTGTCCGGCTCCTCGGTGATTGCTGCGCCTTTTCGGGACGGTTCGCAGAAAATCATTGGCGTGTTAGGCGTGATCGGTCCGACGCGGCTCAATTATGCGCGCATCGTGCCGATGGTCGATTTTACCGCGCGGGTGATTTCAAAAATGCTGACACGAAATCCGGGCTGATCAGACAATCCGGATAATCACCATGCCGATACACGTCAGCCCGACTGCAAGCCAGCGCAGACGGCCGATGGTTTCGCCCAACAGCAAGGCGGCAAAGGCGGTCGCAAACACAACGCTGGTTTCCCTGATCGCCGATGACGGTGCAACAGGTCCGTTCTGATAAGCCAGCAAAATCAACAGGTAAGACAGCATAGATACGCTGGCTCCCATCATGCCGAACCGTTTATTGCCTTTCAGAAGCTGTCGTGGATGCACCCCTTCAAAGGCGAGCAGAATCGGCAGGGTTACCGCGTTCACAATCGCCGCCACCGCTGCATAGCCCAAAGTATTGCCGCTCAACCTGACGCCGATGGAATCCACCACCACGACAATGGCCGTAAACACACCGGCAGCCAGCGTGAACATCAACCCCCGGGGATCGAGCTTTTCCTCGGTCCGGGCCGAGGCAGCCAACAGCATAATCGCAAAGGAAATGACCCCGATGCCGAGCACAATTCCCAAACCGACGTGCTCCTGGCCCAAGATCACGATCTGGATGAAGGTGACGATCAAGGGGGCGGCTGCCCGCGAGATCGGATAGGCCAACGACAAAGGCAACAAACGATAGGCCATCATGGTCAAGCGCAAGGTCGCCAGATTGAACAGACAGCTACAGCCGAGCCAGACATAGGCATCGGAATCAGGCAGACCAGCATAGGCCAACAAAGGAATTCCGATGACGCCCGCACTGACCACCATGGCGGCAAAACCGAAACCGGGATCTGGTCTGCTGCGGGCCAAAGTGTTCCAGACCGCGTGCAAAACCGCACTGCCCAGTGCCATCAAAAAAACTGTCAAAGACATAAGAGCCGCGCCCTGATCAAAATCGAGCCCCACTGTCTCCTTCCTTGGCGGGCGACACAAGAGGTATGGGCGGGATGCTGATCTGCACATCGTAAAAAATTCAGCCTGTTATGCCTGTAAATGCAGCAAAAATTCAGCTAAGAGGCAGAAAATGACAAAATGCGGGCTGGTATTCTGCGGTATCCGCGCTAGTCTGTTATACTTAAACATCATTATACGTCGGGGCATCATGAGTTTCATCAATCCAAATCCGTTCACCACCCGCCCCGAAATCGAAGGCACGTTCGGTGTGGTCGCCACCACCCACTGGATTGCGACCGCTGTCGGCATGGCGACACTCGAAAAAGGCGGCAATGCCTTTGATGCGGGCGTAGCAACCGCCTTCACCTTGCAGGTGGTTGAGCCCCATCTAAACGGCCCGGGCGGTGATGTGCCGATCATCCTGCATGACCAGAAGCGCGGCAAATCAGAGGTGATCTGCGGTCAGGGTCCCGCACCCGCTGGTGCCACCATCGAGCATTACAAGGGATTGGGATTGGATCTGATCCCTGGCACCGGCCTGCTGGCTGCCTGTATTCCGGGAACGTTCGATGCCTATATGCTGATGTTGCGCGATTATGGCACCATGAGTCTGCGTGACGTCCTCACACCTGCGATCAGCTATGCGCGGGATGGCTATCCGCTGGTCGAGCGGATTACGGCCACGATAGGCACGGTCGAAGAGTTGTTCCGCACCCATTGGCCGACCTCGGCTGCGCTTTATCTCCCAAACGGGCAAGTACCCAAAATCGGCGACATGTTCACCAATCCGGTTCTTGCACAGACATACCAACGGATACTGGACGAAGCGGAAGCCGGTGGCGGAAATCGCGAAGCAGTTATCGAGAGAGCCCGCAAAATCTGGTCACACGGATTTGTCGCCGAAGCGATCGACCGCTTTTGCCGCACACAAGATGTGATGGACGTTTCGGGCCGCGCCCATCGGGGCGTGCTTAACGGGGCCGATATGGCCGGCTGGCAAGCCCATGTTGAAGCCCCGATCCATTATGATTACGGCCGTTATCGTGTCATGAAATGCGGTCCTTGGTCGCAGGGGCTAGCGGCTTTGCAGCAATTGGCGCTTCTCAAGGGATTCCCGCTTGATGGCCTTTCTCCAACCGATCCCGATTTCGTCCACTGGATTGTTGAAGCCTCCAAGCTGGCCTTTGCAGACCGCGAAGCCTTCTATGGCGATCCAGACTTCGTACATGTACCGATAGAGACACTGCTTTCCGATGCCTACAACGAGGAACGGCGCAAACTCATCACCATGCAAGCGTCGATGGAACTTCGCCCTGGCCACATCGAAGGGGCGGGAGGTCGCGTCGATGCCCGCATATCAAGCGGACCCCGGACTGCTGTAGGCGCGACAGGAGCGGGCGAACCCACTGTTGGCCGCATGGGAGAAAGCAAAGGCGATACGGTCCATTTCGACATCATCGACAAAGAAGGCAATATGGTGGCTGCCACCCCGTCAGGCGGCTGGCTGCAATCATCCCCCGTTATCCCCGAACTTGGCTTCTGCCTTGGCACACGCGCCCAGATGTTCTGGCTCGACGAGAGCCATCCGGCTGCTCTGGCGCCGGGGCGTCGGCCGCGCTCGACCCTCACGCCTACACTCGCCCACAAAGATGGCGAGCCCTATATGGTTTGGGGTTCACCCGGTGGTGACCAGCAGGACCAATGGATTCCACAATTATTCTTGCGGCATGTCCATTGCGGCATGAATTTGCAGGAATCGATTGATGCGCCAGCATGGCATTCCGAACATTTTCCCGGCTCTTTCTGGCCGCGCATGTCGCGTCCGGGTGTCCTTGTGGTTGAATCAAGAATGCCGGAAGCAACGATTGCAGAATTGAAGCGGCGTGGCCACAAAGTCGAAGTGGGTGATGCGTGGTCGGAAGGGCGATTGGTTGCAGCTTCCAAGGTCGGTGTACGGCGTCGCGCTGCCGCAAATCCGCGCGGCATGCAGGCCTATGCCGCAGGCCGTTAGGACGTTACGAAACGGATGGTTTGGGTGTTTGAAAGGATTTTTCAATGACATGGTCCATCATTGCACATGAGGCCACAACAGGAATGGTCGGCCTTGCCGTGTCCACCTGCGCTTTTGCAGTCGGGGCACGCGTTCCATCGATTGAAACGGGCATCGGGGTTGTTGCCAGCCAGTCGTTTGTCAACCCGTTTTACGGACCGCAAGCACTGGCCTTGCTGAAGCAGGGCGCCTCTGCACAAGAGGCTGTTGATGCAATCACCACAGCTGATGAAGGCCGCTCGCAACGGCAGGTCCATATCATGGATAACCAATTCCGCTTTGCCGCCTATACCGGCGATGGCTGTGTCGATTGGTGTGGCCATCTGATCCGAGATACGTTCTCGGTAGCGGGCAATATGCTGGCTGGCCCGCAAGTGATCGAGCAGACTGCCGATTTCTACGCCGCCCACCCCGAATTGCCATTTGCACAACGTCTGCTGCTGGCGCTGAAAGCGGGCGAGGATGCCGGTGGCGACAAGCGCGGCAAGCAATCGGCTGCTTTGCTGATCCATGACCAGGAAGACTATGCCTATCTCGATATTCGCGTCGATGACCACGCAGATCCGCTGGCAGAATTGATAAGGGTCGAGGAAAAAAGCCGTGGCCGCTACATGCATTACCGCAAATTTATGCCGTCCAAAGCCAGTCCCTTCGGGATCATCGACCGTCAGGAGCTGGAACGGCTGATCGCAGCCAGCATGGCAGCAGAAGCGAACAAGTGAGCTGGAGAATGCCCCCCCCAAGCCCTGACCCGCTATTACAGATATCAGACCTGTCGGTTGCCTTCGACGGGGCAGATAGCCGCCGCGTGGTGGCCGTAGACGGTGTCAGCCTATCGGTACAATCGGGGCGTATGCTTGGCATTGTCGGGGAGTCGGGCAGTGGGAAAAGCGTGACATCGCTGTCGGTCATGGGCTTGCTGCCCAAGGACAACGCCCGCATCACCGGGAGCATCCGTTTCAAGGGCGAGGAACTGCTTGGAGCGGAGGCCAACCGCCAGCGCGATCTCAATGGCAACCAGATGGCGATGATTTTTCAAGAGCCTATGACATCGCTCAACCCGGCTTACACCATCGGTGACCAGATTGCCGAAGTGATTCTTCGCCACCGCACGGTCAGTCAGACCGAGGCCAATGCCCGGGCCGTCGAGATGTTGCGCAAGGTGCGGATTCCAACCCCGGAACAGCGGTTTTTTGATTATCCGCATCGCCTTTCAGGCGGCATGCGCCAGCGGGTGATGATCGCAATGGCACTGGCTCTCGATCCGCAATTACTCATCGCCGACGAGCCGACCACCGCGCTTGATGTTACCATTCAGGCACAGATATTACGGTTGATCCGCTCCTTACAACATGAGCAGCAAACCGCTGTAATCCTCATCACCCACGATCTCGGAGTGGTCGCAGAAGTGTGCGACGATGTGGCTGTGATGTATGCCGGCCAGGTGGTCGAACAGGCTCCTGTGGCTGATATTTTTTCATTTCCCCAGCATCCCTATACCGTCGGCCTGCTCGGCTCGCTGCCGCGACTGGAACGCCGCACGGACAGGCTTGCCGCGATTGACGGCGCCGTGCCGGATATGAGCCGCCCACAGACAGGCTGCCGTTTTGCCGACCGATGCCCGTTTGTGGATAGCGCTTGCCGGACCCATGACCCCGCTCTAACCGCGATCGGCCCGCACCGCGCCAGCCGCTGTATCAAAGCGCCGCTCGAAAGGCTGGTAGCATGACACAGCATCCGGTTGCCCCTTTGCTGAAGGTTGAAGGATTGGGAAAATCCTTTGTTGCCAAACGCAATTTCTTCGGCCGCCCGACCGCCACCGTGCGGGCGGTTGACGGGATCGATCTGGAATTGAAACCCCGCGAGACGTTGGCCATTGTCGGGGAGTCGGGCTGCGGTAAATCGACTCTCGGACGGCTGATCTTGCGGCTGATCGAGCCGTCGCAAGGTCAGGTGACATTTCTCGAAAACGATATGCTGGCTCTCGACCCCACAGCCTTGCGCGATATGCGCCGATGGGCGCAACTGATCTTCCAGGACCCGTTCGCCTCGCTCAATCCCCGCATGACAGTGGGTGATTTGTTGAGCGAGCCATTGATGTTGCACAATATCGTCCCGGAAACCGAGCGAACCGCACGGGTTGGCAAATTACTACAACAGGTCGGATTGAAACCCGAACATGCGGGCCGCTATCCGCATGAATTTTCAGGCGGGCAACGCCAGCGAATTGCCATTGCGCGTGCGATTGCTGTCGAACCGCAACTGATTGTCTGCGACGAGCCTGTCTCCGCGCTTGATGTCTCGATCCGCGCTCAGGTGCTAAACCTGTTGAAAGACCTGCAGGCCCAACTTGGCCTGTCCTATATCTTCATCAGCCATGATCTCTCGGTGGTTCGCCATATCGCGGATCGAGTCGCGGTGATGTATCTTGGGCGGATAGTGGAAACAGGTCCGGTGACCGACGTATTCGACCATCCGCGCCATCCCTATACGCGGGCCTTGCTGGATGCCATACCTGTACCGACGCCGCATAGGATGAAGGAAATCGTCCCTCTGGAAGGTGATGTCCCCTCACCGCTTAACCCGCCATCGGGCTGCCATTTCCAGACCAGATGTCCGTTTGTTGTGGCCCGTTGCGCGCAGGAACGCCCGCCTATGACTCTGAAAACCGAAACCCATTCTGTAGCCTGCTGGCAGCACCAATCAATTCCCGATGACCATCAAGCGCGTGGCAAGGTTGATTACGACCCGCGTCTCGAACGTCTCATGCAAGCCTTCAATCCGACCTAAGTAACCTATACCGCCTTCTTCCTTCGTCTTTGATTGATCGTACTGACAGGAGTTACCATGACACCGAATTGGAAAACGCTTTTGCTCACCGGATGTCTTGTCGCCAGTGCCGGTTTGTTTGGCATGGATGCGGCATCGGCCCAGACCAATTTCAAAATCGGCTTGGCAGAAGACCCCGATGTCCTCGACCCCAGCCTCGCACGCTCCTATGTCGGCCGCATCGTGTTCGCCTCTTTGTGCGACAAGCTGTTCGACATCGATGACAAGCTCAATATCGTTCCGCAACTGGCTTTGTCCTCGACCGTTTCAGCCGACGGCAAGGAAATGATCATCAAACTCCGGCCCGATGTGAAATTCCATGATGGCGAGCCGATGGATGCAGAAGCCGTGCGCTTCTCGCTCGACCGCCATCTCAACATGCCAGGCTCGTTTCGCAAGCCCGAATTGGGGGCGGTTTCCGATATTGTTGTGGTTGATCCCCTCACAGTGAAGCTGGTGCTCAAGGCACCGTTCTCGCCATTGCTGGCCCAGCTGACCGACCGCGCAGGCATGATCGTTTCACCAAAAGCGGCCAAGGAAGCCGGTGACAAATTCGGCCAGAAGCCTGTTTGTGCCGGTCCATTCAAATTTGTCGAGCGCATCCAGCAAGACCGGATTGTTTTAGAAAAATTTGCCGATTACTGGAACAAGTCCAATATCCATTTCGACAAAGTGACCTTTACACCGATTGCCGATTCCACCGTGCGGCTCGCCAATCTGCGCTCCGGCCAGCTTGATCTGATCGAGCGGACTCCGGCCACAGACATCAAGGAAATCAAAGCCAATCCCAAGTTACGGCTCTCCTCGGTCGTCTCGCTGGCCTATACCGGCATCACCATGAACATTGCCAATAAAGAGGCCGGAAAAACCGGCCTCGGTCTTGATCCCCGCGTACGCCAGGCCCTCAATCTTGCCATCGACCGCTCTGCCATCAACGAGGTGGTATTCAACGGCGAATTCATGCCCGGCAATCAGTGGATCAATCCTGAAAACCCCTATTACCAGAAAGCTTTTCCTGTGACAGGCCGCGACGTCAACAAGGCCAAGGAATTGCTCAAGGCCGCAGGCGTCAAAACCCCGCTTGCGATCGACTTCATGGTACCCAATAATCCCGAAGCCCGTTCGGTGGCCGAAGTGATTCAATCGATGGCGGCTGAAGTTGGCTTTGAGTTCAAGATTCGTGTTACCGAATTCGCAACGTCACTGACGCAGGCTGAACAAGGCAATTATCAGGCCTATCTGCTCAACTGGTCAGGCCGCACTGATCCGGATGGCAATTCCTACAGCTTCCATGCTTGCGGCCAGCCACTCAACTATACCGGCTATTGCAACAAAGACGTTGATGCTTTGCTGGCGGAAGCCCGCTCAAAAAATGGTCTCGCCGAACGCAAGCCCGTCTATGAAAAGATCACCAAGATCATGCAGGAAGAAGGCGGCGTGCTCTATCTCTTCCATTCCAAAGTGCTGGTGGCCCATAGCGACAAGCTTGAAGGCTACAAGCAGCTGGCAGACGGCCTGATCCGGCTGACCGGCGCCAAACTGAAATAAGCCATTATGGGGATGAATCCTCCAGGGTTCATCCCTGTTTTCGACAGGACACGAAAGCGGACGATTGAATGTTCACGCTGATCAGCAAACGTCTCATCCAGCTATTGCCCACGGTATTTTTCGTGTCGGTGATCATTTTTTCCTTGCAACACCTGTTGCCGGGGGATCCTGCCATGATCATGGCCGGGGAGGATAATGATCCGGCGGTGATTGCTCAAATCCGTGCCCAATACCATCTCGATCAGCCGATTCCGATCCAGTACCTATTCTGGATCAAGGGTGTCCTGTCGGGTAATCTGGGTGAGTCGATGCGCCTCAAAGTGGCGGTATCGGAATTGGTTGCCACCAAATTGCCTGTCACCTTGCAACTTGCGGTCATGGCCATGACGATCGCGCTGGTGATCGGGGTGGGCTTGGGGATTTTATCCGCTGTCCATAAAGGACGCGCACTGGATTCAATCGTGAATGTGCTGGGATTGATCGGGATTTCTACCCCGAATTTCTGGCTGGGCATCATGCTGATTTTTCTGTTTTCAGTTGAGCTTGGCTGGTTGCCTGCATCGGGCTATGTCAGCCCGTTCGAGGATTTCTGGCAATCCATGCGAACCACCATCATGCCTGCCTTTGTGCTTGGCAATGCCATTGCCGGTGTATTGATGCGGCATACACGCGGAGCGATGCTGCAAGCCTTGTCATCCGACTATGTCCGCACCGCACGTGCCAAGGGCCTATCCGAAGGTGTTGTCGTGATCAAACATGCGATGCGCAATGCCCTAACGCCCGTCATCACGCTCGGCGCGCTTGAATTCGGAACCTTGCTGTCAGGCGCGGTCTTGACCGAGCAGATTTTTACCATTCCGGGTTTTGGCAAGCTGATCGTCGATGCGGTTTTCAATCGTGATTATGCCGTCGTGCAGGGCGTGGTGCTGGTGACCGCATCCACCTATATTCTTTTGAATCTGCTGGCGGATATCGGCTATATCCTCGTCAATCCGCGTCTGAGGGATTGAGCATGAGTACCCAGGCCTCCACCCCGATGGTTTCAAGCCCGCTGACACTCGAATCTCCGGGTGCACGAGCTTGGCGAAGATTGAAGGCACGCCCTTCCGCGCTGGTTGCACTGGCGGTGATCATTCTGCTGATCCTGATGGCGGTTTTTGCGCCAATGATAGCGCCTTATGATCCGATCAAGCAGAATTACCTGCTTGTCCGCAAAGCGCCTAGCTGGCTGCACTGGATGGGCACCGACGAGGTGGGACGTGATTTGCTCGCCCGCGTGATCTGGGGAGCACGGGCATCGCTCTCGGCAGGCATGATCTCTGTTGGAATTGCACTACTGATCGGTGTCCCGCTCGGCCTGATGGCGGGTTATCGGGGCGGCTGGACCGACGCGCTGATCAGCCGCTTTACCGATGCGATGCTGGCTTGTCCCTTTCTGATTCTGGCAATTGCTCTGGCTGCTTTTCTGGGCCCAAGCCTGGGCAATGCGATGATCGCCATCGGCATCACGGCGACACCGATTTTTGTGCGGCTGACCCGTGGCCAGACTTTGGCGATCAAGACAGAGGACTACATCGAGGCGGCACGCGCGGTGGGTAATCCGGTCCACCGTATTGCCCTGCGCCATATCCTGCCGAATGTGCTGCCCTCTCTTCTGGTGCAGGCCACATTGACGGTCGCTACAGCGATTATTGCCGAAGCAAGCCTGTCGTTTCTGGGTTTAGGACAACAACCGCCTCTGCCCTCTTGGGGCTCGATGCTCAATTCCGCCCAGCGTTTTTTGACCAATGCGCCCTGGATGGCTGTCTGGCCGGGATTGGCGATCTTTGTATCCGTGATCTGTTTTAACCTGCTAGGTGACGGCTTGCGAGATGCGCTTGATCCGCGCAGCAAATAAAAGAACCGGCGCCTTGCGCGCCGGTTCCTGCTCAATCCTCAAAAGTCCTGATCAATGATCAGAGGGTAAGTCCACATTCGACGACGCCGATCCCGTCGATTTCGGCCTTGATCCTGCTGGCATGGCTGACAACCAGAGGCACGGTCAGACTGCCGGTGGTGATCAGATGACCCGCCTTGAAACCGCCAAACGCATCAGCCGGCGCATTGGCATTCAGCAGGATAGGAAGGATCGGATCGTTTTGCGGATGCCCGCCGACCTTGTCGTGCTTTTGCTCGCCATCGAGCCACCAACGCACACGCAAGGTCGACAGATCGCCAATTTTTGCCGCCGCAATCGACGGTCCCGTGATATAGGCGGCATTGCCCATGCTGTCGGCCAGCCATGCTGGAAATGGCGCATCGCCTGGTGATTTCTGGTAGCGTGAACCTATCAATTCGATGCCGACAACCCATTCCGAAATCGCGGCGATAACGTCCTCACGCGTGTAGGGCTTACCGGCACGCGGAGTCAGATCATGCGACAGACGGGCAGCGACCTCGATTTCAACCAGAAAGCCTTCTTCAGGGATTTTGAATTGGGCACCAGAAGGCTTGATCACAGATTCCATCATGGGCGCATAGACCGGTGTGCCTTCACTGACCGCGACCTTCCAGCCTGTCGGATGATTGCCTGTTCCCTCGGCCACCAGCCCTTGAACGGTCACGGCACCTTCACGCGACAGCGCCCTCGCATCGGCATCCACCGGCGCACGATGGCCGCTTTTATATGCTGCAACAAGGGTTTGCGCGACACGCGCGATCAGATCATCAGCCATTTTTGTCTCCCGATTACCATTCATGTTAAGTCTTGAAACACAGTGTTGCATGAGAACGGCTGATTTGGGACTATCCCTGTGAATAAAATTTCGACCCAGCCCCGGTGGTCGCTATCGACTTAAAGGAAAAGACATCAGATGATTTCGATTGCCGATATTGAAGCCGCACGCAGCCGCATCAGCTCCTATGTGCGCCATACCCCTATTTTACCGGTCAGCCAGTGGCGTGATCCTCTCCCCTTCCGCGCCACGTTGAAACTCGAATTGCAGCAGGTGACCGGCTCTTTCAAGGCGCGTGGTGCCATCAACCGCCTGTTGACCCTGCCGCCCGAAACCATAGCCAAGGGCCTTGTGACCGCATCTGGCGGCAATCACGGTCTGGCGATCGCCCGCACCGGCTTTGTGATGGGCGTGCCGACCAAGATTTTTCTACCCTCCAATGTTGCACCCGACAAATTGCCCAAATTCAGAGGCTGGAATGCCGATACCGTGATTGGCGGCGATTCCTTTGATGAGTGCAATGTCCAAGCCCTTGCCTATGCCGAACAAACCGGCGCCGCGTATGTCCACCCGTTTTCCGACCCCTTTGTTGTCGCCGGACAAGGGACGCTCGGCCTCGAAATTCTCGATGATATTCCCGATGTCGATGTCGTACTGGTCGCAATAGGTGGTGGCGGATTGGCCGCGGGGCTTGGAACGGCCATCAAGGCGCGCCGCCCGCAGGTCAAGGTGATCGGGATCGAACCGTTCGGCGCCCCGACACTGCATGCCAGTCTTGCCGCCAATCATGTGGTGACCCTTGATAAGATCGAAACCCGCGTGCCGACCATGGCTTCCAAGCGGACCGATGAGCGGGTATTCGAGTTGATCCGCTCCACGTTGGATGGTGTTGTGCTGATCAGTGATGATGATATGGCGCGCGCTGCGCGCAGTCTGTGGTTCGAATGCGGGATTGCGGCCGACCTGTCGGGCGCAGCCACACTCGCAGCATTGCAGACCGGTGCCGTCACCATCGAACCGGACCAGCATGTCTGTATTATTGTCTGCGGAGCAGGCACCGACGGCCAGACCTAGGCAACCTATTCTGTTTTACGCCAGCTATGCTTTGACTGCGCGGCCCATCCGCTTGCACAGGGCTTGTCAGACCGTCAAAAGCAGGGTTGGTTGATGCTAACAAAATCAAGGAGAGAAACACAATGGCCATCAAACTTTACGGCTTCTGGCGTTCTATTGCAGCGTTCCGTGTTCGTACCGCTTTGCGTCTCAAGCATCTTCCGTTTGATGAAGTATCCGTTGATATTCTATCGGGTGAGCAATTTTCCTCCGATTATAGCGCGATTAACGCCGAACATGCCGTACCAACACTGGTGGATGGCTCACATAGTTTTTTCCAATCCCTGCCAATCATCGAATATCTTGATGAAACCCATCCCGAACCGCCTTTGCTTCCCAAAGATCCGGCCGATCGAGCCTATGCGCGGGCTTTGGCCATGGTCAATATTGCAGATGCACATCCACTGATCGTGCCGCGGGTGCGGGCCTATCTGGGCCAGAGTCTGGGCGCCGATGGCCCTGCCATTGACCAATGGGCAACCCATTGGATTGTACGCGGCCTTAACACCTATGAAACCATGCTTAAAAAGCGTCCGCCATGCCCCTACGCGGTCGGCACAACCCCCGGCATTGCCGATATCGGAATTGTCGGTCATTTGATCTCGGCGCAATTATTCAAAATTGATCTCGCCGCCTATCCAACCGTCAAAGCCTTGGGCGATACCTGCTTTGCCAATCCTGCATTCATGGACTCCCATCCTCTGCGTCAGCC
The DNA here is from genome assembly GCA_947455995.1 of Hyphomicrobiales bacterium. Classification (GTDB taxonomy): domain Bacteria; phylum Pseudomonadota; class Alphaproteobacteria; order Rhizobiales; family Beijerinckiaceae; genus CAIYZJ01. The sequence continues at coordinate 25,346 of CANGQA010000004.1, read as the reverse complement.
AGGCGCCCCGCAAATCTGACAGGTCTGATCAGGAGAGGTCCTACAATGTCCGGCTTAACCGAAAAGATCGTCCTGATCCTGTTTTGCATGATGTTGGGCTTATTTCTGACCTGGCAGGCCCCTGTTAATGCCGAGGCGGCCCGCCGTCTTGGTGCGCCTGCCTTGGCAGCGCTCTATTCGATCGGCACCAGCGTGTTGCTGGTGTTTGTTTTCGCCCTCTTCACCGTCCGGCAATTGCCAAGCCTTGAGGCCATTGCCGAGGCCCCATGGTGGGCATGGATTGGTGGAATCACAGGTGCTGTTTTTGTAATTGGGGCGCTGGTGGTCGTTCCACGAACCGGAAGCGTGGTCTTTTTACTCTCTGTGATTGCCGGTCAGCTGATCGGAGCCATTACCGCCGACGGTTTCGGCATGTGGGGACTGCAAAGTGTAACGATTTCACCGATGAAATGGCTGGCCCTTGCCCTGGTGACATGCGGTGCACTGACCTTTCACCTGTCTGACTGAGTATTGAACCAATCTTGGCATCCTTGCCAGCCGTGATTGTTCGCCCTACCTAACCTTCATGATTGATTAATCACTCAAATAACTGGAGAGAAGCCACATGGCACGCCACCTGAAACATGGCAGAGATGCCCAAGCTCGCAAAGATTACGACCGTCAGGTCCGTGAAACTGTTGAAACCATTCTGGCCGATGTCGAGGCCCGCGGCGACGCAGCGATCCGCGATCTTTCCAAAAAATTTGACGGCTGGGAGCCCAAGGAATTTTTCCTGTCACCGAAAGAAATCAAGGAAACAATGGATCGGGTTGCCCCGCGCGATCTCGAAGATATCGCCTTTGCCCAGACACAAGTCCGCAATTTCGCGCAAGCCCAGAAGGCCTGCCTGAAAGATCTTGAAATCGAGACCATGCCGGGGGTTATCCTTGGCCATCGCAATGTCCCTATGCAGGCCGTTGGCTGCTATGTTCCGGGCGGCCGTTATCCGATGGTGGCTTCGGCCCATATGTCGGTTGTCACTGCCAAAGTGGCAGGGGTGGATCGGGTGATTGCCTCGGCCCCTCCCCATCAGGGTGGACCGCATCCGGCGATTGTTGCGGCCATGCACATGGGTGGCGCGGATGAAATTCTGGTTCTTGGCGGAGTGCAAGCTGTTGCTGCCATGGCCTTGGGCACCCAGAGTGTCAAGCCGGTCGATATGCTGGTTGGACCCGGCAACGCCTTTGTCGCCGAAGCCAAGCGCCAGCTCTATGGCCGCGTCGGTATCGATCTGTTTGCAGGTCCGACCGAAACTCTGGTGATTGCCGATGAAACAGTGGATGCGGAAATCTGCGCCACGGATCTGTTGGGGCAAGCCGAACATGGGCCGACCTCGCCTGCCGTGCTGATCACCAACTCCGAAAAGCTGGCGCGTGAAACCATGGCCGAAGTGGAACGGATCCTGTCGATCCTGCCAACCGGTGATGTAGCCCGTCAGGCCTGGACTGATTTCGGCGAAGTGATCGTCTGCGACAGCTACGAGGAAATGCTGGCACAGGCCGATTTTGTTGCCTCCGAGCATGTGCAGGTGATGACCGACCGCGATGACTGGTTTCGCGACAATATGCGCAATTTCGGTGCGCTGTTTCTGGGTCCGCGCACCAATGTGGCCTTCGGCGACAAGGTGATCGGCACCAACCACACTTTGCCAACCATGAAAGCTGCCCGTTACACCGGCGGTTTGTGGGTTGGCAAATTCATGAAAACCTGCACCTGGCAAAAAGTCACGACTGACGAAGCCTCGGCCAAAATCGGCGCCTATTGCTCGCGCCTGTGCTTGCTGGAAGGGTTTGTCGGCCATGCCGAACAGGCCAATGTGCGGGTACGCCGCTATGGTGGCCAGAACGTGCCTTACGGCGGAGCCGCCCAATGAGCGTGCTTCCAACGACGCCCTCCTTCCGGCTTGATGGCCGCAAGGCGCTGGTGACCGGTGCCGGACGCGGCATCGGGTTGGCTGCTGCTGTTGCTTTGGCGGAGGCGGGCGCTCATGTCGTGCTTGCCGCCCGCAGCCGTGACGAGATCGAGGCGGGAGCCGAAGCCTTGCGCGCCAAAGGCTTGAAGGCCGAGGCGCTGGTGATGGATGTGACCGATCTGGCCGCCTCCGAAGCCATGATCAAAGCGGCTGGTCCGTTCGATGTGCTGGTCAACAATGCCGGAACCAACCGGCCCAAGCCTATGGTCGAGGTCGAAGCCGATGATTTCGATGCCGTAATGGGTCTCAATGTCCGCGCCGCCTATTTTGTCGCCCGCAATGTTGCGCGCGGCATGGTCGCAGCGGGCAAAAAAGGCTCGATCATCACCATCTCGTCGCAAATGGGACATGTCGGCGGCCAAGGCCGCACCATCTATTGCGCGTCCAAACATGCGATGGAAGGCATGACCAAGGCACTGGCGATCGAACTGGGGCCGCAAGGCATCCGCGTCAACACCATCTGCCCGACCTTTATCCTGACCGAGATGACCAAACCGTTTTTCGCCAATGAAAGTTTCAAAGCCAGCGTGCTTGCCAAGATCAAATTGGGCCGCTTGGGCGAGATCGAGGATCTCATGGGTCCCGTGGTGTTTCTGGCGTCTGACGCCTCGGCACTGGTCACCGGCACCGCATTGTTGGTCGACGGTGGATGGACGGCAGAATGATCTTTTATGAGCAGAGAAAAAGCCTGCCCGAAAATGTCTCGGGCAGGCTTTTTTGACTGAACCGCTTATTTGATAGCTTGCGGATTGATCGGCGAACCGGCTGCCCCGGGCAAATGCAAGGGCGGGGCAGAGAAGAAGAATTCGTAAACCTTGTCCTGCGCGCAATCCTCACCCAATTCCTTCAGGTAGAAGATTTCGCCCATTGAAATGCCAATGGCCGGAATAACCACCCAATGCCAGGGCTGGTTGGCCTCATTGGTTTCATTCGGGCGCACTTCGCAGCCCCATGTATCGGTGCAGATCGCGGCAATATCCTTTTCGCGGACCCAGTAGCAGGTCTCGAACGCCAGACCGGGAGCGTCACCGCCCGCATATCCCGCCCAGTCACCCTTGGCGAGGCAGCGCTCCTGATGGCCGGTGCGGACAATCACGAAATCACCCTTGCGGATTTCCACGCCCTGCGCCTTGGCGCAACCGTCAAGATCATCATTGCTGATGGCATAACCGTCATCGAGCGAATCAACGCCTTTCCAGCGCGCGACATCCAGCAGCACGCCGCGGCCGACCATCTTGTCGCGGGTATGCTCGATCCCGAGCTTTTTGGCACCGCGCGCATCGACCAGCTTGGCGTCAAAGCCGTTATACATCTTGTCGTCAAGGAAGATGTGGCACAGCGCATCCCATTGGGTAGAGGCCTGGCATGGCATATTGATCGCGTCATCGGCATAGCGCAAATAGGGAAACGGCTCGTCCTGATTGCCTGCAGCAGCATCGGTGCCGGTGGCCAGCATGGTATGGATCGGGTTCCAGCGACCGCCGAACAGACCTGACTGGATCGGCTCCTTCAAAGACAGACCAAGCGAGAAGGTCTTGCCCTTTTTGATCAATTTGCCGGCATTGACGATGTCTTCGGGCGATACGTTATTGAGAGTGCCAATCTGGTCATCTTTGCCCCAACGGCCCCAATTCGACAATTTTTCTGCCGCTTCCATAATCGCAGCGCGGTTGACTGGTTTACGCATCGGTCTCTCCCTCTGGTTTCACAATCCATGCAAGCAACCATCTTGCATCCTTCGTTCGATCCCAATCAACTTGGTCATCAACGAACTTGCCCGATGATTGATAGTTATTTATCATCCGAAAAATAACTATAGGGCTTGAATCGCCACTGCAACCCTCTATGCGCGACAAGCGTCATTTTTTCTCGATATTTTTTTGAGAAATCGGGGACTTGAACCGACGGGATACATCTGTTAATTTATCGGTCGATAAATTTAAATATCTTGGTGATTGTTCTGCAGCATGCCATGCCAGAGTCGCCAAGAGCAATGAACCGTTTTGTTGTTCGGCTGTGATCCAACAAGACACACGAGGAAGTCGTTATGTCCGATTCTGTCATTCAACTCGATCGTGCTGCCAAGCACCGCACCTCCAGCAATGATATCCACAATTACGAGGCAATGCTGGAGCGCGCCCGTTCACTGGTCCCGACCCTGAAAGCCCGCGCCGCAGAGACCGAGCAACTGCGGCGCCTGCCAAGCCAGACCGAACAGGATCTGCATGCTGCAGGCATGTTCCGGATTTTGCAACCCAAACGCGTCGGTGGTTCCGAATTCGACTATGTCGGGCTGATCGATTTTGCTGCGGCCATCGCCCATGGCGATGCGGCCGTGGCATGGAATGTCGCCAATCTCGGCAGCCACCACTGGATGCTCGGCATGTTCCCGCAAGCCGCACAGGATCTGTTGTGGAACGACAATCCCGATGTGCTGATTGCCTCATCCTTCGTGTTTCCCTCTGGCAAGGCCAAAAAGGTCAAAGGCGGTTATGAATTGTCGGGACGCTGGCCTTTCTCGTCCGGCGTCAATCCAAGCACGTGGAACATGCTGGCAGGTATTGTTACCCCGGATGACGATGCGGATGCACCCGAAATGCGGATCTTTCTGGTGCCCGAAAGTGCTTATGAGACATTGGACAACTGGAACGCGATGGGTCTTTCGGGAACCGGTTCTCATGATGTGATCATCGGCAGTGCATTTGTACCCGATGACATGACATTGGCCGTCAGCGCGATTGCGGGCGGACCTACGCCGGGCAGCGCAATTAATCCAGGCGCACTGTATAAACTTCCGGTGTTTGCCCTGTTTCCCTTCGTGCTTACTGGCATTGCACTGGGCAATGCAGAAGTATGTCTGGCCGATTATCTGGCGTCTTCACGCAATCGTGCCTCGCAATATAATCGGGCCAAACTGAGTGATTTCCAATCAACCCAGATCAAGATCGCTTCTGCCGCTGCCCGCATTGATACAGGCCGCGACATCATGCGCACAATCTGCATCAACGCGATGGACGACTGCCGCAAATCAATCATTCCGGATCTATTGACCAAAACACGCTATCGGCGCGATGGTGCTTTCTCTGTCAATCTGTGCACCGAAGCGGTCTCGATCCTGTTTTCCGCCAGCGGAGCGGGTGGCCTGTCGCGCCTTTCTCCGATGGAGAAGCAGTTCAGGGATGCCCATGCGGTCAACGCCCACATTGCTTTCAATTTCGACGTTGCCGGCTCCAATTATGGTCGGGTTGCGTTAGGCCTTCCCTCAGAAAACCCGACGCTGTGAGCAAGAACATGTCCAAAACCGAAACCTCCACCAGCCCGACCGGAACCGAGACGCTGCCCGATTCTTTCGACCCACGTGATTTCCGGCACGCGCTCGGTTGCTTCGGTACCGGCGTGACCGTAATCACCACCGTGGGTGCCGATGGCCGCACAGTGGGCCTGACCGCCAATTCATTTTCATCGGTTTCGCTTAACCCGCCTTTGGTATTGTGGAGTCTGGTCAACCATTCGCCCAGCATGCAGGCTTTTCAGGATGCATCTCATTTCTGCATCAATGTGTTGCGGCAGGACCAATCCGATATCGCCCTGCACTTCGCTCGTCCCTCAGAGGATAAATTTGCCGGGATGAACTGGCAGCCCGGCCTGGGCGGCGCACCAAAGCTTGAGGGCGTGCTGGCGCAGTTTGAGTGCCGCAACTCCTATCGTTATTATGGCGGCGATCACGTGATCTTTCTGGGTGCCGTGGAAGCCTATAACCACCATCAGGGAGACCCATTGCTGTTCAGCCGCGGGGCCTTCGGGGCTTTCGCGAACCTCGTCTGATCCATTCCATTATTCGAACGGGACAACAGCGGTGATGGATGAAGAATTCAAGCTCAACACTATCGCCGCTGCCGATATGCCTGCCTCTGACGGATCAGTTGATCAAGAGGCTTCATCGAAACACCGGCGGCTCTCGCCAGCCCAGCGTCGTGAAGACTTTATCCGCAAAGCCACCACCCTGTTTGCCGAGGAAGGCTTTGATGCCGGCACCCGCGAACTGGCCCGCAAGCTTGGCGTTACCCAACCCCTGCTCTATCGGTATTTTCCCAGCAAGGATGATCTGATCCGCGAAGTTTATAAACGGGTCTATCTGGATCGCTGGCAGCCCGAATGGGATGATATGCTCGGTGATCGCACACGCCCGATCCGCGAGCGGTTGCAGCATTTTTATGATGCCTATACCGATGCCATTTTCGACCGTGACTGGATCAGAATCTATCTATTTTCGGGTTTAAAAGGCGCAGCCATCAACAAATGGTATGTCAGCATCGTCGAGACCCGGATTTTGACGCGGATCATCGAGGAATATCGCAACGAAGCAGGTTTACCTGCCCAAGAACCCGCTGCCGCCGAACTGGAACTGGCGTGGCTGCTGCATGGCGGCATCTTCTATTACGGAGTGCGCAAACATATATATGACTCGCCCGTTTTGGAACAAAAGAACCGGGCTATTTCGAACGCGCTGGATGTCTTTCTGGAAGGGATTGCCAGCGTTTTCGGGACCGCCGTGAAAACCCGTTCCACGGCGATCCGAAAAGTCTCCGGCCCTGAAGGGCAAGATTAAGCTTACAGTTTCAAGCCGAGCAGGCGGGCTGCATTGCCACCCGTAATGGCATGAAAGTCGCGGTCATCCAGACCAACACCGGCGACGTGTCCGATCGGATTATATTCGGCCATATCGAACGGATAATCAGTGCCCATCAGGATACGGTCTGGACCGAACACGTCGATCAAATAAGCAAGCTGATGATAGGAGAAGACCACCGTATCCAGGTAGACCTGACGCAGATAGGTGGTCGGTGCAAGCGGCAATTGGGCATGGCTGTCATCGCGCGCGCCCCAGGCATGGTCGATGCGGCCCGAATAACCCGGTAAATAACCGCCGCCATGCACGGCCATCAACTTCAGATCGGGGAAACGGCCCAAAGTGCCGCTGAAAATCAGGTTGTGGAGTGCCAGAGTGGTTTCGAGCGGATTACCGACCACGTTATTAAAATAGTAATTGGTAAAACGGTCACCATGGGTAAAGCCATTAGGATGCATCATAATGAAAGCACCAAGGCGCTCGGCTTCAGCAAAGAATACATCGTTGCGCGGATCGGAAACTTCACCGCCATTGACGCTGGTCAAAATCTGAACGCCCTTCAGGCCGCACTGATCCATCGCATAGATCAAATCCTGCACCGCCTGTTCGGGCTCTTGCAAGGTGACCGTGCCCAAACCGACAAAGCGATCGGGATATTTGGCGCAATAGGTCGCCATGCCTTCATTGACAACCTGATGGGCCTTGGCAGCAATTTTTGGATCAACTGTGTAATAGCACTGGCCCGGGGCAGGCGCGATCACCTGAATATCGATACCCATCGCATCCAGATCACGCAAACGCTTATCGTGCTGGGTGATCACCTCGAAGCGATCCTGATCCTGCGTGGCGTTGATGGACTTGGTTTCGGCATTGGCAAAATGCGCCAGCGGGATCTTGCTCATATCGACATGCGGCTGGGCAATAGCAGCACCGGCGGGCACAACAATATGGGCATGAATATCAATGGTTGGCGTTGATGGACGACGGGCACGGCCATCGGCATCATGAGCGCGGGCAGCCGTCAGGCCATAGCGGTTGGGTCCATTATGCATAGTCTCGATCACTCCAATAGTGGGTTAAAAGATAAAGGGAGAAAACATCAGACGGTTTCGATCCGTCCGCTCGCTGCTGATCTGGTAATCGCCTCGAAGCTGCGCACATTGGCGACCATCTCGTCGAGAGAAACCGGATAGGCCTCGCCGCCTGCAGCAGCACGCGCAAAGGCCTCAAGATTGTCACGCACCGCCGGATGGGGCGGGTAGAACGTAGTGACAGGACTTTCACCGCGATGCACCGTGGTCACGTCCCACCCTGTCGGCTTTTCGGGATGGGTGCGGTCGCGGATTTCCATCCAGCCTTGTGAGCCGAACAATGCCAGACGGCCGACAAAGGGTGTGGCCAAAATCGCCGTAATCATCGCCGTTGCCCCGCTTTCAAAGCCGAGGGTGATCGACAACGTATCGCCATTGCCAAAAGTACTGCCACGGGTGGCAAGTCTTGCCCAGACTTCCTTGGGTTGGCCGAAAATGCCAATCGACAAATCAACCAGATGGATACCGGTTGCCGACAAGGGGCCCACAGGCGCTTCCACCGGGGAAAGCCGCCAATTATCAGGTGGCAGGGCAAAAAACTTGTCTTGTGAAAAATTGCCTTCGAGCAACAGACTGGTGCCGAATTCGCCGGAGGCAAACCGCTTGCGCATTTCGATCACCGCCGGTTCAAACCGCCGCTCGTGTCCGATACCCAGCTTCACACCGGCCTTGCGGACAGCAGCAACGGCCTCTTCCACATCATCGGCGCGGGTGCACAACGGCTTTTCGCAGAAAACATGCTTGCCCGCAGCCGCAGCCGCCTTGATCTGAGCGGCATGGTGTTTATGCGGGGAGCATAGAATGACCGCATCAATATCGGCACGTTCCAGCGCATCCTCGAAACGGGCCGACACGGCCAGCCCCTGGCCCGAAGCAAAGTCACGGCCTATCTGATCCGGATCAATCCCCAGAACCGGGCGGATCACGATACTGTCGGCAAGATCACGAGCGATGGTGCGACCCCACCAGCCCAATCCGATAATGGCGGCTTTGATCATCGTGTGTGTTTCCTTAATGCTTGCGGGACCAGAACACCGGCAGATTGATCGGGTCTGCGGCCGAGAAACCCGCCTGCTCGGCTGCGGTATAACCCCCGATTGCAGCCTCGACAACAGGGACCTCGACACCAAGAATTTTGGCAAAGGCCGCCATGGTTGACAGGTCTTTCTTGGCTGCAGACACATCGAAAGCGGGTGCGCCGGTCGGTTGGCCGCCAAGCAATTTGGCAATGTCGGGACCACGCCCTTTCATGGCGGTTGGCGTACCCGACGTGTCGGATAAAATGTCTATGACCCGCTCTGGTGGCAGGTTCAGCGGACCGCACAAAGACAGGGCCTCGCCCAAAGCCTGCCAATAGACCAGCAAAGGCAGATTGACCGCCAGCTTCATCTTGGCACCGGAACCGACAGGGCCAACATGTTCAATCCGGCGGCACAACTGTTCGAGCACAGGATGGGCGCGCGCCACATCCGCATCGGAGCCTCCGCACAGGCCGAACAACTTGCCTTCGCGCGCCGGACCTACTGTGCCACCCACCGGACATTCGACGTAATGCCCGCCTTTTGCCGTCACATCACGGGCTGCAGCCTCCTGCACTTCCGGCAGAACCGTGCTCATCTCGATCACCAGCTTGCCAGCCAGATCAGCCGATAAAAGTCCGTGATCGCCGCGCAACACCGTGTCGATGGCTTTGTCGTTCAACAGCATGGTGATGATGATGTCGCAATGAGCGGCCACCTCCTGCGGCGTCTTGGCCGCTTTGGCCCCAAGGGCAACCAGAGGCTCGGTTTTGGCGGCATCGCGGTTCCAGACCCAGACAGAATGACCAACACCGATCAGACGCTGCGCCATGGCAGCCCCCATACGACCCATTCCACAAACACCAATATTCATTTCATGACCTCGATTGTTACGCGTGAATCGCTTGAGTAATCCGCTCGGGTGTCAAAGGCATGTCGCGCACCCTTACGCCTAAAGCGTGAGCCACTGCATTGCCGATTGCGGCAGCAACAGGCCCGGCTGCACATTCGCCACCACCCAGCGAAGCCGCCCCTTCAGGAGCGACCAATACAATATTGATGGCTGGAATTTCGCTGAAATTCAGGATCGGATAATCGGCCCATGAGCGGGTCTTGAAACCGTCCTGTGTCCAGCCCGCCGCCTCTTTCAATGTCCAGCTGGCTGCTTGGATGATCCCGCCTTCGATCTGGTTCAACAGCCCATCGCGATGGATCACCTCGCCCGCATCAACCGCAGCTGTTACTTTCACAAGCCGCACTGTTTCTGCGACCTCAACCTCGGCCACAACCGCGCAGTAAGCCCCCAGGTTCTTATATCGGGCAAAGCCAAGCCCACGGCCGTGTCCTTCGCCACCTGGCGCATTCACGGTCCAATCCGCAGCTTTGGCCACGGCTTCAATGACTGCCCGCCCGCGCGGTTCCGACAGATGCGCCATGCGGAATTCGAGCGGATCGCGTCCGGCCAATCCGGCCAATTCATCCATAAAGCTTTCGATGGCAAACACATTGGCATGTGCCCCTAAGGCTCTCAGTGCGGAGCTGCGCAACGGGCCTTGCGGCAACAGATGGTGTGTTATCTTGCGCGCACCCACATCATAGAGAGGGACGGCATTGCGATCCCCGCCACCTTGCGGGCGTGGGGCATCAGCCAAAGGCGGGCGCGCATGCGGCTTTGCAAGATCACCCGCCGCAAGCAAATTGACACCATCGCCAAAACCCGGACGCGCCAGATGTGTTGGGCTCCAGACCGCATGATTCCAGACCAAGATCTGTCCATTCGCGTCCAATCCGGCAGACAGTTCCATGCGCATTGCTGCCCCGAACGGCGACCAGCTCAGTTCATCCGCGCGGGTCCAAAGACACATGACAGGAGCCTTGACTGATCGGGCCAGCAAAGCCGCATCGAGTACCACATCATCGGCACCATTATGCCCGTAGCACCCGGCACCATGTGCGTGGGTGACATTGACGTGTTCAGCTTCCAATCCGAAGGTCCGGGCAAGCTGGCGTCGCAGCGGATAAATGCCCTGGGAATGCGACCAGACTTGCAACTGCCCGTCATGCCAATAGGCAACCGCACAAGCCGGACCGATGGACGCATGGGCAATGAAAGGGCGCGAATAACGCGCGGCATGCTGGATAGGGCAATCCTTTTCCGGTTGCGCCTCATCCAGAAAACAAGTGGAAACGGGGGTAGCATGATCCATCCATCCGTTTAACCCGTCATCGACGGGGAGGGCGGCCCCGCGTTCCCATTGCGCCGAGCGGCGCAAAAGGGCAATGGCGGCAAGGGCCACCTCGTCACTGTGCGCCACGACTCCGGCAAAATGACCATCGCGCACCACAGCAACCACACCGGGAAGCGCTCTGGCAGAGGCTTCGTCACAGGTCATCAGCCTATCTTGCGGATGATCGGGACGCAGCACGCGACCGTGCAGCAGATCAGGCCATGTCATATCCTGGATGAAACCGGCACCGGACAATTTGCCAATCAGATCGGGTCTCTGCATCTGCGCATTGTCAATGGTACCGCCATGCAAAACGGGGGCAGCCAAGTCCAGCGCAGACACATCAAGATTGATCCGGTCGTGCAAATGCCAATAGGTAACGCCCTCGTTATGGCCGGGGCGCCGGAACTGCCCAGCTTCGACCACCAACTGATCGGCGCGGGCACCCAAAACCGTAGCAGCCGCTTGTGCGGCCAGCTCGCGGACCTGCGCTGCAGCCCAGCGGATCGCCGCACCACCATGCTCGACGGAAAAACTGCCTGCAGTATAGCCCTCATCCGGACCATGGGCTGTATCAGCGGGCAGAATATCAATCTGGTCGATGTCCAGGCCCAATTCGGTTGCCGCAATCATCGCCAAAGCGGTGCTGACGCCTTGTCCTAATTCAACCTTGCCTGACCGAACCCCCACCACGGGCTGTTGATCCAATCGGAACCAGCGTGACAACAGCGGATTGGCTTTTAAATTGGCTGGACACCCGCTCATGCTGATGCCCTTTCGGAATGGGACAGCAATTGATCAATCGCTTTCAACACCCGGGCATGAACCCCGCACCGGCACAAATGCCGTTCGTCGAGATGGGCAACGATGTGGGCGCGATCGGGACGTGGAGACTGGCTCAAGAGCCCGGCGAGCGTCATCATGATGCCATTGGTGCAATAGCCACATTGAGCCGCCTGAAGACCGATGAACACCCTTTGCACCTCAGCAAGGACCGGATGCCTGTCGACGGCCTCGATGGTTGTTACAGCCTTGCCTGTCACCGACCAGACCGGCGTATTGCACGATTGGACGGGCTTGCCGTCGACCAACACCGTGCAAGCCCCGCAATAGCCCTCGGTGCAGCCAATCCGGCTCCCTTTCAAATCCATCCGGTCACGCAGCACACTGAGCAATGGCATCTCGCCGTCGACCGACAGATTCACCTCGGTGCCATTGATAATGAGATTCTGGCTCTGAACGCCAATGCCTGATGTCTGTGTCGTGACCATGTCAGTGACCGTGAAAAATGCCGAGATGCTGGGTAATCAGTGTATCATTGCCGACAACCTCGGAGGTTGGCCCTGAAAACACCACGCGTCCGGTATTGAGGATCACCACGTGATCGGCCAAAGACAGCGCGAGATTGCTGTTCTGCTCGACCAGAATGATCGACTGACCCTCCTGCTTCAGCAAGGCGATGGTGCGCCCGACTTCGGCAACGATCAACGGCGCTAATCCTTCCGATGGTTCGTCCAGCAAAAGCACGCGCGGATTTCCCATCAAAGCGCGACCAAGAGCCAGCATCTGCTGTTCGCCCCCCGACAAAGATCCGGCCAATTGCTGCTGGCGTTCTTCCAGACGGGGGAACAGAGTGAAGATGCGCTCTAGATTCCATGATTTTGAATCATTGCTTTCACGTTGGCGCGCAATCACCAGATTTTCTTTCACCGTCAGCGACGGAAAAATCCGCCGTCCCTGCGGCACCAGACCAACACCTGTGCGAGAAATTGTCTCCGGAGGCAATCCGCTGATGGTCTCGCCAAACAAAGATATTGTGCCGTTGCGCGGTGCCACGAGCCCCATGATCGAGGAAATACAGGTGGTTTTACCTGCCCCGTTGCGCCCCAACAAAGCCAGAACCTGCCCTTCTTTCAATGACAGAGAGAGCCCATGCAGCACGTGGCTGTCACCATAAAAGGCATCGATATGTTCGATTTTTAGCGCTTCAGTGGCCAAGATACACCTCCCGCGTCTTTTCATCGGCGATCACAGCATCACGCTGTCCATCTACAATCACCTTGCCATAATGCAACAGCGTCACTGTCTCCGCGAGATCAAGCGCGGTATCCATGTCATGTTCGATCATGACGAGTGTGGTTTCTTTGGGAATGGCCGCAATCAGTTCCTTGATGGTGGTGCGCTCCTCGGCGGACAGGCCCGCCAGCGGTTCGTCCAACAACAGCAGTTTCGGCTTTTGCGCCATCGCCATCGCGATTTCGACGCGCCGTTTCTGGCCATAGGCGATTTCGGACACCAACCGGTCAGCCATTGACCCGAGACCGACAAGACCAAGCACCCGCCGCGCCTCGACCTCCATCTCCTGGTAGTGGCCAAGCGGCTTGAACAGGTTCCAACGCGCCGGAGACAGACCCAACAGACCCAGTGTCACATTGTGCACCAGCGTATCCTTGGCAAACAGCGTGATGATCTGATAGGTGCGCGACAGGCCCATATGCGCCCGCTCATGCGGCTTCAAACGGGTAATGTCGGTTCCGAACAGCTTGATCTGGCCGGATGTTGGAAGAAAATCCCCGGTGATCTGGTTGAACAACGTGGTTTTACCCGCGCCATTGGGGCCGATGATCAAACGCCGTTCTCCAGGCATGACCTGCAGATTTACATCCTGTGTCGCAGGCAGACCGCCGAAAAATTTCTTGAGATTGATAATCTCCAGAGCAGGAACAGAAGCACTCATGACTGACCTCCCTGACGGCGAGAGAAGATACGTTTCAGCCCCGGAACGATCCCCTCAGGCAGAACCAGCACGATGAACAAGAAGACAAAGCCCAACAGCATGTTCCACCGCTCGACATAGGCTGAAGCATAGTTTTTGAGGATGATCAGCAAGGCAGCCCCGACCACGGGACCGCCCAACGTGCCCGACCCACCGGCGATCACGCTCAACAAACCTTCCGCCGAAGCGGTAATGGACAGCGAGGATGGATGGATATATTTGGTGTAATAGACATAGAGCAGACCGGATACAGCACCCCAGAAACCGGCATAAATGAATGTGATCCAGCGGATCATCCAGACGTCATGGCCCAAAGCTGACATGCGGCGCGCCTGATCGCGGGTGCCGCGCAAAGCCGAACCAAAGGCTGAAGCGACAAATATTGCCATCAGCCAATAAGCGATCACAAAGACCACCAGCGTAAACCAGTAATAATTGGCCCCTGAGTCCAGCGAGATGCCGAACGGCGAGGGACGGGCCAGCCCGCTCATGCCGTTATCGCCATTGGTCACTGCAACCCAACGATAGGCCAGCCCCCACAAGACCTGAGACAAAGCCAGCGTGATCATCAAAAAACCGAGACCGGTGGCGCGCAAGGCAATCATGCCGAACAGACCGGCCATTACCATGGTTGCAAGAACAGAAATCACGGCCGAAGTGCCCACTCCCAATCCCATATGGGTGGTTGACCATGCCGAGGCATAGGCCGCAAAACCCAGAAAGGAGGCATGACCCAGCGAAGTTAATCCGCCATAGCCAACCAGCAGATTCAGGCTCATTGCAAAAATCGCGGCAATCAGAATCTGGCTGACAAGATTGATGTAGAAGTCACCCGCAAAAAGTGGAAAGACGCACAGCAAAGCCAGAAACAAAAATCCAGAAATCCGCTTCATGCCCCAATCCTCCCAAACAAACCTTGCGGGCGAAAGGCAATCACCACGATCATCGGCAGGAACAGGATCACATAGGCCAGATCAGGCAACAGCGCGATGCCAAATGTGTAGATGAACCCGATGATGAAGCTGCCGACAAATGCCCCCAGCAGCGACCCTACACCACCCAGAATCACCACGATCAAGGCCAGAGGCAGCATATCGGCATCAAGGCCCGGATAGGCAGACATTATCGGACCGCCCAGCACTCCACCCGCACCAGCAATACCCGCACCCAGACAGAACACAGCCGTAAACAAAGCCGAAACGGGAATACCGATAGCGCGAGCCATATCCATATCATCCACACCAGCCCTGATCATCGCACCGATGCGGGTGCGTTCAAGCAATCCGTAAAGGGCGATAGCAGCGACAATCGCACAGCCGACAACAGCCACCCGATAGGTAGGGAACGCGAATCCGAACATCAGCAAAGGCTTGCGCAAATCTGCAGGGGTGGGCACGGGAATCGGATCACCGCCCCAAATCATCAGACAGGCATCGGCAATGATAAAGGACATGCCCAGGGTCACAAGAACCTGACCGAGCGGATTGGTTGATAATTGCCGCAGGACGAGGCGTTCGAGCAAGCCGCCAGCGGCGGCGACCAGCAGGCCTGTTCCTGCCGCAGCAGTCCAGAGATTGACACCGTCAATGCTGCGGATTGCATTGGCGCCGAGATAAGCCCCGAGCATAAAAAATGCACCATGGGTCAGATTAGCAATCCGCATCAGACCAAAAATCAAGGAAAAGCCCGAGGCGAGCAAAAACAGCAGCCCCCCCAGCGCAAGGCTGTTAAGCCCCTGAATGATCCAAAACTGCATGGCGATCGTGCCCCTTGTTCGTTTCCAACCCAACACAGTGATCAGCGTGACGACTTATGCCGTTCTTATGGTGAATTGTTCTTCTTAGCGGTACTGCTCCATCTCCCGACGATACCAGTCGCCGATATCACTGGCAGTCATCAATGCCACGCCTTCATGACCGATGATATAGTCCAGCAATTCTTCCAGATACCGGATCCGATGTGGCACACCCGTAATATAGGGGTGGATCGACAAAGCCATGATACGCGCATTGTCGGCCCCCTCGCGGTAGAGCCTGTCGAAGTGGTCAATCCCGCGTTTCAAAAACACATCGGACTGATGCTGTTGCAAGGCATAGACCGCGATGTCATTCATCTCGACTGTATAGGGAATGGTCGTGATCACCCCATAAGGCGTATCGACTTCTTGCGGCAGATCATCAATGACCCAATCTGCGACATATTCGATGCCGTTTTTGCGCAGCAAATCAAGTGTCTCGTCGGTCTCCGTCAGGCCGGGACTTTCCCATGAGCGCGGCGGCTTTCCGGTAAATTGCATGATGGATTCAACCGTGCGGGCAATCGCATCATCCTGGTTTTCCACCTTGTGCATCGGACCCTGCAGATAGCCGTGGCCCATAAATTCGAAACCCGCCTCGCGGGCAGCCGAAGCCACTCGCGGATAGGATTTGCAGACATGCCCGTTGATGGCCAAAGTTGTCGGGATTGAACGCGATGTCAGCGCCTCGAACTGACGCCAGAATCCGGCGCGCATGCCGTATTCATGCCATGACCAGTTTGGCACATCAGGCAACAGGGGGACACCCATCGGCGGCGGCAGCACCGTGCGCGGCATCGGCTTTTCAATCCGCCATTCCTCGACATTGAGAATAATCCACAAACCAACACGCGCATTGCCCGGCAGCGTCAGCTTCGGCCGGTCAATCAATGCCTGATAGGGAACACGATCCGTCAAAATCATCGTCTAAGCTCCACAATCCATCCCCAATCAAACCAGCATCAATGCAGGCCCAGAAATCCTGCGATTGCCGTGTTGAAGTCTGCACTGTTATCGACATTTGGCAAATGCGCGCCGTGCGGAACCTCGATATAGGCAGAACCCGGCGTTGCCATGGCCATTGCCCGCATCACCGCAGGAGGAGCACCCAGATCTTCGGCACCGACCACATAGAGCACTGGCATGCTCACCGAACCGAGATCCTTGAGGTAGTCGAGCGTTTTAAGGGCATCGGCACAGGCTTTGTAACCCGAGAGCGACGTGGCCAGGAAAGCCTCAACAAAATGCTGCAACTGGTCTGGATGGGCCTTGCGCCAGCTCTCGACGAACCAACGCTCCATCGTGCCGTTGACAATCGCCTCCAAACCACCGGCATCGACAGCCGCCTTACGGTCATCCCAGCTTTGCACGAAAGGTGGCGGATTATCGGCCCGTGCATCACAACAGATGATCTTGTCGAAGCGTTCGGCATGATGGAGGGCTAGACCCAGGCCGGTCATGCCGCCCAAGGACAGTCCCATGAAAGAGGCCTTATCAATGTGATAGTGATCCATCAAGGCCACCACATCATGGGTCAGCCCGCCGAAATCATAGGGGCCTTGCGGGGCCTCAGAGGCACCGTGCCCCCGCGTGTCATAGCGCAGAATGCGATAGTTACGGCCCAGAAACGCCAGTTGCGGCTCCCACATCATCATGGAAGAACCGAGCGAGTTTGACAGCACAAGCCATGGGGCAGATCCATCGGTCAGGCCATCGACACGGGTGGCGAGTTTGAACCCGCCGCAGTCGACCATTGTGACAGCACTCATTCCGCAGCCTCGGCCTTCGTAATGCCTGCATTGATAAGCGGCAATGCTTTTTCAGCTAGTAAAATCATGGACTTGCGACCAAGATCACGATCCTTCCAGTCCTTACCTGCATAGAGCATGGTGCCGAATTCGCCGACCTCCTCGCGCAATTTCAGGATATCATCGGCGACCTTATCCGGCGTGCCGTAAACGATCAGCTTGTCGCAAACCATATCCAGCGTCACCTCGTCATCAGGCTGTTCGCGGTAGGTCTTGAACAATTCGATGCGACCATTCTTTTTCAGCTTGGTGAACAAAGAGCGATAATAGGAAACATAGGGGCCATTGGGATCAAGAGCATATGCTTTGGCAGTGGCCATATCGTCCGCCACGAACACGCTTTTGGCCACGCGCCAATTGGCGGGATCGGCTTTGCGGCCAGCCATTGCGCAGCCTTCGACATATTTCGGCCAATGCGATTTTGCCCAGACAGGCATCAGGAAGTTGGCTGAAATAGGATCCCATCCCCGCGCCGCCGCTTCAGTAACTCCTTTTGAGAAAGGAGCAACTGCGGTCACGACAATTGGCGGATGAGGACGCTGCAAAGGCTTTGGCATGACCCCCTGACCGATTTCGGTCATAAGTGTGCGTTCAGTCGAAATTTTCCAGTATTTGCCGTTCAGATTGTAAGGCGCCTCGCCTTCCCAGATCGCGAGCACCTGGTTGATGCCTTCGACAAACATCTCGTTGCGGTTATTGTCCAGATTGCCGAACACTTCGGCATCCGAAAGCAGACCGCCGGGGCTGATACCGAAGATGAAGCGTCCATCGAGCATATGATCGAGCATCGCAATGGTCGACGCAACAGCAGCCGGATGGCTGTTTGGCATATTGACCGTGCCTGTGCCCAGCTTGATGTTTTTAGTCGAAGCCGCAATCCAGGCAATGAATGTGATGCAGGACGTGATATTTTCTGCCTGATCGGTCACATGTTCCCCTGCGAGGGCTTCAACAAAGCCCAATTCGTCAGCAAGAATAAATGCTTCACGGTCCTCTGCGAGGCATTGACGCCAATCCTTGCCAAGCGGATGGATGGGCATCGTAAAAAAACCAAGTTTCATGGGCCTGATCCTGTTGAATGATCCTCATCGCCGAAGCGAATTTTATTGAACCAAAGACTAATGCTGGACCAGCCATTATAAAAATGATTATTATTACTTTCCGATATTAATTTTTTTGATAGAGGGTCGATCTACCCTATGCGCTCGCTCAAACAAATCCGTTCATTTGTGGCCGTTTTCGAAGAAGGCTCTTTTACTGCCGCTGCGCAGCGTGAAGGTGCGACGCAATCGGGGATTTCACAACATATCCGGCATCTCGAAGAAAGCCTGGGCGCGGAATTGCTGGTGCGCGACGGCCGCGGCGTCACTCCTACTGTGCATGGCGAACGTTATTATGGAGAATGTGTCGCGATTTTGCGGCGGCTCGATCTGGCCGAGGCCGAAATCGGCCGCGCATCAGCTTTGGGCGGAGAGGTCCGAATCGGCTTGATGCCGACCTTTACCCGCGCAGTTCTGGCACCAACACTCGACCGCTTCATTGCGGTTGCCCCGACTGTCGATATGCGGGTGACAGAGGCCTATTCCGGCGTATTGACCGATCTGGTCCGCAAGGGGGAATTGGATTTTGCCGTTGTTCCGGGTTTCCAAGGGGCGGTAGGTCTCTCAACCACCTTGTTGATCCGCGATCGTGAAATGCTGGTTGCCAGCAGGAACCGACTCGGCCAGCATCTGACGCCCATCTGCCTCAAAGACATGGACCCTTTAAAAATCGTTGTCCCCGGCCCGCAAAACACACGCCGCCGGAATATCGAAACCTATTGCGCAAGCCATGGTGTCGCGATCGAACGGCGGTTGCAACTGGATGCCATGATGGGCACTCTCGATTTTGTCGCAAGCAGTGAATGGGTGGCGATCTTGCCGGGCGTGATGATGGTCAATGACCTGGACGGTGCCCGCTTCGACATCCGTCCGCTGGACCAACCCGCGCTCTATTCGGATTTTGTACTGATCGAGCCGACGAGGCGGGTGCTTTCCCCCGCCGCCGCTTTGTTTGCCTCGATGCTGCGCGAAACAACCGAGCAGACAATTACCATCCGGCAGGCCCGCATGCGCGAGGCCTGACACTGAGTGGAAGGCACATTTAGCGTTTGAACCCGCCCATAGACTCGATCACCTTGCACACTGCAGCCGTATCGAGATGCCCGAGATCCATTTCCAAGCCTTTTTCATAGATCTCGTTCGATTTCTCGAACAGCGGAATCGGGCAGCCCAATTCACGGGCGAAATCGCCAATCACTGTCATATCCTTGCGCCATGTCGCCATACGCATGGTCGGTGGCTCGTAATGGTTGGCCGCCATCATTGGTGCACGCAATTCGAAGATTTTCGACCCACCGGCACCGGGTCCAACGATCTCGATGATCTGCTGGGGATCAAGCCCTGCCTGTATTCCCAAAACCATGGCTTCAGCGGTGGCGACATTGTTGATTGCCACCAGATAGTTGGCGACATATTTCATCCGGCTGCCATTGCCGAACGCGCCAAGATTGGCAACCTTTTTCCCGAAATCGAGAAACAACCCTTCCAGGCACTCTATCGCCTTGGAGTCACCCGAAGCGTAGATCACCAAATCCCGCGTCTGGGCCTGCGCTCCGGTGCCGCTCAACGGGCAATCAAGCGGGGTATGGCCTGCCTTGGATAGAATGGCTTCAAAAGCCAGCTTGTCTTCAAGGGCCAGCGTGCTGAGTTCGCAAACAATGCGGCCCGTTGTTGAGCTGGCAGCGATTTCCTCGGCCACAGCACGCACGATTTTGGGGCTGGGCAACGATGTCATCAGGACGGTTTCCTGTTTGGCCAGTTCCGTGACCGAAGCGGCAATTTTGCCCCCTGCTTTTTCCAGAGCCGCACAAGCGGCCGGATCAACATCAAAACCTGTTACAGACCAACCGCGCTCACATAGGTTGCGGGCAATGGCGCCACCCATAATGCCAAGACCGATGATTCCGACACTTTTGCTCATGATCCGCTTCCTTTGTTAGTTCCCAATATGCTGAGTGGGTGATGACAATTGGCTGATAGACTTCAGTATGATAATGATCAACCGATAAACAAGCTTTTTAAAAAGCACAACCTGTCCGTGGATCATCATACGATCTCACACAAGCCTTCCCAAGCCCCGAAGCTTCACAATCCGCAAGCCGGAGAAACAAGGAAAATTTCATGAGCAACGTCACTCTGGCACAAGCGGATTTGATTGCTAACAAGGCGATAGAAAAGGGCCGCACCCTCAATTTCCTGCCGCTCACCGTGGTGATACTGGATGCAGGCGGGCATGTGGTGGTGACCAAGCGCGAGGATCATAGCGGCATTTTGCGTGTCGAAATTGCCACGGGCAAAGCATGGGGCACATTGGGCATGGGGTTGGGCGCCCGCAATCTCGCCAATCGCGCGCTTAAAAACCCAGCCTTCTATACAGCCCTGGCCTCGGCCAGTGACGGCAAAATGATCCCGGTGATCGGCGGCGTGCTGATCCGCAATGCGGAAAAACAGATCATCGGCGCCATTGGCATTTCTGGGGATGTGTCCGACAATGACGAAATTTGTTGCATTGCAGGAATTGAGGCCGCCGGCCTCATCGCCGACGCTGGCTAAAGCCGCTCTCCAGCCGGACTTGACTCACTCCAGCTCTGCCTTAACCTCCTTCACACAAGAAGACCAAACAGGGGGGATATGAGGATGGGTGTGACACGACGCAATATCATGGCTGGTGCCATCGCTTCGGGGACTGGACTGGCAGCAACGCAGATTGCCCCGGCACAGGCCCAAAGCCCGGCGGCATCAGTGGTTTTTCCGGTTGCGCCCGTGGTGGTCCCGATTGTCGGATCCGAAAAGGTGTTTCAGGTGCGCCGCATTTACTGCATCGGACGCAACTATGCCGCCCATGCCCGCGAGATGGGCTCGGACCCAAGCCGTGAACCGCCGTTTTTCTTCCAAAAACCCACGGACGCGATCCAGAACATCGCAGTCGACACCGTGGCCGATCACCCTTATCCAAGCCTGACCAAAAACTACCATTACGAGGTGGAACTGGTCTGCGCCCTGAAATCAGGCGGTAAAAATATTCCGGTTGATCGAGCCCTTGATCATGTCTTCGGCTATGCGCTGGGGCTCGATATGACGCGGCGCGATTTGCAGCGGGCTTTGGGTGACGAGAAAAAGCCATGGGAAATTGGTAAAAGCTTCGACCACTCGGCACCGATCGGCCCGATTCATCCGGTCGAAAAAGTCGGCCATTTTACCAAAGGCGAAATTTCACTGGCTGTTAATGGCACAATCAAACAAAAGGCCGGTCTGGACCACATGATCTGGTCGGTTGCCGAGCAGATCGCCAAATTATCTGAGGCTTTCGAGCTGAAAGCCGGAGATATTATTTATTCCGGCACACCCGAAAATGTCGGCCCCGTGGTCAAAGGCGACGTGATTTTGTGCAAATTGGAGCGTTTGCCAGACCTTTCGATCAAGATCGTCTGACCCTCCCCCCATTCGTAAAAGAGGTTGCAAGCCATCCAACCTCTTATACACTCAAGCTGTTAGAACAGCCCGATGCAGAAGGGCTCCCTATTGGTCTTCGATCAACTAGCGAGGTGTTCCATGGCTCTGCGTGTTTCTGGTAAAAATCTCGATGTCGGTGACGCTCTGCGCGGTCAGATAACGGATCGCGTCTCCTCGGCCGTCAAACGATATTTTGATGGCGGCGTAACCGGTCATGTGATTATCGAACCTGAAGGAACAGGATTTAGAACCGACTGCACGCTACATCTGTCATCCGGAATTACATTACAGGCCGAAGGCATGGCCCATGATGCCTATTTTAGCGCGGATAAAGCCGCTGAACGGATCGAAAAGCGTCTCCGCCGCTACAATCGCCGCCTCAAAGACCGCCATTCGACCAATCACACCAAAGACGACAGTGTCTGGTCGCTCGATATGCCGGCTTATGTGATCCAGACTCCCGATCACGAAGATGACGAGATCGAGGTGGGCTTTCATCCGCTGGTGATCGCCGAAACGACTAAAAACATGGTGAATATGTCGGTGGCTGATGCCGTGCAGGATCTGGATCTGACAGGTGCACCCGTTCTGGTGTTTCGCCATGCCAGCAGTGGCCGCGTCAACATGGTGTATCGCCGCAATGACGGCAATATCGGCTGGATTGATCCCCCCACTCTGGCCTCCTGAAGCCATGCAGAAACATTTCAACCGGATCTGTTCCTCACGGTCCGGTTGATAAACATCTCTGCATTCTTTATAGGCTTGAAGCCTGCCTGAAAGGACAGGGCTTTGCTTGGCCTCATTCCTGCATTGGCTGACACGGCCCTCGAAAGAACGGGTCGGTGACAAACGGGTTTACACGATGCCTTTGACTGAATTTCTGGTTCCTGATGCGGTGCTGCCTCATCTCAAGGCTGCTTCCAAAAAACAGGCTCTTCGCGAAATTGCCGAACATGCAGCCACCATTATGGGGCTGGATGCGCGCGATATCTATGAAGCACTGCTGCAGCGAGAGCGGCTGGGTTCAACGGGAATTGGACGCGGCATTGCGATCCCGCATGGCAAATTCCCCAATGTAAACAAATTGCAAGGCCTGTTCGCGCGACTGGAAAAACCGATTGATTTTGAAGCACTTGACCATGAACCCGTCGATTTGATCTTTCTGCTGGTAGCCCCCGAAAATGCCGGTGCCGACCACCTGAAAGCGCTGGCTAAAGTCGCGCGAGTGATGCGCGATCCGCTGACAATCCAGTCTTTGCGGCAGGCGCGCGATCAATCGGCCTTGTTTGCCCTGTTGACCAGAACACCAAACTCGAACGCAGCATAACGGCCGAAATGCCCTGCGGCGGAATGCCTGATTGTGCCGTTATGCCGGCGATTCAACCATAATCTATGGTCGCCACTATTGGACTTGAACGATTCGATGGTTAAAATGGGCAATGTGTTCAGCCCTGATTTTAGGCTGGTTCCAGATCATCTGCCTTCATTCTGTGCATAAGGAATTGTCATGGCTGCTTCAGCGTCAAGCCTGTTTCCCCTCGGTCCCGATACTACGCCCTACCACAAGCTTAGCAGCGATGGTGTCAAGGTGCAGGAAATGGGCGGCCATTCTTTTCTGGTGGTCGAGCCAGAAGCGATCCGCTTACTGGCCAAACAGGCCCTGATCGACATCAACCACCTGTTGCGTCCCGGTCATCTGGCCCAACTGGCCAAGATTTTAGAAGACCCCGAAGCCACGTCCAATGACAAATTCGTAGCCTTCGATCTGCTCAAAAATGCCAATATTGCCGCCGGTGGCATTCTTCCGATGTGTCAGGATACCGGTACGGCGATCGTGATGGGTAAAAAGGGCCGATTTGTGCTCACCAACGGACAGGACGAGGATAGTCTGTCTGATGGCATCCGCGATGCTTATTTCGAGAAAAACCTGCGCTATTCGCAGTTGGCTCCCTTGTCGATGTTCGAAGAAAAGAACACCCGCAACAATCTGCCAGCCGACATCACAATCTATTCAGAAGGTGACGAGGCCTATAAGTTCCTGTTTGTTGCCAAAGGCGGCGGATCGGCGAACAAGACCTTTCTGTTTCAGGCAACACCCTCTTTGCTGACCCATGACCGGATGATCGCCTTTTTGAAAGAAAAGATCCTGACACTCGGAACTGCCGCTTGCCCGCCCTATCATCTGGCGATCGTCATTGGTGGCACGTCTGCCGAGCAGGTGATGAAAACTGTCAAGTTGGCCTCCACACGCTATCTCGACAACCTCCCGACCCAAGGATCGGAATCCGGTCACGCTTTCCGTGATTTGGCGATGGAAGAGGAGGTGCACAAGCTCACCCAATCCCTCGGGGTTGGCGCGCAGTTCGGTGGCAAATATTTCTGCCATGACGTGCGGGTTATCCGTCTGCCCCGCCACGGCGCGTCATTGCCGATCGGATTAGGTGTCTCCTGCTCGGCGGACCGTCAGTCAATGGGTAAAATCACAAAGGACGGCGTGTTCCTTGAAACATTGGAACGCAATCCTGCCCGTTTCATGCCCGATATCGATACAAGCCATCTTGGGGGCGAGGTGGTCAATATTGATCTGTCCAAGCCCATGTCGGAGATTCTGGCTACCTTGTCGCAACACCCAGTCAAAACACGTCTGTCACTGACGGGCACAATCATCGTCGCGCGTGATCTCGCCCATGCCAAAATCCGTGAAAGGCTCGATCGCGGCGAAGCCATGCCGGATTATTTCAAAAACCACCCGATCTATTATGCCGGCCCTGCCAAGACGCCCGAAGGCTATGCCTCAGGTTCTTTCGGCCCAACCACCGCCGGCCGAATGGATTCTTATGTCGAGCAATTCCAGGCGCAAGGTGGCTCCATGGTCATGCTGGCCAAAGGCAACCGTTCGGCCCAGGTGCGTGAGGCCTGTGCCAAGCATGGCGGCTTCTATCTTGGTTCAATCGGCGGTCCTGCAGCCCGTCTGGCCCAAGACTGCATCAAAAAAGTAGAAGTGCTCGAATATCCCGAATTGGGCATGGAAGCGATCTGGAAAGTGGAAGTTGAAAATTTCCCGGCTTTCATTGTGATCGACGACAAGGGCAATGATTTCTTCAAGGAATTACACCTGAGCTGACCCTTCAGCCTGCCCGCAATCTAACCGATACGCAAAGCCCTTTTCAGGGTTTCAAGCCGTTTCAGTGCCTCGTCAAGTGTTTCGTCGCGCTTTGCAAAGCAGAATCGCACCGTGGTGCGCACCGCATCATTCGCATAAAAGGCCGACATCGGAATCGCAGCAACGCCGTTGTTCTCGATCAGCCGCTGGCAAAAGGCCAGATCATCATCCTCGCCCCGCGGCGCCAGATCCACGGCCAGAAAATAGGTGCCTTCGCTCGGCAACACCGAAAAACCGCGTTCGATCAAACCCTTGGTAAAACGATCCCGGCT
>CANGQA010000003.1 GCA_947455995.1 Hyphomicrobiales bacterium | reverse complement strand
TGAATTGTCGGCCTTTGCCCTGATATGGGGCGTCATCAAATCCTTGTTCTCCCGCAAAAACCAATCCGGCCAATAAGTGGCGCGCTTGAAAGGGTCTCACTGATGAAAGCTTCGGCCTTTGCTTATCACGATCCCAAAACCGTGCAGGAATTGAACACCCTGCTTGGTTCGCTGGATAATGTCCGAATTTTGGCAGGCGGCCAATCGCTGATGCCGATGCTGAATATGCGCTATGCTTTTCCCGATCATGTGATCGACATCAATCATATTGCCGGTCTGGCAGAGGTGGCGATGACCCCCGCGGGTTTGCGTCTCGGCGCGATGACCCGCCAGCGGATTGTCCGTGAGCATCCTTTGGTTGTTCAACACGCGCCGGTTCTGGCCGAGGCGCTCCATTGGGTCGGGCATGTGCAAACCCGGGCGCGCGGGACCATTGGCGGCAGTCTGTGCCATCTCGATCCTGCGGCCGAGCAGCCCTGTATTGCGGCTCTCTATGATGCAGTGCTGCATGTCTCTGGTCCGCGTGGCGCACGCGATGTGGCCATGCGCGATTGGGTTCTGTCCTACATGACCCCTAATCTGGAGCCCGACGAGGCTTTGCTCGGTTTGACCCTGCCTGTCTGGTCGGGTCATGAAGGGCAGAGATTGGGGCATGGTTTCCACGAATTTGCCCGTAGGCATGGCGATTATGCGATTGTTGCAGCCGCAGCACTTGTATCGCTCGATGCCGGAGGGGTTGTGCGTCGCGCTTCGATTGCGCTGGCAGGGGTGGATATCAAGCCTGTGCGGCTGGATACCGCTGAACGGGCTTTGGTCGGCCAGGTTCTCGATCCCGCCCTGATTGCCAAAGTGTCTGCCATGGCCGCGTCCATCGAGATGATGGAAGATGCCCATATCACGCCCGCCTATCGCGGACGTCTGGCGCAAACAATGACCAAACGGGCGCTCACCGATGCCCTCAACCGCGCCACGGGAGGCCGGAATGTCTGATCTAGACCCTACTCAAACCATCCGTCACATCCGTCTGCACGTGAACGGCGTCCTTTATGAGCGTGACGTGCTGACTCGCACCCATCTGGGTGACTTTTTGCGACAAGAACTGGGCCTCACAGGCACCCATCTGGGATGCGAGCACGGGGTATGCGGGGCTTGCACGGTCATTCTGGATGATCAGCCGATCCGTTCCTGCCTGATGTTGGCGGTTCAGGCCGACGGGGCGAGGATCCGGACCATCGAAGGGCTGGCTCAGGCCGATGGTACTCTGCATCCTGTGCAGGAGGCGTTCTGGGACAAGCACGGACTGCAATGCGGCTTTTGCACGCCAGGCATGGTGACAACACTGGCAGCGGTGCTGGAGGCCGATCCGACGATGGATGAAACGGCGATCCGCGAGGCCATTTCCGGCAATATCTGCCGTTGCACGGGCTATGAGACCATTGTTGATGCTGCTTTGCAGGCGGCATCTCGCATGCGGGGAGATCGTTGATATGGGCGCGCGTTATTTCGGAGCCGCAGTCAAACGGCTGGAAGACCCTAAGCTGATTACCGGCCGCGGCCAGTATCTCGATGATATCGCCATGCCGGGTGTGTTGCATGTGGCGGTGGTTCGTTCACCGCATGCCCATGCGCTGATCAACTCCATTGATGCCGCGATGGCGCGTGATCATGCCGGTGTGGTGGCGGTGCTCACCGCCGAAGATCTGGGTGAAATGGCACAAAAGCCGATGCCGATGATGGCGCCCGCCCCGATGGTGAAAACGCCGCTGACCCAAAGCCCACTGGCCCACGGCTCTGTCCATTATGTCGGCGAGGCGGTGGCACTGGTGGTGGCCGAAAGCCGGGCGATTGCCGAAGATGCTGCAGCGATTGTGATGGTTGATTACGATCCGCTGCCAGCAATGGTCGATCTGGTCCATGCCCTGAACGACGGTGCTGCAGTGGCCAATCAAGCCCTGCAAAGCAATCTTGCAGGGACCCTGAAAGGCGGCTTTGGCGATGTGGCTGGCGTGTTTGCCAAAGCAGCCCATGTGTTTAAGGAAAGTCTTTCTCTGCATCGTGGCGGCTGTCATGCGATGGAATGCCGTGGTGTGATGGCGCGCCCCGATCCCTCGGGAAACCGGATCGATATCTGGAGTTCGACCCAATCACCTTACATGGTGCGCCGTGCTCTTGCTTTGTGTCTTGGTATGGACGAGGCCTCGGTGCGTGTGACAGCGCCCGATGTCGGCGGCGGGTTTGGTCCCAAGGCCGTGGTCTATGCCGAAGATTATGTGATCCCGATGGCGGCGCGCCATCTGGGCCGTGCGTTGAAATGGGTCGAGGATCGTGGTGAACATTTTGTCGCCACCACCCAGCAGCGAGACCAGTTGTGGGAGCTGGAAGTGGCTGCCGATGCGCAAGGTCGCATGCTTGGTATTCGCGGCCATTGCCTGCATGATAACGGCGCCTATCTGCCCTATGGCGTGGTTTTGCCGGTGACTTCGATGTCCTCCTTTCCCGGTCCCTACGCACTCGAAGCGCTCGAGATCAGCCTTGATGTGATCTATACCAATATGGTTCCCAATACGCCGGTGCGTGGTGCGGGACGTCCCAATACCTGTTTCGTCCTCGAACGGCTTGCGGATCGGGTGGCGCTGGAATTGGGGCTGCCGCGGGAAGAGGTTCGCCGCCGCTCCTTCGTGCAAGCGAACCAGTTTCCCTATGAAACAGGTATGAAAGCACGTGATGGCTCGCTGGTGTCCTATGATTCAGGCGATTATGTGCAATGTCTTGATCTTGCCATGGCCAAATTCGGATCTGATTTCAAGGCCCGTCAAGACAAAGCAAGGGCCGAGGGCCGCTATATCGGCATGGGCATTGCCTCTTATGTGGAGGATACCGGATTGGCCCCTTATGAGGGGGCAACCATCCGTGTGCAGCCCAATGGCAAAGTGCTGTTGCTGACAGGTGCCGCCGCACAGGGCCAGGGCCACAAAACCGTGTTTGCCCAGATAGCGGCTGATCAGCTTGGCATCACCCCGCAAGACATCACGGTAGAAGCCGGCGATACGTCGCTGTTTCCGCTCGGTATCGGTACGATTGCGAGCCGTGTGGCGGTCACTGGCGGATCATCGGTGCATATGGCTGCGGTGGAGACCCGCGCCAAGGCGATCAAGGTTGCCTCCCAGGTGCTGGAAGCCCAGGAAGCCGATCTGGTTCTCGAAGGCGGATTTGTCAAAGTGTCCGGCACCGACCGTCAGGTGTCACTTGGACAATTGGCTTTGATGCTGCACGGGAATTTCGGGCAGCCTCTGCCAGCAGGCATTGCACCGGGCTTGTCGGCAACCGCTTTTTACGAGGCACGCCAAACCACTTTCGCCAATGGCACAAATCTGTGCGAGGTCGAGGTGGATATCGAAACAGGGGCGGTCAAAATCCTGCGCTATGTCGTGGCACATGATTGCGGCACGCTGATCAACCCGATGCTGGTCGATGGCCAGATCAGGGGTGGCGTCGTGCACGGGATCGGCAATGCGTTGTTCGAACGGATGATCTATGACGAGAATGGCCAGCCCCAGACCACCAATTATGGCGAATATCTGCTGCCGCTTGCGACAGAAATGCCAAGGATCGAGATTGTACACATGGAATCTCCGTCACCACGCAATCCGATCGGTGTGAAGGGCGCAGGTGAAGGCGGCACCATTCCTGCCGCGGCCTGCGTGATTTCTGCCATTGAGGATGCTTTGTCGCCCTTCAATGTGCGTCTGAAAAGCCATCCTTTATCGCCGCAGGATCTGGTAGAGCTGGTCGATAAGGCCTGAACGGATCCTTCATCGTGATATTGGTGTGACGGGGCGGTAGGGACTGCCCCGTTTTTTTTGTGGATGCGCGGCTGCTATGCGAAAGCAGGGCTGACGCGTAACCCGTTTTGAATTTAGGTAGATTTTTGTCTGGGTTGCATGCAAGGCCGCTTGCCTGATGGAAATAAGCACATCGCTGGCAGTGATGATCGGTGCGAAAATGCTGCTGACCATGAGCATCGTGGTCGCGGCCTCGTTTCTTGTTGAACGGTCGGGCCCTTTTCTCGGCGCGATGATTGCCACTTTGCCGATTTCGGCGGGTCCCTCCTATGTCTTTCTGGCAATGGACCACGGCGCAGGCTTTATCGCCCAAAGTACCGTTGCCACAATCGTGACCAACGGGGTCAACGGCATTTTTGTGCTGACCTATGCCCATATGGCGCAGCGGTTCTCGCTTTTGCCCTGTTTGCTTGCCGCTTTGGCGGTGTGGTTCCTCTGTATCGGGCTGGCGCATTTGGTGGCTTGGGATATGGCCAGTGCGGTGGTGTTCAATCTGGCCTGTTTCGGGCTTGCCTCATACCTGACACGCCATTTGGAGGCCGGTGAACCGCTGGGTGTGATGCGCCGCTCGGTCTGGGAAATTCCGGCGCGCGCCTTCGGTGTGATGTGTCTTGTCGGCTTTGTGATGATGGCGGGCTTTGTCTTGGGACCGGAGGCTGCAGGCTATGCCGCACCTTTTCCTATCGTGTTGAGCAGTCTGATCGTGATCTTGCACAAGCGCATCGGCGGACGGGCCACCGCCGTGACCATGGTGCATACGCTGCCGGGACTATTGGGATTTGGTGTTGCGGTCACGGTGATGCATTGGACCGCGGAGACGATGGGCGCGGCCCTGTCACTGGTGTTGGCTCTGATCATGTGTATGTGCTGGAATCTGGCACTGATGTGGCGCAAAAAGACACGCGAAACCGCATAATTGCCAGGCTCTTGGCTCGACATAAAAAGAGCTTCAATTTGCCGCTCAACTCGTTTGCTGGCCTGATAGTCCTTGCCTTCGGAAAAAACTACTTTAATCTTAAAATAGTTTGGGAGGCTGAAAGGGTGGAACAGGGCTTGTGCCTCTAGGGGCCAGGGCCTTGAGACATCCAAGAGCTGCAACGCTTCGAAAGGCGGGCTTGATATGGCTGGTCAACGCCAGGGGGAACAGTACCACCAGCAGCGTTTGGCGGGTTTGACTGCTTTGGTCACCGGCGGTAGCCGTGGGATCGGTCTGGCGATTGCGCAGGCATTGACCCAAGCCGGCTGCGAGGTGACGATTATCGGACGCCATGCGGCCAGTCTCGACGAGGCGCTCCGGCAGGGTGCGGCTCATCACTCCCTCAGAGCCGATGTGACAGATCTCGGTGGTTTGGTGTCCTTGATGGCGGGGAGACATTTCGACATTCTGGTGAATAATGCCGGCAGTGCCGTATCGGCACCTTTCTCCCAACAGGACCCCGCCGTTTTCGCTGCAATGTCAGCCCAGCATCTGGCGGCACCTGCTGAATTGTCACGTCTGCTTTTGCCAGCCATGCTGGGCAAAGGGTTCGGGCGGATCATCAACATAGGCTCGACAGCATCTGTGCAGGGTTATCAGGGGGTTGCGGCCTATGTTGCGGCTAAACATGCCATTTTGGGGCTGACCCGTGCATTGGCCCTTGAGGTGGCTAAAAAGGGTGTGACTGTCAATGCGGTCTGCCCCGGCTTTACCGCCACCGATATGATCCTCGATTCCATGGCCGATACGGCCCGCAAAACAGGACAGTCGCCCGAGGAGGTTCTGGCCAAATTTGTCTCCCGCAAGCCGCTTGGCCGTTTGGTGGAGCCAGCAGAGGTCGCCTTTGCGGTGGTGATGCTGGCTGATCCGCTGGCCTCAGCGATCAATGGGCAGGGCGTGATTGTCGACGGCGGAGAAAGCATTGCATGAGTGATCCATCTTCCCGCTTGCTGGATGCCGAAACAGCCGGAACCGAGGTCGGCCATGCCCATCAGGACGAGTTGCGCCTATGGCTACGCCTTTTGACCTGCACCAACATGATTGAGGGACAAATCAGATCTCGGCTGCGGGCTGAATATGATGTGACGCTGCCGCGCTTTGATCTCATGGCCCAGCTTTATCGGGCATCCGATGGCATGATGATGTCGGAAGTCTCCAAGCGCATGATGGTATCGAGCGGCAATGTAACGCTGATCGTCGAACATCTTCTGGCTTCAGGGGATGTTGAACGCCAAACCTCTGCCCAAGATCGCCGCGCCCAGCTGATCCGTCTGACCGAGGCGGGTCGTGCAAATTTCCGCCAGATGGCGGCGGCGCACGAGATCTGGATTGCCAATATGTTCGATGGGCTGACCCAGAAGGATATCGGCAATTTGATGAAGTTGCTGGCTAAGGCCAAAGCCTCTTTGCAAGCTGATCTGTCGCAGCATGGTTCCTCGTCAGATGCCCCAGTTGTTAAAAAAACGTCACGCCGGAGATCACGCTGATGCGCGTTGCCAATGCCGTTACCTTTCCTTTGTCGCAGTTCAAACCCTTGCATTTCGATTTGTCTTGCACGGGTAAAGTGGCGACGGTGACTTTGAACAGACCTGATAAAAAAAACCCGTTAACCTTTGAATCCTATCGTGAATTGACTGATTTTTTTCAAGCTCTCATTAAGGATGACGAGATCAAGGCGGTGGTTGTGACCGGCGCAGGGGGCAATTTCTGTTCAGGTGGCGATGTGTTCGAGATCATCCAGCCATTAATTTCCATGAATACCAAAGACTTGCTCGCTTTTACTCACATGACAGGTGAATTGGTTAAGATGATGCGCGCCTGTCCGCAGCCGATCATCGCGGCTATTGACGGCATCTGTGCGGGGGCAGGAGCGATTATCGCTATGGCCTCCGATCTGCGTTACGGCACGAGCAAGAGCAAGACCGCGTTTTTGTTCAACCGTGTCGGATTGGCTGGCTGCGACATGGGGGCCTGCGCGATGCTGCCTCGCATTATCGGGCAGGGGCGGGCCTCCGAATTGCTCTACACCGGTCGGATCCTGCGTGGCGAAGAGGCCGAGCGTTGGGGATTTCTCAACCGCTTGATCGAACCCGATAATGTGCTGGCCGAGGCGCAGGCCATGGCGCGCGAAATCAGCGAAGGGCCGACCTTCGCCCATGCCATGACCAAGCGGATGCTGCAGATGGAATGGGCCATGTCGGTGGATGATGCCATTGAGGCCGAAGCCGTAGCGCAAGCTTTGTGTATGCATACCGAGGATTTTAGCCGGGCTTTTCATGCCTTTGCCAATAAAAGCCAACCTGTTTTCGAGGGGGACTGATGGCGGATCAGAGTTTTCTTGACTGGCCATTTTTTGACCAGCAACACAAGGCTTTGCGGCAATCCCTTGATCTATGGGCAAAAGACAGTATTGCCGCGCTCAGTGACCATCACAATGTCGATGTCTCGTGCCGCCAGCTGGTTGCGGCTCTCGGGCGGGACGGATGGTTGAAGCCGGTGGCTCCTGCCGCTTATGGTGGGCAAGGTACGGGTTATGATGTGCGCTCGCTCTGCCTGTCGCGCGAGACGCTGGCCTATCACGATGGTCTGGCCGATTTTGCTTTTGCCATGCAGGGGCTGGGTTCGGGACCCATCACATTGTTCGGGACCGACGAACAAAAGCAACGCTTTTTGCCGGATGTGGTGGCAGGGAACAGTCTGGCAGCTTTTGCGCTGTCTGAAACCGAAGCGGGTTCGGATGTCGCGGCGCTGGCCTGTGCAGCCACACCGGACGGGCCTGACCATGTCCGCATCAATGGCGAGAAGATGTGGATTTCCAACGGTGGCATTGCCGATTTCTATGTCGTATTTGCGAGAACAGGCGAAGCACCCGGGGCACGGGGGTTGTCGGCCTTTGTTGTGCCTGCCGACACCGAAGGGCTGGAAATTGCCGAGAGGATAGACGTGATCGCCCCGCATCCTCTGGCGCGGTTGCGGTTCCATGATTGCCGGATCGCCCGCGCAAACCAGATCGGCAAAGCCGGCGAGGGTTTTAAAATCGCGATGTCCACGCTGGATGTGTTCCGTTCGACGGTTGGCGCGGCGGCA
Organism: Hyphomicrobiales bacterium; assembly: GCA_947455995.1. Taxonomy (GTDB): domain Bacteria; phylum Pseudomonadota; class Alphaproteobacteria; order Rhizobiales; family Beijerinckiaceae; genus CAIYZJ01. The sequence goes on along the minus strand of CANGQA010000003.1, from coordinate 75,508 downwards.
CTCGGATTTGCCCGCAGGGCACTGGATGAGGCGCTGGAGCGGGTGAGTACCCGCCACCTGTTCGGCCAACCGATGTCGGCTCTGCCGCTGGCCCAAGCCTCGCTGGCAGAAATGGCGACCGATGTTGATGCGGCGGCTTTGCTGGTCTATCGCGCCGCATGGACCAAAGACAATGGTGCCGAACGGATCACCCGCGAGGCTGCGATGGCCAAAATGGTCGCTACCGAACATGCGCAGGTGGTGATTGATAAAGCCGTGCAGCTGTTTGGTGGCCTCGGTGTGCGCTCCGGCATGCGGGTCGAGATGCTCTATCGCGATATCCGCGCTTTGCGGATTTACGAGGGGGCAACCGAAGTCCAGAAATTGATCATCGCCCGCGAGATTTTGCGCCAACACGGCACTCAAGCCTAACCTGTTCGGAGCTCGATCATGACGTATTCAGCGCATCTAAACAGTTTTGCCCGCGATCATTTGCCCGGCCCTGATGCGATGCCCGATTTCAGGCTTAAAGAGGCAGGTCTTGCCTATCCCGACCGTTTGAACGTGGTCAGTGAATTGCTTGATCACTGGGTAGAGCAAGGCAGGGGTGAGGCGCCCTGCATCCTGTCGGCACAGGGCCGGTGGACCTATGGTGAGTTGGCCGCTCAGGTCAACCGGATCGCCAATGTGCTCACAGCGATGCTCGGCATGAAAAGCGGTGATCGCGTGCTCTTGCGTTCTGCCAATACGCCGATGTTGGTGGCGGCCTATCTGGCAATCATGAAGGCTGGCGGCATTGTGGTCGCGACAATGCCGATGCTGCGGGCCAAGGAATTGAGCTTCCCGATCAAAAAGGCCAAAATACATCTCGCTCTTTGCGATCACGCGCTTGTGGATGAATTGGAAGCGGCCAAGGCTTTGAGCCCTGACCTGCAGACCATCGTCACTTGGGGGCATCAGGGCGAAAATTCTCTCGAAAGCCTGATAGCCGAAGCCTCACCCGATTTTCAGGCTGTTGATACATCGCGAGATGATGTCTGCCTGATTGGCTTCACCTCTGGCACCACGGGCGAACCAAAGGGAACGATGCATTACCACCGTGATCTGCTGGCGATTTGTGATTGCTATGGTGCGCAGGTGCTGAAGGCCCAAGCCACTGACATATTTATAGGGTCACCTCCTTTGGCTTTTACCTTTGGTCTTGGTGGCCTGGTGCTTTTTCCACTGAGAACCGGTGCGGCGCTCGTGATGCTCGACAAGGCTCCGCCTGACGAGTTGATGGCGGCGATTGCCCGCTTCAAGGCCACGGTCTGTTTCACTGCGCCTACCGCCTATCGGGCGATGCTTGGCAAGTTGTCCGATCATGACATCTCCTCCTTGCGTATCTGTGTATCGGCAGGCGAGCATTTGCCGCTCGCGACATTCGAGGCATGGCACAAGGCAACAGGCATGCGGTTGATGGATGGTATCGGGGCCACCGAGATGCTGCATATCTTTATCGGTGCACCGCATGACAAAATCCGTGCGGGATCGACGGGGCTGGTGGTGCCAGGCTACGAGGCCAAGGTGGTTGACGGGGACGGGCAGGAGGTGCCACGGGGCACAATCGGCCTGTTAGCCGTGCGGGGCCCGACAGGTTGCCGCTATCTGGATGATCCGCGCCAATCCCTTTATGTCCGCAATGGCTGGAACATGACGGGCGACAGTTTCATCCAGGATGAGGACGGTTATTTTTGGTATCAGGCTCGTTCTGACGATATGATCATATCCTCGGGCTACAACATTGCCGGACCCGAAGTCGAGGCCTCTTTGCTAAGCCATCCCGATGTGGCCGAATGCGGCGTTGTCGGCTCGCCTGATGACGAGCGTGGCATGGTGGTTAAAGCCTATATCGTATTGAAGCCGGGGATTTCCCGGGATGGTTCGCGCAGCAAAGCCCTGCAAGATCATGTCAAAGCCGATATTGCGCCCTACAAATATCCGCGTGCGATCGAATTTGTCGACAATTTGCCGCGTACCGAAACCGGCAAGCTGCAACGGTTTGTCTTGCGCCAGCGCGCGCAGGGCAAAACAATCGGGGACGATCTCTTGCCGGAGGTCGAACCTGTCTCGCTTTTGCCCAAGGGTTGGCCGCGCCCGCACGGCTATTCCAATGGCATGATGGCCAAAGGGCGGCTGATTATGACCGGCGGCGTCGTCGGTTGGGATGCACAGGGGCAATTTCCCCAAGGGCTGGTCGAGCAAACCCGTCTGGCCTTGCAAAATATTGTCGATATCCTGGCGGCCGGCGGGGCTCAACCGCGTCACCTCATGCGGCTGACATGGTATGTTACCGATATCGAGGATTATCTCAGCCAGTTGCGGGCATTGGGTCAGGCCTATCGGGATGTGATCGGCAAGCATTATCCCGCAATGGCCCTTGTGCAGGTCGTACGTTTGGTGGAAACCAAGGCCGTGGTGGAAATAGAAGCCACTGCAGTGGTTTCTGAATAGGGTTTAGAGGGAAATTCCGCATGACGCAGCGCGCCCGTTTGGTTGTGGACTGGGGCACTAGCAATTTCCGTTGCTATCGGTTTGCACCCGACGGCACTGTCGCCCAAACCCATCAGGCATCCGCCGGTATCCTGAGTGTGAGTGATCGTGATTTCGCCTCTGTTCTGCAGCGTGAAATTGGATCATGGATTACCCCGGATATGAATATTTTTCTGTCGGGCATGATCACAAGTCGCAATGGCTGGGTTGAAACACCCTATGTCGAGGCGCCCGCCCGTCTGGCTGATCTCGCCAGGGCTGCGGTGGTGGTCGAGGCCGAAAACGGTGTCAAAATGCATTTCCTGCCCGGGGTTGCCATGTACAGCCCGACGCCGGATGTGATGCGCGGCGAGGAGATACAGGTCTTTGGTGTGGTGGAGGAGCTTGAGACTGCAACCGTGATCCTGCCGGGCACCCATAGCAAGTGGGTAGAGGTGCGCGATGGTGCCTTGCAGCGTTTCAGCAGTTTCATGACGGGTGAAGTCTTTGGTGTGCTCAAGACCCATTCCATCCTGGGTCGCCTGATGACCGATGCCGCCAATGGCAATGACCCACAAGCGTTTATCGATGGTGTCCAGCAGGTTCTCGGCCATCAGACGGTTGGGTTGCTGCATGATATTTTTACCACCCGCAGCGGTGTATTGCTGGGGCAACTGCCGGCACAAGACAGCGCCGACCGTTTGTCAGGCCTGCTGATTGGGCACGAGATCAAGGACGGGCTGGCCGCCTACCCGATTACAGGGCGTTTGCTGATCGTCGGGGATGCCTTTTTGGCACAGCGCTATCAGCTGGCCTTGGCCCAATTCGGGATCACTGCCGAGCTGTGTTCCCCGCTGGCAAGTGTCGACGGCTTCAGCCGCCTGTCGGCTTTGGGACTATAAAAAAGAATATGTTCCGATCAGGACTAGGGTTTTAGCTTCCTGAGTTGACATGGGCCACAGCAACAGGGCACTCTTGGTTGGATAGTACGTGTATTTTTGGCAGGCGTCCGGATCAATGATCAAAAATCCGGAGGTTTGACCGATGGCAATAGGGGAATGTGTCCTATGATGGGGTTGGTTCACGTCGCGTTGCGGCGTCCCTATACGTCGGCAATTGCCGCTTTTATTATCGTCCTGGCTGGGTTTCTGTCTCTGAGCCGCATGGTGGTCGATATTTTTCCGACTATCAATATTCCGGTTGTGCTGGTCGCATGGAATTATGGCGGCTTGTCAGCCGAGGAGATGGAACGACGCGTGGTGCTTGTTGCTGAACGCACCTATGCCCAAAGTGTCGACGGGATCGACCATATCGAGAGCCAGTCGCTCTCGGGTACCGGTATTATCAAAATCTTTTTCAAGCCGGGTGCCGAATTGGGCGGCGCGATGGCGCAGATCAATGCGGTCAACAATCAGGTTTTGCGTGTGATGCCACCGGGCATGACACCACCGATCCTCATTCCATTCAGCGCGTCCAATGTCGGTGTCGTGCAGATGACATCGTCGAGCAAGACAATCCCCGAGGAACAGATTCTCGATTACACCTTCAATTTCGTGCGTTTGAAGCTGTTCACAATTCCGGGCATTTCGCTGTCGGCGCCTTATGGCGGCAAAGCGCGCCAGATTATCGTTGATATTGATCCGGCCCGAATGGCCGCCAAAGGTGTATCGCCGAGCGATGTTGTGGCGGCGCTGCAAAGTTCCAATGTGATCGTGCCGGCCGGGGTCGCGCGCATCGGCGAACGCGAATATAATGTGGCGATCAATTCCAGTCCGCCCAATGTGGCTCAGTTTTCCAACCTGCCTCTGGCCGTGCGTAACGGCATTGTGGTGACCTTGGGCGATGTCGCCAAAGTGGGCGACAGTTTCGCCAACCAGACCAATATGGTGCATGTGAATGGTTAGCGGGCCACCTATGTCACCGTCATGCGCCATTCCGATGCCTCGACCATCGCAGTGGTCGAGGCCACCCGCGCTTTGCTTCCGGAAATCAAGGCCGCAGCCCCCGAGGGGCTGGAGATGCAGCTCGATTTCGACCAGTCGGTGTTTGTGCGCTCCGCAATCCACAATGTGCTTGAAGAGGCACTTGTTTCATCGATCCTCGTCTCGCTGATGATCCTTTTCTTCCTGGGTTCCTGGCGGAATATGGTGATCGTGTCAGCCTCGATCCCCCTGTCGATTTTGGCCGGAATTGCAGGGCTTTATGCGGCAGGAGAAACCATCAATCTGATGACGCTGGGCGGTCTTGCGCTGGCCATCGGCTTGTTGGTGGACAACGCGACCGTGACGATTGAAAACATCCACCGCAACCAGTCGCTCGGCAAGCCGTTGACGGTGGCCATTCTCGATGGCTGTTCGGAGGTGGTGACGCCGTTGACAGTGGCCACGCTGGCCATTTGTATTGTGTTCTTCCCCGTGTTTTTGCTCGAAGGGGCGGCACGTTACCTGTTTATTCCTCTGGGCTTGACCGTGGTGCTGGCGATGCTGGCCTCTTATGTGCTCAGCTTCTCGATTGTGCCGACCATGGCGCGTATGATGCTGACCGAGCATGCGCACGAAACCCCGACCGGCGTTTTTGCGCAGTTCGAGCGAGGTTTTGAATGGGTGCGGACCGGATACCAGAATGCGCTCGAGTCCTGTTTGCGGGCCCGCGGCTTCGTGTTGGTGACATTCGGTGTTGTGCTGGTGGTGTCGCTGGTGATGGCGGGTCATCTCGGTAAGGACTTCTTCCCCACCGCTGATGTCGGCATTATCAAATTGCATTATCGTGGCCCGGCCGGCACGCGCCTTGAAGTCACCGAGCAGAATGTGCTGGCTGTGCAAGCCAAAATCCGCGAAGTGATCGGCAATGATGAGATCCAGACCATCAATGACGTGGTGGGTGTGCCCTTCGCCACCAACCTTGCGCTGATTCCCTCAGATAACGTATCAAGTGCCGATGCTGATATTCTGATCCAGCTGAAAAAGGGCCATAAGCCGAGCCCCGATCACATCCGCGCACTGCGTGCGGTGCTGCCCGATGCCTTCCCTGGTGCCATGTTCTATTTCCAGAATGCCGATATTGTCTCGCAGGTGCTGAATTTCGGCATGTCTGCTCCGATTGACATCCAGATTTCTGATCCCAATTTCAACCGCTCTTATGAACTTGCCCAGAAACTGTTGCTGGCTTTGCAGAAAATTCCGGGTGTGGCTGATCCGCATATTACCCAGATTCTCGATTATCCGACCTTGCAGGTCGATGTTGATCGCTTGCGCGCGGCACAACTTGGTGTCTCGCAACGCGATGTATCCAACAATCTGCTGGTCTCACTGTCTTCAAGCTCGCTGGTTGCTCCCTCTTATTTCCTCAATCCTGCCAATAATGTGAATTATTTCGTGGCGGTGCGACAGCCGATGGAAGCGATCCAGACGGTTGATGATTTGATGGGCCTGCCGGTCAGCCAGCCGATGGTTAACCAGCCTTCCAATGTTGCCAACCAGTTTTCGACCACCCAATATTCGACCTTCCCGAATGCGCCCGTCACCCGCATGTCCGATATTGCATCGGTGCGCCCGCGCAGCTCGCTGGCAGCCATCAACCATTACTCCGTGCAGCGGGTGATCGACGTGGCGGCCAATGTCGACGGGCGTGATTTGGGGGGTGTGGCTGTCGATGTGCGCAAGGCGATCGCCGATGTATCAAAAGACCTTCCGGTTACCACCCATATCGATCTGCGTGGCCAGCCCGAAGTGATGGACTCCTCGTTCACCCGTCTGGCACAAGGCCTGGTGATAGCGATTATTCTGGTCTATGCGCTGCTGGTTGTGCTGTTCCAGTCCTGGGTTGATCCTTTTATCATCATGATGGCCATTCCGGGCGCGCTGGTCGGCATCATCTGGATGCTGGCCCTGACAGGCACCACCATCAATGTGGAATCCCTGATGGGGACGATCATGACGGTCGGGATTTCAGTGTCCAATTCCATTCTGGTGGTCAGTTTTGCCAATGATGTTCGCGCCCGCGGCGATGTGACCCCGTTCGAGGCGGTGGTGGAATCGGGCAAGACACGTCTTCGCCCGATCCTGATGACCGCGCTGGCGATGATCCTCGGCATGATCCCGATGGCCTTGGGCTTGGGGGAAGCGGGCGAGCAAAACGCGCCGCTCGGCCGTGCTGTGATCGGCGGCCTGCTGGCAGCCACCATTGCCACGCTGATCATTGTGCCGATCTTTTACACGTTGTTGCGCCGCAAGCCGCCGCGCCTGCACGAGCTTGATGCGCAATATGCGATTGAATCGGCAGGAGCTGCCTCAGCCCTTTCTGCCTCTGCTCATGCCTCAACAGCCCATGATGCCCCAACTCATTCGGGACATGTCCCGTCGGTAAACGGATAATCAGCGATGGATCAACTTTCCTCTCAGGGCCGCTCATCTAAAACGCGCCTGTATATCACCGGAGCCGCCTGTGTGGTTACAACCGTGCTGGGCACTGCCTACTACATGACGCAATCGTCAGCGGGCTTGGCCAATGTTAAAGCCGCAATGGAGGCCGATGTGGCGCGTGGCCCTCGTGTGGTTACTGCCAACGTGGTGCAGGGCCCGCAATTCAGAATTATCCAGCTTCTCGGCGATGCGCGTCCCTATCAGACCACCACCATCTTTGCCAAAGTCAGTGGCTATTTGAAATCGGTTGCGGTGGATAAAGGTGATCAGGTGACGGCCAATCAGGTGATTGCTGAAATCGACAGCGCGGAGCTGGAAAGCCAATATCAAAGCGCAGTGGCCGATCTGGATCAAAAGCAACGCATTGATGCCCGTTCGCGCGAATTGTTGCGCAACAGCACCACATCGCAACAGGCCGCAGAACAGGCTGAAACCAATTACCGCATGGCACAGGAGACGGTGCGCAATCTCGGCATCATGCGGTCCTATCAAACCCTCAAAGCGCCCTTTAATGGCACGGTTGTCGCCCGCTTTGCCGATCCTGGTGCCTTGATGCAGGCCGCCACGACCAATCAGGCCAGTTCGCTGCCGGTGATGCAGATTGCCGATAATTCCAAGCTGCGTATCGGAATTTACGTCGAGCAGCGCGATGTTTCGGCCATCAAAGTGGGAGATGAAGCCGAAATTATCGACTCAGCCAATCCCGACCGCAAACGCAAGGCCAAGATCAGCCGCACCGCCGGCACGCTTGATCCGCGGACGCGGACGCTATTTGTCGAGCTCGATATCGACAATAGCGACCAGTTTCTGGTTCCCGGCAGCTTCGTGAATGTCAGCTTGCGTGTCCCTGTGAAAAGCTTCCCGCAAATTCCTGTCTCGGCCATGATGCAGCGCGGCAGCACCCAGCAAGTGGCGGTGATCGGCGAGGATTCCACCATCAAATTCCGTCCCATCAAAGTGGCTTCCACCGATGGCGCGCTGATCAATATTGCCGACGGTTTGAAAGTCGGAGAACGGGTTGGCCTCAACGTGTCGAGCGATCTGGTCGAAGGCTCGAAAGTGCGAGCGGCAGAGGCGCGGCGCTAAATCGTCTCCCGCTCAATCGTCTCCACGGGAAAGACACAGCAAAAAGGCCGCATCACTGCGGCCTTTTGTCATCAAAGGGGTCTGTTAAACCCGCGATACACGCCCTTCGAGCGGGTAGGCAGGGTCATTATAGCCCGGCGTCGAAGGGTGTCCTGCAGGCACCAGACGGTCGATCAGGGCTTCGTCCTCGGCTGTGAAGGTGTAATCGAGGGCTGCCAGATAATCGGCCCATTGTTCCTCGGTGCGGGGCCCCCCGATTACCGAGGTGACGTGCTTGTTGTTCAGCACCCAAGCCAGCGCCAGATATTGCGCCCTGGTGTTGCGCGCCTCGGCATGGTTCTTGATTTCCTGGGCGATATCAAGCGATTCAACCCGCCACTCGGTCTGCATCATGCGGCGGTCCTGACGCCCGGCGCGGGTGCCTTCGGGCGGCGGACGGTTGGGGTCGTATTTGCCTGTCAGCACGCCCCGTGCCAGCGGACTATAGGGGACTACACCGAGTCCGAAATGGCCGCAGGCAGGCAGATGCTCGACTTCCGGCATCCGGTTCATGGCATTGTAATAGGGTTGGCTGACGATCGGGCGGTCAATGCCCCATTCGTCACACATCCGGCAGATTTCCGCCAAACGCCAGGCACGATAGTTCGAGATGCCGAAATAGCGGATTTTACCCGATTTCATCAAATCACCCATCGCCTTGACGGTTTCGTCCAGCGGGGTCGAATGGTCTTCTTTGTGCAGATAATAGATGTCGATATAATCGGTGCCGAGCCGTTTCAGACTATTGTCGGCGGCTTCCATGATCCATTTGCGTGATAGGCCGCTTTTGTTGGGTGCGGTGCCACTTGGTGTCTGGTGCACGATATTGGCAACTTTGGTGGCCAGGACCCACGCATCCCGATCCCTGGCAATGGCGCGACCGACAATCTCCTCCGAGACGCCCTCGTTATAGGTATCGGCGGTGTCGATGAAGTTGACGCCATGTTCGCGGGCGGCTGCGATGATCCGCTGCGAGGTCGGTTCGTCGGTTTGTGCGCCAAACATCATGGTGCCAAGACACAAGGGCGATACTTTCAGGCCTGAACGGCCCAATTTATGATAATCCATCCGACGTTTTCCCCTGTTGTTGTTTTATGATCCCAATTGGGTTCCGATTGTGAGTGCCTCACGCTTGAACCATTCCGTTGCGGCCTCTTTGGGGCCTTTGCCGAAGCGCAAACGCTGCACCAAAATGGCCCCGCCACCAGCTTCGACAACGATCCCATCCTCATGCACAGCCGATATCGAGCCCGTCTTGCCGCCTTGTGAGCCCGTCATCCGGGCATCGTACAGGCTCAGGCTCTCGTCTTTGAACAGGGTGGATGCACCGGGTGAAGGATTGGCCCCCCGGATCAGGTTATAGACCGTCTGCGCGGGTTTTGCCCAATCGATTACGCAATCCTCTGCCTTGCACCAGCCTTGATAGTCGGACAGCGTATGATCCTGCTCGACCCTGGGGGCTTTGCACTCACGGACCAGATCGACACTTTCCAGCATCGCGCTCACACCCATGGGAAACAGATTATCGAAATACAGAGTGCCCAAAGTATCGTCAGGCCCGATATTGATTGTTTTTTGCAGCAGGATCGGGCCGGTATCCAGCCCGTCATCAGGCCAGAAAATTGACAGGCCTGTCACGGTTTCACCTTGAATGATCGGCCAATTGATCGCACTGGGTCCGCGATGGCGCGGTAGCAAAGACGGGTGGTATTGGATTGTTCCAAGGCGCGGAATAGACAGGCAATCAGAGGGAACAAATTTGGTCACAAAGGCCATGACACAAAGATCGGGTTTGAGTGCCGACATCTGGGCCCAAACATCCGGATTTTTGAACGATTGCGGCTGGTATACAGGCAGTCCGAGGCTTTCGGCGGCTAGCTTGAGGGGGTCGGGACGGGCGCCAATCTTGTCGGGAGCACAATAGACCGCCACGACATTCTCGCCCCGCTCGACAAGAGCGCGCAACACCGCCTCTCCGAAAGCCTGCTGCCCGTTCACAATGATCCGCATATATCTCATCCAATTCTAGCAAAACATCAAAATTGCGAGACAGGTAAACGACTCACATTTTCTCACTTTTAAAATGCGTCAAATCGCCATTTGGTTCCAGCCCATAACCTCAAATACCACATGTTTTGGCGTTTGAGCAGCTAGGCTTTCAGCGCGATGCTGTCCGGTGTATGATGATTTCAAATCTGGTTTTAAAAGAAGATAAATAAATTGATGTAAAAAATTAAAATTCAACTTAAAATTGTATTTTAATAAAAATCATGATTTTAATAAAATTATATTGAAAAAATAATTTTATTCATTATTCAATGGTTCCTGATTTATATGTTAATTTAAATTTTATTTTTAAAGGTTTTTTTGATGGAATATCCGCAACATCTTTGCGTTGTGTCTAATAATGAATTGTTCCATGAGCAGGTCAGCCGTTCATTTGCATCCTCTTTCATGTCGGTGCGGAGGGTTCAGGATTGGGAGGTCCTGCTGGCCAGTCCTGACTTGCAACAGGTGTGCTTGCTGATTGACTCCGATCTGGCGGCAGGTGAATCGGCCTCTTATGCCCGATCCGTGTGGGAATGGTTGGCGACGAGGCCGATGCAGATTTTAATTGTGTCACGTCCGCTGCATGTTGCCGTTCAGGCCGGACGCAATCCCCTTTATGACGTCTTGGTAAAACGGGCGGATATTTTGCTGGATAAACCGGTCGAGATGGATCAGCTGTCTTTCGCATTGCACAGTGTAATGCGTAAGAACCGGGGCAGGTTGTCGCCATCAGGTGCTGCCGAGAGCGGCAGAAAAGCGGTCGATGATCGAAAACTCTGGCAGTTTGATCCGGTGGCGATGGTGTTGATCCCGCCAGAAGGAGAGAGTTTTCCTCTGTCGGCCAGCGAGGCACGGCTGATAGCGATGCTGATCACCAAAGATCCTGAACCGGTGAGGCGCGAAGATCTGATCGAGCTGTTCGGGATCAGTAGCCCCAACATAAGGCGCATTGATACCACGGTGTATCGCTTGCGGCACAAGATCGAGCAAAATACCGGCTATCAATCGCCATTCAGCACGGTGCACGGGGTAGGCTATCGCAATGAGAGCTTGAGCGCGACGGTGCCGCTCAGCTTTTAATGGGCAAGCCGTTTGGATGTGGCTACAATCAACGTGTGGTGTTCAAGATTGCAGGTTGATGAGTGAAGCGTGAATTGCCGCCGACAGCGGGCCTGGCTCCGCAATGGAGAGATTTGGTCGATGATCCGGTCAGGACTGTTGGGCCGTCGGGCTCTTTGCTTGCCCGTGCCCGTCTCGTTGGCAAAGGATTGAGGCAGCGGTTTATCCCTTCCACCAGACATAAGGATCAGGCTCCCCCCGCAGACATCCCTCATGCTCTGGCCAATCATCTCGCTGGATTGATCGGCAGCGACGAGGTGGTCATGGTCAATTCCGGCTTTGCTGCGCTGGTGATTGCCTTTGAATATCTCAAAAAAGGCGCCTTGGCGCGCGAGGTTATTCTTCCGGCTTTTACGTCTCCAAAAGTGGCTCTTGCGGCGCATCGGGCCGGATTGCAGGTCCGCTTGTGCGATACCGACCAATCCCGGTTCGATTTCGATCTTGGCATGCTGGCGCGGTTGGTCAGTGACGATACTCTGGCGGTTGTCCCGACCCATTTCGGCGGGCATGTTACCCCGATGAGCCCTTTGAAAGTGTTGATGGAAGGGATTGCCCCGCATGTGGTGCTGATTGAGGATGCTGCCCAAGCTTTTGGCGCGCGAGTCAAGGGCCTGTCGGTCGGTCTTGCGGGTGATCTGGGCCTGTTCAGTTTTGCCAGAGGCACAGGATTGACGTTGTTTCAAGGTGGCTGTCTTGTCAGCAACAACCCGATCATCCGTCAGGGCTTGAAGAGATTGGCCATGCAGATGCAGCCTCCGTCATGGCGGCAGGAATGGCGTCAATGCCTCGGTCTCTTAGCTTATCATGCCTTCTATGATCCTGAACATTACAGGCTGGTCTTTGGTGCATCGAGCCATCGTAAGGGCACCAGTCTGCCGCGCTATGCGCTTTATGGGGAAGACGATCTTTCGGCTGTCCCGCTGCACCGTTTGGGTGTGTGGCGGCAAGGGGTGGCCTTGAACGCCGCAAACCGTTTGGCGGGGCATCAACAGGCGGTTGCGGGACGGGTCCAGCGGCTGTTAGCCGTCCTGCAATCGGTGCCGCGTTCTGAAGTGCATTTGCCACCTGCAGGTGTCAGCCCGGCTTTCCGGTTCCTGTTTGTCAGCATGGCGAGCCGAAAACAGGCCGATAAGGTGCTGGCCCAATCGATCGATGAAGGATTGGGTATTTCGCGGCTCTTTGCGGGACCACTGACGGCCTATCCTGCGCTCAAGGGTATCATCGCGCCCGATCCGATGCCGCAGGCCGAAGCGCTGGCCGCACGCACGTTGACCGTCACCACATCCCCGATGATGACAGACAGCGAGATCGAGAAAATCGGCCGTCTGTTCCGCAATGCCGGTAAAGATTACTAAAGTGCCGCTTATTCCACTGGCGGCGTGCCGTGGGTGTGGAAGCTCTCGACCGTTTTCAAGCCCCACGCCTGTCCCTTGGCGCGTTCGGTCTGTGTCCAGCGGATCGGCTTCCAGTCGGGAGCCAGCATCAGTCTGGCTCCAGCATTGGCCAGTTCCACCCGATTGCCCCCCGGCTCCCACACATAAAGGAAGAAGGTTTGCTGCACGGCATGTTTATGAGGCCCTGTTTCGATAAACACACCGTTTTCCAGAAACACATCGGCAGCGCGTAAAATATCCTCACGGCAATCAAGCGCATAGGTCAGGTGGTGGAAGCGCCCGGCCACGCCGGTATTGTCCTTGGTGAAGGCAATATCATAGGTCTTGTTGGTGGCGGTCATCCATGCTCCGGCCTCGGTACCGTCATCCAGCACGATCTGTTCGGTCAGCCGCATGCCCATGCCCTGTTCAAAGAAAACCCGTGTTTCCGCTACATCCAGCACCAACAGGTTCAGATGGTCGATCCGGCGGGCATTGCAGCCCCGCGCTGGGTATTTCATAGCCTGATTTTTCAAAGCGGGTTTGAGCGCTTCGGGCGCCTCATACCATGTGGTATCGTAATAGAGTTCGATGGGGTGGCCATCCGGTGTGCGTGCCCGGTAGGAAGGGCCGTGGCCGAGATCGCCATCGGTCCAGCCGACACCCCAGCCTTTGGCTTGCAATACTTTCACGCGCCGTTCGAGAGCTTGCTGGCTCATGGTCCGCCACGCCACGTGGCCCATGCCCGATGTATGGGAGGCGGTCAGTTTCAGCGTGTGAAATTCGTAATCATCCCAGCCGCGCAGATAGACACTGTCCCCCTCGCGTCCGCTTTCGGTCAAGCCCAGCACATTGACGAAGAAATGGACACTTTCGGCCAGTTTGGGGGTAAACATTTCGACATGGCCGAGATGGGCAATATCATGACAGGGTTCGGTCGGGTCGTTCATTGTATTCTCCGTTGTTTGATTTATTGAGCCTGCTTTGGGACAATGAATCAAGCTGTCACGGTGCAAAATCATGATTTGTACTTTGTGCCTTGATCAGTCTTGGATCAGTTTATATTGCTTGATGCTCACAGACCGGCAAACGGCACAGCAGGGAGAGAGAAGCAGATGACCAGCTCAAGAGGTGATCGGTCGGGTATTGCCTGCATGTTGATGCGGGGCGGCACATCCAAGGGCGCCTATTTTCTGGCCGATGATCTGCCCCAAGACCCTGCCAGGCGGGATGCCGTGCTGTTGTCGGTGATGGGTTCGCCCGATCCACGCCAGATTGATGGTGTCGGCGGCGGGCATCCGCTGACCAGTAAAGTGGCGGTGATCTCGCGCTCGAGCGAACCTGGAATTGATATCGACTATCTGTTCTGCCAAGTCTCGGTTGATCGTCCAATGGTCGATACCACGCCCAATTGCGGCAATATTCTGGCCGGTGTCGGCCCCTTTGCCATCGAGCGTGGCCTGGTGCAGGCCACCGATCCGCAGACACGGGTGCGGGTGCGCACCTTGAATACCGGAACAGTTGCCGATCTGGTGATCGAGACCCATGACGGTGTGGTGAATGAGGCCGGAACAGCAAGGATTGACGGCGTGCCGGGTTTTTCCTCCCCGATTTCTATTGATTTTCTCGATGCCGAAGGTTCGGTGTGCGGGGCCTTGTTGCCGACTGGCCGCAGCGTCGATCGGGTGGCGGGGGTTGATGTCACGCTGATCGACAACGGTATGCCGGTGATTGTGCTGGCGGCCTCATCGGTCGGGCGTACCGGCTATGAGCCGCGTGACCAGTTGGATCAGGACAGTGTTTTAAAAGCGCGTCTTGAAGAGATCAGGCTTGCAGCCGGTCCCTTGATGCATTTGGGCGATGTGAGGGAAAAGGTGGTCCCCAAAGTGATTTTGGTGGCGGCTCCACAAGCAGGTGGCAATATTGCGACCCGCTCGTTCATTCCGCATGAATGCCATGCCTCGATCGGCGTGTTTGCGGCCGTCACGGTGGCAACGGCTTGTGTGTTGCCTGGCTCGCCCGCCCATGCGCTCGCTCTCTTGCCGGAGGGGGGGATCAAGGTGATTTCGGTTGAGCACCCTACGGGAGAATTTTCAGTCAGGCTCACGCTGGAAGGCGAGGGTGCGGGCGTGAAGGTAGTGCAGGCGGGCTTGTTGCGCACCGCCCGTAAATTGTTTGACGGCACGGTTTTTCCGCGTTGGGATGTATGACACAGCGACTGCAAAGGAGAACATGACAATGAGCAAGGGCAAAAGTGGCTTGGTGATTACCGCCCATCCCGGAGATTTTGTGTGGCGGGCCGGTGGAGCCATTGCCCTGCATCACGCCAAAGGCTACCGGATGAAGATCCTTTGCCTGTCGTTTGGCGAACGCGGCGAGAGCCAATGGGCCTGGAAACAGGCAGGGGTGACACTGGAAGAGGTCAAGGCCCAGCGTCAGGCCGAGGCAGAAACGGCTGCCCGTATTTTGGGAGCCGAGATCGAATTTTTCGATGCGGGAGATTATCCATTGCACACCACGCCCGCCATGATGGACCGGGCCATTGATGTGATGCACGAGTTGAACCCGTCTTTCGTGCTGACCCATTCGCTGGAAGATCCCTACAATCTCGATCATCCCGAAGCGACGCGCTTTGCCCAGGAAGCGCGGATTATCGCGCAAGCGGCAGGACACAAGCCTGATCCCACGCGCGCCTATGCCGCCCCGCCGGTGTTCTTGTTCGAGCCGCACCAGCCCGAGCAGTGCAACTACAAACCCAATCTGATCCTCAATATCGACGATGTCTGGGACATCAAGCGCAAGGCGTTCGAGGTGCTTTCGGCGCAAAAGCATCTTTGGGATTATTACACCCGCGTTGCCCTCAATCGCGGCATGCAGGGCGGCCGAAATTCAGGCCGGGCCATGACCTATGGCGAGGCCTATCAACGCCTGTTTCCGATGGTGCTGGAGGAGTTGGTATGAAAACCGTAGTTGTCCGCAATCACCATCGCGTTGATCCTGCCATTGCTGCCGCTTTGGCTGAATATGGCGTGTCGAGCGTGCATGAGAGCATGGGCCGTATCGGATTGATGCAGCCCTATATGCGGCCTGTCTGGGCGGGGGCGGCGATTGCCGGCAGTGCCGTGACGGTGCTGGCACAGCCCGGTGATAACTGGATGCTGCATGTCGCGGTCGAGCAATGCCAGCCCGGTGATGTGCTGGTGGTGGCGGTCACGACCGACAACAGCGATGGCATGTTCGGTGACCTGCTTGCCACATCCTTGCAGTCCCGGGGCGTGAAAGGCTTGATCATTGATGCCGGATGCCGTGATGTCCGTACGCTCAAGCAGATGGGCTTTCCAGTCTGGTCCAAGGCGATCTCGGCCAAGGGAACCGTAAAAGCCACTTTGGGTGCGGTCAACGTGCCGATTGTCTGTGCCGGAGCCGCTATCCGTGCCGGAGATGTGATCGTGGCCGATGATGACGGAGTGGTGGTGGTACCGCTGGCCCAGGCCAAAGCGACCGCCGACAAGGCGGCTCAACGCAAGGCCAACGAGGAAGACAAGCGCCGCCAGCTCGCCTCTGGCGTGTTGGGCCTTGATATGTACAAGATGCGGGAACCGCTCGCCAAAGCCGGTCTGGTCTATGTCGACCATCTCGACGATCTGTAACCCTCAGGCGTGATCATGATAAAAGCCCGCTCTTTTGCTGGAGCAGGCTTTCCGGTCGGTTATCTGGGACGCGTCACATACGCGGCGCCGAAGGTCAGGATCAGGCTTGGCAGTGCCGAACCGAATTGCGGGGCCCACTGGGCGGCCCCGTGGAAACAGGCAATGCCTGACAGCCAGATGACGGCAGCGGCGACATCGAAGGACTTTTCCCGGGCTTGTTGGCCAGGGCTGAAGGCCATCCGCCCCAAAATGACCCCGTAAAGCGGCACGAAAATCGAACTGAGCAACAGCAGGAACGGCTCCAGCGCATGCATCGGCAGCAACATCGCCAGTCCCGTGCACAGGATGGCAATAGCCAAGCCCCACTGACGGATCGATACGGTTGGAAACAGCGCATGCGAGGAGACCGACCCCGAATAGACATCGCCATAGGCATTGTCCAATTCATCAAGCAGGATCAGGCCCAGTGCCAGCAAGCCGCCTTGCGCCAGAAGCAGGGTATTGACCAGATTGGCATCCGGCTCCGACAGACTGGCCACGACAATGCCCAAACCGTAGCACCAGATATTGGCAATGGCATAGCCAATCCATGTCCCGCGCATTGTCGAGCCACCGGAGCGCCCGAAGCGGGCATAATCGGCCACCAGCGGCAACCATGAAACCGGCATGGCAATCACCAGATCCAGAGCGGTTAGCAGCCCCATTTCACCGGTGCTTGGGCGGTTCCAGAAGGCCTGTGCATCTTGCGCCATCAGCTTGCCGATAAACTGCCAGCTCAACCAGACAAGTGAAGCGATGACCAGTGGCAGGCCGAAACGGTTGACGACATTGCGGACCAGCGACAGCATCGACCCGAGCATCAACAGGCTCAAGACACTCCCCCAAAGCAGCGTGGTGACAACAAGCGCCAGCGGGCTTTCCGGGTGAAGGTCGAACATGCGTGCGCCGATTGCCGTGGTGCCATCGCGCATCACGACCAGCTCGAACGTGGTCCAGCCGACCAGCTGCACAATGTTGAGCACAATCGGCAAGCGGGCAAAACCGCTGCCATAGACATGGTGGATCAGTCCAGCACTCGACAAGCCGGTATCGGTTCCGAGTTTGGCAGTCCATGCCAGCAAGCCTGATCCGATGATCGAGCCAAGCACAATGGCCATCATGGCATCTTTCGGACCCATGACAGGGACCAGATAGGCTCCCATCTGGATGACAAGCAGGCCGACACCAAGGCTGAACCATAAAGAGACGTGCGACATGCCGTCCAGGGCACGGGCTGAAGTGCTCACTGGAGCAAGGGCTTCATTGATCGGGGAGGCGGGGTGATCTGTCATAACTGGCCTTTGATCGTCCATCATGGATCTGCAGGAAAGCGCGAATGTGCATCGAGCCGAGATAGTGCGGCACGGTTCTGCAACAAGAGACTGTTTGCGGCAATTCGGCCCGCTTGTCCAATCCGCCCGGAGTGGTGGCGACAATTGTTGGCTCGAAGGTCAAATAAAGAAAGCAATTACTGCTTGTTGGTCAGGTGCAACTCTTCCTGGCCCTGAAAAAACCGGACTGCCTTGCCTTGCAGTTTGTGTGGGTAGTTGGGAGCACGCTCCGCTAATTTTTGATGCTCTATCCCTGGTTTGTGCTGGCTGCCAACCAGTGCAAAATAAGCCGACAGATCAATAATCTGAGCACCTGTTTTTGGAACCAGTTGGTCTGATTTCAGGGTCAGTTGCCTGTGGGGAAGTGGACGGGTTGCAGCCATGGTCAGATACCTTATTGATTTCGGGAAGGTATCTGCATTTCCCGTGCCAAAGGCGCGGGATGTCGTTTAAAAAAATTATCTGTTTAATAACAGGGGGTTGATCCGGCAGTTTATTTTCGGGCCGGTCAAAAATCTTGTGGATATCGTCTTTCATAGCGATATCCTGGTCGTGGTGAGGGCGTTTTTGATCCCTGTTTTGCTCTGGGCCCAAAATCCGTCATTGCTCTTCCTATTCAGACATTGCCCCTTCGATTGCGCTCCCGCTGGTGTATAGGTTTCTGGCGGGCAACGGATTGGATAGATCGCTCCAACAGGGACATAAAAGTCGGGCGGGGAAATCTTGCATTCATAGCCTGCCGTATAAAAACCCGGGCTGCAATGCGGCATGGTCGCACCGCGCAGGCCTGGACCATCGGGGGGCAAAACCGATTTTTTCGGTTTGGGCTTTTTGCCCGATGAGGCGTTGTCTGTTCTGTAGGCGCTGTCCGGGGCGAATTTGATACCGGAAAGGTCGAAGCCGTTGAAATCGGCACTGATAAAATCAGGTCCCACATAAGCCGCACCGACAAAGCCCGCTGGGGCAGCCAGTGCTAATGAAGCCAACAGAATGGGTTCGAAAATACGCATCACCAAATTCTCCGAGTCACTTCTGAAGAGCCTTGAACAAGAATTTCAGAGCAGTGCCGATCCAACCCGATGTCCGCGTCATCTGCAGCGTTTGTCCCAGAAACGCTTTAACGTGATCACTAAACAATAAGAGCAAATGTGGCGAAACCGTACGAAGGAACAGGCTGCTCATTTTAAAAAAATGCGTAATTTTTGGGCAAAAAAATTGAATTTGACTATAAAAACAGCAGAAAATCCCTCGGGTTTTCTAGAAAAAATGCATTTGTTTCTTTATAGAGCAGCAACTGCCGTTTTCTTGTACAATGAGACAAGCGGCCATCACACAGAACATGCCGAGGGGGATAGTGACCATGTTCGTTGACCGAATTTTGACCGTGCTGTGCTGCTCTGTTGCTGTTGTCTTGCTTGGTGTCATGCCGAGTGCTGCGGGTGAAACCACCAAATTAGATGGTGCCAATACGGCATGGATACTGACTGCCTCTGCCTTGGTGCTGTTTATGACCCTGCCGGGGCTGGCCATGTTTTATGGCGGGCTGGTCAGGGCCAAAAACGTCTTATCGGTCATGATGCAGTGCGTTGTGATTGCCTGCCTGTCCTCGGTCTTGTGGCTGGCTTGTGCCTACAGCCTCTCTTTTGCCGAAGGCGGAGCGTTGATCGGAGATCTCTCCAAAGCCTTTTTGCGCGGAGTGGGGCGTGATGATCTCAATGGAACCCTGCCCGAGAGCGTTTTTTTCGTGTTCCAGATGACCTTTGCCGTGATCACTCCTGCTTTGATTATCGGTGCTTTTCCCGAGAGGATGCGGTTTGGCTCTGTGGTGGCATTCAGCGGGCTGTGGCTGATCTTGGTCTATGCGCCCGTGACCCATTGGGTCTGGGGTGGAGGCTGGTTGATGCAACGCGCTGTGATGGATTTTGCTGGCGGCCTGGTGGTTCATGCCACAGCCGGGACATCGGCTTTGGTTGTGGCTTATCTGCTGGGCCCTCGTGATGGTTTCCCGAAAGAACTGCGTCCGCCGCACAATCCCGGTATGACGATGATTGGTGCAGGAATGTTGTGGATGGGATGGTACGGTTTTAACGGTGGGTCTGCCTTGACTGCGGATGGCGCGGCAGGCATGGCGATCCTGGTCACCCATATGTCGGCATCGGTGGCGGGTCTGGTTTGGATGGCGCTGGAATGGATCCGCTTCGGCCGCCCCAGCATGGTCGGCACAGTGACAGGCGTGGTGGCCGGTTTGGCGACAGTGACACCGGCCTCAGGGTTTATCGGACCAATGGGTGGGGTCATTTTGGGCGTCAGCGGTGCGCTGGTCTGTTTTGTGGCGGTTGATGTCGTCAAGCACCGCTGGTTTGTTGATGACTCGCTGGATGTGTTTGCTGTGCATGGGGTCGGCGGGATTTTAGGGACTTTGATGGTGGCCTTTTTGGCGCATCCAACGCTCGGCGGGGTGGGCTACGGTGCCGATGGCAGCATGTGGAGCCAGTTCCAGACACAGGTGATCGGCGTGGCCAGTGTCATGATCTGGTCCGCTATCGCCTCTGCGGGGCTGATGCTGGCACTTAAAGCCACTCTTGGCCTGCGCGCCAGCCATGATGATATCGACGAAGGGTTGGATCTGACCCAGCATGGCGAGCGCGGCTATACGCTTTGAACCTGGTCAATCCTGCCAATGGGGAGCATAAAAGCTCCCCATCATCCGGATATCTTGCACATATTGCGTGAAAGCTGACCAGTCATCGCGCCTATCGATATCCTGCCAGAGGGCTTCGACGGTCTCGATCAGCATGGTGACGGGTTCGCGCCGTGCACGATAGGGGTGGTTGGCCTGCCCCTTGGCAAGCGAGGAGACCGGCAAGATCCGCAAAGCGGCAATCATCTCCTGCCAGACCGGTTGGGCATAGAGACCGGCTATCGGGCTTTGGTTCAGTTTTTCGGGTTCACCTGCGGCATACAGATCAAAAAAGCTCTGGGCAAAAGGCGCCCGGGTATCGCGCAAGGTTGAATAGAGTTGCGTGATCACTGCATGGGTTTGCGGCGTCACTTCAGGTGCCAAACCGAGCATCCGGAGTGTTTGCGAGGTCAGAGCCTGTTTGAACTGCGGTAAAAATGTCTGTAATGCCGCTCGCAAGCCATCCATCTCTGTCAAAGGCAAGAAAGTTTCTGCCAGCCGTGCCAGATTCCACAACAGGGCTTCGGGCTGGCGTCCGAACGAATAAAGGCCTGTTTGGTCGAAATAAGCGGCGGTAAAACGTGGGTCGTAATGGGGTAAAAAACGCCAAGGGCCATAATCGAAACTCTCGCCCGTCAGCGTGATGTTGTCAGTGTTCAGGACCCCGTGCACAAAACCTGCAGCAAACCATTTCGCGCCCATACGGGCAACCGCCGTGATCACCTGATTGAAGAGGCCGATGAGGGGATCACCATGATGGGCGGCCTCGGGCCAGTAATGCTTGATCACATAATCAACCAATAGGCGCAATCCGGCTTCGTCTCCATGCGTGGCGAGCCGCTGGAAGGTCCCGATACGGATATGGCTGTGGCTCAATCGCACCATCACACTGCTGCGGGTAGGCGAGGGTTCGTCGCTCCGAACGAGGCTTTCGCCTGTTTCGATCAGGCTGAAGGTTTTTGACGTGTTGACCCCGAGCGCTTCCAGCATTTCGCTCGCCAGAACCTCGCGCATGCCGCCTTTCAGCGTGAGGCGTCCATCACCCTGCCGCGACCATGGCGTCTGTCCCGATCCTTTGGTGCCCAGATCAAGCAGGCGGTTGGTGCCAGTTTCGTAGAGTTGGGCAAATAAAAACCCGCGTCCATCGCCAAGATCGGGGTTATAATGTCCGAATTGATGGCCGTGATAGCGCAAGGCCAGCGGTGTTTGCAGCGTATCGGGCAGGGGTATGAAACGGCCGAAATGGCTGATCCATTCCGCTTCGTTGAGCTGATCCAACCCGATGCGGGCTGCATGCCTGTCATTGCGGAACCGCAAGATGGTTTGCGGAAATGGGGCTGCCGTCACGCGATCGAAAAAATCATCCCCAAGGGTCTGGTGGTGGAGGGCAGGCCGATAGGACGGTGACAGCGGCATCTGGTCAAATCCTAGCGGATGAACTGGTCGATAAAGCCCTCGCCCAAACCGATTTTGATATAATGTTTGCGGCACTTGTCGATGCGGGTGAACACATCGTCATAACCCGTGCAATTTCCGTCAGGATCGACATAGATCATCGCGCCATTGACCTGGAACATCGTGATCATTTCCTCGACATGCGGATCAACCACCAGAGTATGGGTCTCGCCGGGAGCCTCATAGACATAACCGCCTTCTGTGGCTACCCAGTCATGCTCAAGGTAGCGCCATGATCCCTTGATGACATAACCATGAACGGGTTGCGGATGGCGGTGGCGCGACAGCACACCGGCCCGACGCACTTTGAGCAGGTTCATCCAGTAGCCGCGCGAAGCCGACATGCAAAGCGGGCGAAACCACACATTGTCATCAACGGGCACCCAGACCCGCTCGTCTTGCGGAATGGCATCGGGGATGACCAATTCGGGCGGAGATTCTTTGGGCATTGGCAGGCGATAGGGGGTCCATTTATCGTTTTGGGACATGGTCGAAACTCCTGTTAAACGGTGAGATAGCCGCCATCAACGGGCAGGACCGTTCCCGTGATGAAGCGTGCGGCGTCCGAGGCGAGAAAGGTGACAACGCCGCCCAAATCATCGGGAGTTCCCCAGCGGTTCAAAGGCGTGCGGGCCATGATAGCCGCAGTGCGCGCGGCATCATCTTGCAAAGGCTGGGTCAGATCAGTGGCGATCCAGCCCGGAGCAATGGCGTTGACCCTGATCCCGTCCGTCGCCCATGCCGCGGCAAGGCTCTTGGTCAACTGCGCCACCGCCCCTTTGGAGGCCGCATAGCCGGGCGCATAGGCAGAACCGAAAAAGCTCAGCATTGAGGCCGTGTTGATGATCGACCCCTTGGCCTTGGCAAGCAAAGGCTGGGCAGCCAGACACATGCGCATGGTGCCGTTGAGGTTAACCTCGATTGTGGTGCGAAAGCCGTCAATCTCGAACTCCTTACCCGCTCGCTGGATAATTCCGGCACAATTGACCAGCACATCAAGCGAAGTGAAATCTTTTAGTACAGCATCGACCGAGGCCGCATTGGTCACATCGAGCAAGGCTGTCGTCACCGAGTCTTGTGGGCTAAAGCGATCCAGCTCGTCCTGTGTCAGCCCGCAGGCGGTGACCTGATAGCCCGCTTGCGCCAAAGCCCGCGCAATGCCTTCGCCGATCCCGCGCGTGCCGCCCGTAACAAGCGCCTGTTTGATTGGATGATGAGCCATTGATGATCTCTCCCTGTCTTTTATCGTCCTCAGACTAGCCCCATTCGTCGCCGTTGAGAACTGCACAGGTTTCAACCCTGCGATCTCTTGCTTCGGGTAACATTGATTTTGCTGGCTTGCGGCTTTTTGATCCCGTAAAACACACAGGGTTGTTGGTGTAGGGTATAGGAGGCGTGTCAGCGTGTCGGTCAATTTTGCGCTGATGATAGGCTATTTCGGATTTTTACTGGCTGCTCTGGTACTGCATAGCCGTCCGGTTGCCAGTCCATGGCTTTTTCTGTTGCGTAGTTTTTTCCCGAATTGGCGGTTTTTCCATGCGCTGGGGCGTGCGCCGCGGCTGTATTACCGCCATCAGTCAATGGACGCATGGTCCGACTGGCATAAATTCATGCCCCGCGCCAAGCGCAAATGGAGCCATCTTTTCTACAATGCCGAGGTCAATCTGGCTTTGAGCGAGCAAAATCTGGTGGACCATTTGGCCAATGATCTGGCTGATTGCGCGGATGATGCCGCAGCGCTGCGCCTTGTCACCTATCGGATGGTCGAGCGTCTGGTGTGCGAAAAGCTGGCCGGATACGCCGGTTTGTCAGCCTATCAATTCAGGATTTGTCTGGAGCGGCCTGGATTTGACCCTGCAGGTCATGCCGCAGAGGCCGAGGACAACACGGTTTTACTGTCGCCTGTCATGCCCTATGCCAGAGAGGCGATCTGAATGGAGATTTCCCTCGCCTTGGCCGCGCGCAGTGTCGAAATCTTGTGCGGGATCAGTCTGCTGATCCAGAGCATTGAATTCCTGAATATCAGAGAAGCCTTGGGTCCGCGCGGGGTCTGGGCCTATTCGATCGGCCGCGATGATCTGGCCCATGCCTCCGGTCCTGTGCAAAGCCTGTTTGCATTTCTGGCGCGCGAGGATGTCTGGCTGATCCATCTGGTCCTCAGAGTGCTGGCTGCCCTTGTACTGGTGTTGGATGGTGCATCCTTGCCGCTGGTCGGCTTTTTGTTTGCGGGGACTTTGGTCATATTGATCCGCTGGCGCGGTGCTTTTAATGGCGGCAGCGATTTTATGACGATTGTTGTGCTGTCAGGCCTGCTGATTGCCATGGTGGTGGGGGCTTCAGGCGATCTAGCGTTGGGCTGGCGGGCCGGATTGATCTATATCGCCATTCATGCCGCTTCGTCCTATTTCATCTCCGGTGGCATCAAACTGCTCAATCCCGAATGGCGCTCGGGCGAGGCACTGGCATTGTTTCTGGACGGGGGCATTTACGGCCCGCTGTCGCGGCTGAGCCTTTTTTGGTTGCGACCTGTCGCGATGGTCTGCTCTTGGGCCTTTATTCTATGGGAATGCCTGGTGCCTTTGGCTTTTCTTGATGTGGAATTTGCGGTGGTCTATTGCGCAATAGCGGGCGTGTTCCATTGCCTGGTCTTTTGGTATTTCGGGCTCAACCGCTTTGTGTTTGCGTGGCTAGCGGGTTTTCCCGCCATCATTTATGTGGCAGGCCAGTTGAATTGAGCGGATTGACCAATCTCGTTTTGCCTGTGAGCACCAAAGCAAGACGGCGGGCGGCCTTGAACATCGGATAGAGTCGTTTACTCACGCCCGGCCGAGACAGAATTGCATGGTTAAGGCTGTTGAACAGCGTGTTTGTGGTTGACAGACGGGCCAGTACCGCCACCGCTTCAGCACCATAAAAAACAGTGTTGCCGATCATCACTACCATTCCCTGATCGAGATCATGCCCGTTTTGCCAGGCTTCGAGCAAACAGGGATGGTCGGATCGGGCATTGACCAGCTCAATCGCGCCAGCAGCTTCGACCAAACGCAAACGGCGTATATAGTCATCACAAAGCGGACAATCGCCATCATAGATGATCGTGATCATCGTTCAAATCCCGATTCAATGCGGCGGGTCATCCTTGTAAAGCCATTCTGAAATCCTCTGAAAAAAAGCGCTAATGCAGATTGCTCCATTTTCAAAAATAGGGCATCACTAAAGTTAATAGCATAACATTTACGGGGGGGATTTCCATGGTTTCCGCGTTTTCAATCTCTGGCGGTTTTCAGCGGGCGGCTTTGGTGACAATTGCCGGTCTTATGGCATTGGGCGCTCAGGTCAAAAGCCTACCAGCGCAAAGTCTGCCTGCCGGTTATCCCGCAGATTATCAGACGCTCGTTGATGCCGCCAAAAAAGAAGGCAGCGTCACCGTGTATGCGACGACCGATGCGAAAGTCGCTGCCCCATTGATCAAGGATTTTGAGGCTCTTTACGGAATTAAGATCGAATACAACGACCTCAATTCCACCGAGCTCTACAACCGTCTGATCGCGGAATCCGCTGCCGGCACCGGCACAGCCGATATTTCATGGTCCTCGGCCCCCGATTTGCAGGTCAAACTGGCTGCTGATGGGTTGGCATTGGCCTATGCCTCGCCCGAAATTCCAGCTTTGCCGAAATGGGCCGTCATGGAAAACATGGCTTATGGCACGACCTATGAGCCGATGGCGATTATTTACAATAAATCCCAAGTTCCTGCCGAGGATGTGCCACAATCCCACAAAGATCTGACAAAGCTGCTCAGCACCAAAGCTGCAGCCTATAAGGGCAAAATTACCGCCTATGATCCCGAGCGGTCCGGTGTCGGTTTCTTGATGATGAACCGTGATCTGAAAGCCGATCCGGCAAGTTGGGATCTGTTCAAGGCGATGGGCGGAGCAGATATCAAGGTCTATACCAGTGCAGGTGCGATGATCGAAAAGGTCGGATCAGGCGAGCATTCGATTGCCTATAATATTTTCGCGTCCTACGGCCTGTTGTCGATCAAGAAAAACCCTAACCTCGTGATGGTCTGGCCCAAGGATTATACCTTGATCGCCACCCGCGTGGCTTTTATCCCCACCAAGGCCAAACATACCGCAGCGGGTAAGCTGTTCCTGGACTATCTCCTCTCCAAGCGCGGTCAGGCCATCATTGCCAAGGGAGAATTGTTTTCTATTCGCGGGGATGTCGAAGGCAAGGATACGGCCAAGGCTGTGGATGACCAGTTGGGCGATAGGGCACGTCCCATTCCGGTCAGTCGCGAATTGCTCGAAACACTCGAACAAACCAAGCGTCTTGAATTTCTCAATCAATGGCAAGCGGCAATCAAAAAATGAGCAGTGCAGTTGCTGGCACCTCCATCCGCAGAATCGTGATTGCGGTCACGGCCCTGTTTGTCTTGGCCCCAATTCTGCTGATTACCTATCAGAGCTTTCTGACAGCTCCGTTTTTCGATCCCAAGGCGCAGCTGTCGTTTTGGGCTTATGAGTTTGTGTTCAAAGAACCCGATTTCTGGCGGGCTCTGGGAACAACAGCCATGCTGGCAGTGGGGATGACGGCAATAGCTGTTCCGTTAGGGGCTTTGCTGGCCTTCTTGATGACCCGCACCGATATGCCAGGGCGCAATATTCTTGAACCTTTGTTGCTGGTGCCGATTTTTCTATCCCCGCTCGTGCTGGCTTTCGGCTATGTGGTGACGATTGGTCCTGTCGGGTTCATCACCGTTTGGTGGAAGCAATATCTGGGCAATCCGGTTTGGGATATCTACTCTTTCTCGTCCCTCGTCGTGATTGCGGGCCTGACCCATGCCCCGCATGTCTATCTTTATGCTTCATCGGCCTTGCGATCTTTGCCCGGTGATCTGGAGGAGGCGGCACGGGTAACGGGTGCCAAACCCGCCCGGGTGGCGATGGATGTGTCCTTGCCGATGATTACGCCCGCTCTTCTATTCTCGGGTGTCCTGATTTTCTTTCTGGGGTTTGAAGTGTTCGGCCTGCCACTGATCCTTGGAGACCCGCAAGGCCTGCTGGTTCTTTCGACCTATCTCTACAAGCTCACAAACAAGCTGGGTGTGCCATCCTATCAATTGATGGCGGTGGTGGTGATGGTGATTATTGCCGTGGCACTGCCTTTGGTGTTCGTGCAACGTCTCTTGTTACGGACCGCACAACGATTTATCGCAGTGCGCGGCAAGGCTGTTCGCACCAATCTGGTTGCTTTGCGGGCTTGGCGCTGGCCCGCTTTTCTGCTGATTGCGGCATGGTTTTTCGGAACGGTGATGCTGCCGATGATGGGGCTGGTGCTGCGCTCTTTCGTATCGAGCTGGGGGTTGGGGATCAATCTTCTCGATGTGCTGACCCTTGATAATTATGTCGAATTGTTCGACGATTCCGAAGTTGTCAGTGCCATTATCAATACATTGGCGATTGCGACGATTGGCGGTGCTTTGTCGATCGGGTGCTATACGATGATCGCTTTGGCTCAGCATCGGTGGACCTCGGCATGGGTGCGGTTTGCCGATTATATCGTGATGCTGCCGCGTGCCATGCCCGGCATTGTGGCTGGCTTGGCTATCTTCTGGGTGTTTTTGTTCACAAAGCCTCTGGCTCCGTTACGGACCACGTTGTTTGCCGTATGGGTGGCCTATACGCTGGTCTGGCTAGCCTATGGCTTGCGGCTGGTTCAAAGCGCTCTGCTGCAGGTTGCACCAGAGCTTGAGGAGGCGGCGCGGGTGACCGGCGCGGGGATAGGAAGGGCGATGCGAGACGTGACTATTCCGCTGATCAAGCACGGTATGCTTGCGGCTTGGTTGCTGATCCTGCTGATTTTTGTGCGTGAATATTCAACCGCTGTTTATCTTTTGGGTCCTGGAACCGAAGTCATCGGCTCGCTGGTGGTGTCGCGGTGGGGCGGTGGGGCAGTCGATATTGTCACCTGCCTGTCGTGCATCAATGTGGCTTTGATTTCATTGGGTTTGCTGGTGGCCCTTCGCTTGGGAGTGAAATTACATGGCTGATCTTGCCGTCGATGATCTGCGCATCCGTTTGGGTGGTAACGAGATTCTCAAAGGGGTTTCACTCACCCTGCGTCGCGGTGAAGTGGCGGCTTTGCTTGGTCCTTCAGGATCGGGAAAAACCACCTTGCTGCGGGCTGTGGCTGGCCTCGAGCAGCCCTATGCGGGTACGATCACCGTGGGTGGTACCAAGGTGTTTGACGGGGCGGCAGGCATCAATCAGCCGACCGAGGCGCGCGGCCTTGGCTTTGTGTTCCAATCCTATGCGCTTTGGCCGCACCGGACTGTGAGTGAAAATGTCGCCTATAGCCTCAAACTCAGGGGTGTTGCGGCGGATGTGCAGCGTGATACGGTCCAAAAATCACTCGACAGCCTTGGTTTGGGCAAGCTCGGCCACCGTTTCCCGCATGAATTGTCGGGCGGCCAGCAACAGCGTGTGGCGATTGCCCGTGCATTGGTCTATGGCCCGACGGTGGTGTTGCTGGATGAGCCTTTGTCCAATCTCGATGCCAAATTGCGCGAGGAAGCGCGGGCGTTCCTGAAAGAGCTGATCGAGCGCGAAAATCTTGCGGCATTGATGGTCACCCATGATCAGGCCGAAGCACTGGCCATTGCGAACCGTATCCTTCTGCTTAATGGCGGAGTTGTCGAGCAAGCAGGCACGCCGCAAGAGATGTATAACGCGCCCGAAACACTGTTTGTGGCCGAATTCATGGGGTCCAACAATCATATTGAAGGCCAGATTGTCGGCATGGGAGATGGCCGCGCCTCGATCCGCATCGGTGATCATCTGCTGGATGGTCAGGCGCGTTGTGCGCATGACAGGGTCGGGCAGGCAGGCTCTGCGGTGATCCGGCTTGAAGGCGTTCATGTGATCGATGGCTCCAATGGCGGTCAGAACCATGTCAAACTCGATTTGGTGACTTCGATGTTTTTGGGTCATACATGGGAACATCTGTTCCGTGGTCCTGGCATGACTATCCGTGCCCATCATGATGGCCCCTTGAGCTCCGGTGCGCATTGGTTACACTTGCCCTCTGATCGGGTTTGGATTTTCTGACCCTCCCCCCGCGGTTTTTTGGAGGGCGAGGCATGAAGCGGGAATGGCGTAGGCATGAAGGCAATTATCATTGGTGGCGGAATTGGCGGTTTGACAGCTGCTTTGATGCTCCATAAGCGCGGTATCAGGGCGACTGTTTTCGAGCAGGCTTCGGAAGTGCGCGAGGTTGGCGTCGGTATCAACACCTTGCCGCATGCCATTGCCGAATTGGCGGAGCTGGGTCTCCTGCCTGTGCTTGATTCCGTGGCCATCCGTACGCATGAACTGGTTTACATGAACCGCTTCGGGCAGACGGTGTGGCGCGAACCGCGCGGTATCCACGCGGGTTTCAAAGTTCCGCAATTTTCGATCCATCGTGGCCGGTTACAAAAGCTGCTTTATGATGCCGTGGTGGAGCGGCTCGGCACAGATGCGGTGCGAACAGGCCGCCGTCTGCTCGGCTTTATCGAGGATGAAGGGGGGGTAACAGCCCATTTTGCAGATTCCCGATGGGGTGAGCAGGGAGAATCCTTGCGCGGCGATGTACTGATCGGCGCTGACGGTATCCATTCGCTGGTGCGCGAGCACTTTTTCCCCGATCAGGGCTCTCCATCCTGGAACGGCATCAAGATGTGGCGCGGTGCGATTGACTGGCCCCGTTTTCTTGATGGCGACAGCATGATCATTGCGGGCGGTATGCAGGCGAAATTGGTCCTCTATCCAATTGCGGAGGGCAAAACGCCCGATACGCGACTGACAAATTGGGTGGTGAATGTCCGTATTGGCGATCCTTCCAAGCCGCCGCAGCGCGAAACCTGGTCGCGCAATGGCCGCTTCGAGGATGTTTTGCCTTTCGCCCGCCGCTTTAGCGTCCCTGGCGTCGATGTGATTTCGATGATCAAACAAACATCGGCTTTTTGGGAATATCCGATGTGCGATCGTGATCCTCTGCCGCGATGGACCCACGGGCGGGTGACCCTGCTCGGCGATGCGGCCCATCCGATGTATCCTGTCGGTTCCAATGGAGCCAGTCAGGCCATCCTCGATGCCCGATCGCTGGCTGATGCACTGGCGCAGGCCGAGCATCCACGGCATGGATTGGCCGTTTACGAGGCCGATCGCCTTCCCAAAACCGCTGAAATCAGCACGCTCAACCGTCTTGGTGGTCCTGAACGGGTGATCGATGCCGTAGAGGCGCTGGCACCCAACGGCTTTGATGATGTCGAACGGGTCTTGTCCTACACGCGGCGCGAAGCCATTGTAAAATCCTATGCAGGCAAAGCCGGATTTACCCAGGCCCAAGTCAACAAGCGTTGAGATTTATTGCAGGGTTCTGCCGCTCCCCCTCGAAATGAGGATTGGGTTTGAGTGGCTTGCATGGTATCAGAGGGCTATAATCGCGTTGTAAAAAGGATTTTTGTGATGTTTCGTCGTTATGTGCTGGCCGCTGTGGCCTTGATGGGCCTCTCTCAGGCGGTATTGGCAGAATGTGTGGTTAAAGAGACCGTTGAATTCAATCCCGCAAAAAATGATGCGCGGACCATCAAGGTTTTGATGGAAAAACAGAACAGATTTTGTGATTTTTCATACGATCATCTCGAGAATCTGACGATCGACCGCTGGGAAATTGTGACCAAACCACTCAATGGCAGTTTAACGTTCGTTCCGAAGAAAAAATTCAAATATGAGCGTGCAAAAGGGTGGGCAGGACAAGAAACCATTGTATTCAAAGTTTGCACCAAGCTCGCTGCTGGCGAAGGCTGTTCTACCCTGACCTATGACATTAAAGCCGAATAAGCCTGTTCATGGTTGCCGTTTGGTCGGATCACAGCGCATGATCGGTCCATTATTGCTGGCTGATCTTGGTTCGGTCCAGCAATAGCCCTGCTGTTTGCCAACCTCGCGTGCAACGGCGCGCCGGCTGCAGTTCTCTTGAGAGGCGCGATCCATTGCCGCAGGGTTGCATGGTGTATTTCCCTGCTGCAACCGGCCAATGAGGGCGCGTTGCTCGACAGTTTGGGCCATCGTATCGACAGTGCTAAAAGGCACTGTCAGCAATGCTATAATAACGGTGATCCGCATCAAAAGGGCGCCCGCATTTCAAAACATTCGAGTGTACGAACACATTCCTGCCTTTTCATCACGCATCTCTGGAAGCGGTCGGCATCGCGGTTTAGCACATTGCAAAAGCCGGTCATATAATCCCGGCAGGTTTGATGGTCCATTTGCCCGTTTTCAGCGGCTGTGGCCCGCGATCGCGCCTGCTGCCTGTCTTCAGGTGTGGAATTGTTGCTCAGATAGCTGAGATATCTCTTGCGCTTGAGTTTGAGCGCTTCCTGTCCACGTGGTGAAAAATCGTAAAGATTGAGTACGGGTAATTCCTGCTCGGCATTTTTGGTGGTGATGTCGATGACTGCCACGCAATACGCGGCTTTCAGAAAATTCTGGTAATCGGTTTCCGCTCGTGACTGCCCCATACAGGCCAACCCAAACAGTGCGATGATCACAAAGCGCGCATAGTGTTTCAGCATGGTGCCTCGCTCAAACCAATTGTCATCTTCATTTCTGTCAGGAAGGTTCGTTCCTAGAATACTATCATAAATTGTGTTAGGTCTTGGTTTCAACAGACCGTTTTTTTACGGGATGAACCGGAAAAAGGGTCCAGTGTGTGATGCTGCGTAAAATTGGCTGGTTGCACGTCTGGTTTATCCTCACCATCGCCCTGTGGGCTTGGGGGGGCTATTATTATCAATCGCGCATTTACGACCAGCCCAGCTGTTTCAAACTGGTGCGGTTGAATGTTGATAATACATTGCTGGTGTACCTGAACCCCGCAGAACGCAAGAAGCTGATTTCTGTGTGGCAGGAAGCCAAAAAACAGCAATGCATCGACCGGGTTTCTCCCGTTCTATCCGTGCTGGAAACAGGACTTGAGACCGGACACATCACCGAAATCATCGTCGAACCATCGGGTGAGGCGATCCCGCCACAACTGGTGTGGCAGATTGTCTGGACCAAGGATTGGACCCGGCAGATGGTGCTGGATAAGATTGAGAATAACACCCGATCAATCAGGCTTTTCATGAATCAGAATACGTTGATTCTTTTCATCGTTTCGCCCTTTTTATTGGCGGTGGCTATGGCTATGCTGAGAGCCTTGTTGGGTAAGTTACGTTCTGCTTTTAAAGCGTAATCGTGTGTCCTCGTCACATAAAGGGCCATCTATGAAGCCAATCGAGACCATTTCCGAGCTTGAAACCCATTATGGCTCGCCATCTCCTGCGTCCCTGGTCAAAGAAACCGATCACCTTGCCCCGGTCTACCGCAAGTTGATCGAGGCCTCGCCGTTTGTGGGTCTGGCAACGGTAGGACCGGATGGGCTTGATTGCTCGCCACGCGGTGACAGGCCGGGAGAATTGCTGCGGATTGTCGACGAACGGACCATGATGATGCCCGATCGGCGAGGCAACAACCGGATCGATTCCTTGCGTAATATCGTGGTGGATCCGCGTGTCGCGCTTTTATTTCTTATTCCTGGTTCTGGCACCACCCTGCGGGTCAATGGTCGGGCTGTTGTGACAGCCGATCCGGATTTGTGCCAGTCGTTTGCAGTTGAAGGCAAGCCACCGCGTAGCGTGATTGTGGTCACGGTTGAAAGGGTTTATTTCCAATGCTCCCGCGCCATTATCCGGTCCGATCTCTGGAATCCCGATCATCATTCAGCAGCCGATCATCTGCCAAGCGCGGGCCAGATTCTGTCAGCTTTGAGCGATGGTCAGACGGACAGTGCCGATTATGACCGTCAATGGCCGGAACGCGCCAAAGCCAGTCTTTGGTGAGGGTGTTTAGAGTGTTTGTCTTGCCTGTAAACCATAAGACAGATCAATGATGGATGATGCTTCCCCCCTTATGGCAGCGTTGACGCTGATCATGCATTTTGATCCTGTTTTCGTAAACATTGTGCAGTTGTCCTTGCGGGTGACTCTGACAGCCGTGTGTCTGGCTGCCCTGATCGGCTTGCCATTGGGTGCTTTGCTGGCGGTTTCACGTTTTCGCGGCCGTTTAGCGGTCATTGTGGCCATCAATGCACTGATGGGACTGCCGCCCGTTGTTGTGGGGCTGACGTTTTTTCTGCTGTTGTCGCGCTCAGGCCCGCTGGGCGGTTTCGGTCTGTTGTTCACCCCTTCTGCAATGATCATTGCGCAGGCCTCGCTGGTCCTGCCAATTGTCATTGCCTTGACCCGCCAGACCATCGAAGATCTGTGGGCCAGCTATCGCGAATATCTCCAATCCATCGGGATGGGACCGAAACAGGCGATCCTAACATTGCTCTGGGATGCCCGCTTTTCACTTGCCACAGCCTTGTTGGCGGGCTTTGGCCGTGCGACGGCCGAAGTAGGGGCGGTCCTGATCGTTGGCGGTAATATCGCAGGCGTCACCCGCATGATGACGACGGCCATTGCATTGGAAACCAGTAAAGGGGATCTGGCTCTTGCATTGGGTCTGGGGATTATTCTGGTCGGTATTACCTTGGTCGTGAATGCGCTGGCCTTCGGTATGAGCAGGATAGGGGTTCGCCATGCCGGATAATCAAGTCCGCGCTGTTGCTTTGTCGGTGTCTGACATGAGTTTTAGCATTGGCGGGGTCCAATTGATCTATCCTATGAGTTTTCAGGTCACGTCCGGGCGGCGTTTGGTTGTGTTGGGACCTAACGGGGCTGGCAAATCATTGTTGTTGCGGCTTTGTCATGGTCTTTTGCAACCCAACGCCGGGCAGGTGCACCGCAATGACCTGCATCCGGCTGGGCGGCGTGCGCATGCGATGGTCTTTCAGACCCCGGTGATGTTGCGCCGTTCAGTGCTCGACAACGTGACCCATGCCTTGGCTGCGATTGCTGTGCCTCCGGCGCAACTCCATGGCCGCGCCGTGGAAGCCTTGAACCGGTTCGGCTTGATGGGTCTGGCCGAGCGTCCAGCGCGGTTGCTGTCGGGCGGTGAGCAGCAAAGGCTGGCCATTGCACGCGCATGGGCTTTGCGGCCCGATCTGTTATTCCTCGACGAACCGACCGCAGCACTCGATCCCTCCGCTACCCGTTTGATCGAGGCGATGCTCACGGATTTACATGCCGAGGGTGTTACGCTTATGATGAGCACCCATGATTTGGGTCAGGCCCGCCGTTTGGCCGACGATGTGCTGTTTCTGGCTTCAGGCTCCTTGGTTGAAGCCAGCGAGGCGCAACAGTTTTTCAACGATCCGCAAACCGCGCAGGCCCGTGCTTTTATCGCAGGGGATCTGGTTTGGTGATCACTTTTGGAGGGGAAAGCGCATGTTGAACTGGTGTGGTGTCCTGATTGCTTTGATTGGTCTGCTCACAGGCGCTCCTGTGCAGGCTCAGGAGCGGTTTATTACGGTGGCTTCTACCACCTCGACGCAGGATTCCGGTCTTTTTGACCATCTATTGCCGCTGTTTACCCAAAAAACCGGCATTCAGGTGCGTGTGGTCGCGCAGGGCACGGGGCAGGCACTCGATACCGCCCGCCGCGGTGATGCAGATGTGGTGTTTGTCCATGCCAAAGCCCAAGAGCAAAAATTTGTTGAAGAAGGCTTTGGTCTGAAACGCTATGCGGTGATGTATAATGATTTCGTGCTGATCGGTCCGGCCAACGATCCTGCAGGGATTAACGGGATGAAAGATATTGCTTCGGCTTTGCAAACCATTGCCCATCAGGGCACACCTTTTGTGTCACGCGGCGATCGCTCCGGAACCCATGCTGCCGAACTGGCCTTGTGGAAGGCTGTCGGGATCGATCCCGCCAAGGTGCAGGGAAATACTCAGAACTGGTATCGTGAAATAGGGCAGGGCATGGGTGCTGCTCTCAACACCGCGATGGCAATGGAGGCCTATGTGCTGTCCGACCGGGCCACCTGGCTCTCGTTCAAGAATAAAGGCACATTGCAGATCAGTGTCGAGGGTGATGCCCGTCTTTTCAACCAATATGGCGTGATGCTGGTCAATCCTGCCAAGCATCCGCATATCAAAGCCAAAGACGGTCAGATCTTTGTTGATTGGCTGGTCAGTGATGAAGGGCAGTCAGCCATCAGCCAATACAAGATCGGCGGCAAGCAGTTGTTTTTCGCCAATTCAGGCCAGCATGGGGCGTAATCAGAAATCCAGCGCGCCCCACCGGATGATGGCTGCTAGGCAGGAAAAACAACTGTTTTGCTGCCATTGAGTAAAACGCGACCCTGGACATGCCACAAGACCGCGCGGGCCAGCACGCGCCGTTCAATGTCGCGGCCCTTGCGTATCAGGTCGTCTGGCGTATCGCTGTGGCTGATACGCTCGACATCCTGTTCGATAATCGGACCTTCATCAAGATCTGCTGTCACATAATGGGCCGTGGCCCCGATCAGCTTGACCCCACGCCGATGCGCCTGATGATAGGGGCGAGCGCCTTTGAAGCCGGGCAAGAAGGAATGGTGGATATTGATGCAGCGGCCCGACAGGGCGGTGGCAAGATTGTCGCTGAGAATTTGCATATAACGCGCCAGCACCACCAGATCGGTTTTTGTGCTGTCGACCAGATCGAGCAGAGCTTGCTCCTGCACGTCTTTGGTGGCAGCGGTCACGGGCAGATAATGAAAAGGGATATCACCGAAATCCAGATGCGCATAGGTCTCGCGCGGGTGGTTGGATACAATGGCGCTGATGGTCACTGGCAATTCGCCAATGCGCAGGCGATAGAGCAGATCCGACAGGCAGTGATCGGATTGCGAGGCTAAAATCATCACGCGGCGGGGACGGTCATCGGGTTGCACTGTGGCATCCATCGCAAATTGCTGGCGGATGATGGCAAATTGGCTTTCAAACCGCTGCAGGGCTGCCTCATTGCCGGCAGAATCCTGATCCACTGTATTGAAACCGACCCGCATGAAAAATCGGCCCGTTTCGGTATCATCGAACTGGTGGGCATCAAAAATATTGAAACCGACATCAAAAATCAGGCCTGAGACAGCCGCGACAATGCCGGGGCGATTGGGGCAGGACAGGGTCAGGATAAATCTCTGGGTCATGGGAGAACGTTCCAGTTTTACGGGCAGTCGATCCCCTGTATTTGCCTTGTTTGGCGCAGAGGTCAATTATCAATTGTCCTTGCTGGCAAAAATCGATCCCCAGAATCAAATGGTGCATCGGGCGGCGGGAAGGCTTTCAGACAGGGGGTGTTTTCTGGCTGAACACGACAAAGAATACTCGCATAAGTAACTATTTGTAATAATACAACCAAAAATTGCATTGTTGTCTTTTATCAAAAATAAATTGATGATTTTAAATTTTTCATTTTACAACTTTTGATATTATTTTTTTTACAAAATAATTATAGGTTGTAAAAATTTGCATTTAAATTGTAAAAATATAATTTTTAAAGAAGTTATATTGTTTCCAAATTGTAAAATTTCTATTATTCATTGCAAAATGTCTTGATTCATATATTGTTTCAGGCAAAGCGGTGTTGGTGTTGCCTGTAGGAAATGTTTTTGCGTAGGCCGGTTGGTTTCTGTTGCTCGGTTGCCACCAATTCTGCGGGAACCGGGAGGGCTGGTCGGCGGGTTATGGGCTCGGGATACCGGAGTACTTTGTGAATTCAGTTTGTAATGCGCGGCTATGTCTGGCCGCCAGGCGTTTGAACGGTCGGTTTTAATTTAACGCGTTTTATTAGGTGGTAGGTATTGGTCAATGAATGATGAAGTTAGGGATATCTTATACGTCGCGCAGTCAGCAACGGCTGAGAATTTCAAGCAATATGCTGGCTTTGCCGACATGGGCGGGATGCCTGTAACGGTTGAAGTTGTTGGAACCATCAAATGGTTCGATGTGACCAAAGGCTTCGGCTTTATTGTTCCTGATCAAGGTGGTGAGGACGTTCTCGTGCATATCAGTTGTTTGCGCAAGGATGGGTTCGAAACCACTTTTGAAGGGGCTAAAATTACCTGCGAAGCGGTGAAATCCAAACGTGGTTGGCAGGTGGTGCGGGTGATTGCATTAGACACGTCTACCGCCTTGCACCCCTCACAAATGCCGATGCCCCGGACGCATGCCACTGTGGTGCCGATCAGCGGGCTGGAACGCATGGTTGTGAAATGGTTCAACCGCTTGCGTGGCTTTGGCTTCGTGCATGCTGGAGAAGGCTATCCGGATATTTTCGTGCATATGGAAATATTGCGCCGTTTCGGATTTGCCGAATTGAAGCCTGGCCAAGAGGTTCTGGTGCGCTATGGCTATGGCTCGAAAGGCCTGATGGTGGCAGAGGTGCGGCCTGTCGATGGTTTGCAGCCGCCAGCATCCCATTAAAATATTGATATAGACAATTGTCTCTGCCCCTATCGGGGCATTGAAATTTTTAATGCGCAATCCTGTTTTGCGCCATAGCTGTTTGCTGTCGGTCGGCCCGAGAACGGTATCTTGTTCTCTGTCAGCCGATTGATGCTTGTCCATTGGTGGAGAGGCTTGGTATTATGCTTGACCACCCAAGTTGGAGCAGCCATTTTCGTTGGTCTGTTTGATCGGCTTGTGCCGGTTGGATCATGCTGCACTTTCCATATCAGTCACCAGAAAAGGCTTGATGGCCATGTCCATGAATTTCCTGACAACAGCGGAACGCAAGAGGCCAGTGTCTCCGCAAGGCCTTTCTGTGTGGTCCTTGTTGCTTCTGGCCGGATTTTTTTTGACAGGGGCCTGGTCTGGTGATGGGGAAGTCCGCGCACAGGCGGCTTCTCCCTCGCTTGAAAAGCTGGCCATTGTCTCGACCCAAAATGGTGAGACCAAAGACAATGTTTTCATGGTCGAGGTGATGCGCACCACAGAGGAACGGGCGCGTGGATTGATGTTTCGCCGCTATCTGCCAGCCGATCGCGGGATGCTGTTTGAATTTGGTGTCGAGGCACCGGTCGCAATGTGGATGAAGGATACATTTATTCCACTCGATATGCTGTTTATCAAAAAAGATGGCACAATCTTGTCGATGGCTTTGAATACGGAACCCCATTCCACCCGCACCATTGGCACAGGCGTAGCGATATGGAGCGTGCTGGAGCTCAATGGCGGCACTGCCCAGCGTTTGGGAATAAAGCCTGGTGATACAGTCGTACACCCGCTGTTTTCCGGCAAATAAGAGACGTTACTGGTCTGAAATCTCGGCCTTTTTCCGGCTAAATCGATCCATCAGCAAATAGATGACCGGTGTCGTATACAGTGTCAGCAATTGTGACAGCACCAGTCCGCCGATGATGGTGACGCCCAGCGGGCGGCGCAGTTCTGCCCCCGGTCCCATCGCCAGAACCAGAGGCAAGGCACCCAGCAGAGCGGCCAGTGTGGTCATCAGGATCGGACGGAAGCGCGCTCCGCACGCCTTGTAAATAGCCTCATAGGCTGAAAGCTGTTGTTCACGCTGGGCGGCAATAGCAAAATCGACCAGCATGATGCCGTTTTTCTTCACGATACCGATCAGCAGTATAATGCCGATCATCGCAATAAGAGTGAGCTCCATGCCGAACAGCCAGAGCGATAGCAAGGCCCCCAATCCGGCAGAGGGAAGGGTGGAGATGATCGTCAAAGGGTGGACGAGGCTCTCGTATAAAATCCCCAAAATCAGGTAAACCGCTACAAAAGCAGCCAGAATCAGCAGGCCCTGCGTGCTTGCTGCCGCAGAAAATGCCTTGGCATCACCGGCAAAATCGGAATTGAGGGTATCGGGCAGATGCAAGCCCTCGATCACCCGCCGCACCGCCTTGAAGGCTGCATCCTGTGTCACATTGGGAGCGACATCATAGGTGATAGTGATGGCCGGAAACTGGCCTTGATGGTTGACCAGTAAAGGCGAAATACCGCGTTCGAACCGTGCCAGTGTCGACAACGGCACTTGCAGGCCTCCTGCTCCAGTCACATAGAGGGCGTTCAGATCATTGGGGTCGCGCTGGCGGTCCGACTCCATGACCACCCGGTATTGGTTGCGCTGTGAATAGAGGGTCGCCACTTGCTTTTGACCGAAAGCATCACCCAAAACCGCATCAATAGCCTGAATTTTAACACCCAATTGTGCTGCACGGGCGCGGTCGATCACCAGATTGAGTTGCAGGCCGCCATTGATCTTGTCGGTGGATACATCGACCAGTTCGGGCGCGGCTTTGAGGGCATCGACCGCGCGGGGGGCCCATGTCTGCAAGGCCTCGAGATCCTGTCCCCACAACGTGAATTGGAAGGGGGATTTGCCGACGCGTCCGCCTGCCCGCAAATCCTGTACAGGGACCATGAAAAGCCAAATTCCAGTCACCGCCGCCAGGCTTTTGCGCAGACGGACCACCACTGCATTGGACGAAATTCCCCGTTCGGCAAACGGTTTGAGGCTGATCAGGATGCGGCCCTGATTGACCGAGGCAATACCGCCAGAGGCACCAATAAACGATGAGGCGCTCGCAACCGCCGGATCGGCCAGCACGATATCGGCCACTCTTTGCTGCAAGCCGATCATTGCGCCGAAGGACACATCTGCCGAAGCCTCGGTGAAGCCGAAAATCAGTCCGGTATCGTCTTGCGGAAATCCCCCTTTGGGCAGAGCGCGAAACAGCGCAACACTGGCACCGATCACCAGCACGAAGGTCAGCAAAGTGATCCATGGATGCCGCAATACGGGTTTTAACGAGACTTGATAGCTTTGAGACAGCCATTCCAGTCCCTGCTCAAATGTCTGATCGAGGCGGCTTGGGGTATAATCACTGTCCCGCTTCATCAATCGGGAGCAGATCATGGGTGCGATGGTCAGCGAGACAAAGGTTGAAACAGCAATCGCAAAAGCCAAAGTCAGGGCAAATTCGCGGAACATATGACCGATTGCACCATCCAGAAACAGCATCGGAATGAAGGCTGCAATCAGCGACAGGCTGATCGAGAACACGGTAAAGCCGATCTGGCGTGCCCCTTCAAGTGCTGCTTGCAGGCGTGTTGCGCCGCGCTCCAGTTGCGCATGGATGTTTTCGACCACCACTATGGCATCATCCACCACAAATCCCACCGAGATGGTAATCGCCAGCAAAGACAGGTTGTCGAGCGTAAAGCCTGCCACCCACATGGCGGCAAAACTCCCGGCCAGTGATAAGGGGACTGTGAGGCCGACCGCCAGTATTTGCGCACCACGCCGCAAAAACAGCCAGACGACCAGCATCACCAGCACAATAGCCGCACACAGCGTTACCATCAGATCGCTGATCGAGGCGCGGATTGTACTGGTGCGGTCAGACACAATCGCCATCTCGACGCTGGCCGGAATCCAACGGCGCAATTCCGGAATCAGGGCCTTCACCTTGTCGACCGTTTCAATCACATTGGCTTGGGGTTGTTTTGTGATGATCAGCAAGACCGCCGGTTTGCCGTTAAACCAGCCTGCAGCACGGGTATTGCGCACGCCGGAACGCACATCAGCGACATCGCCCAAGGTAATCGCAATCGAATTGCGCACAGCCACGACGACGCGTTTGAAATCCTCGATGGTTGCCAATTGGGCATTAGTAGCCAGCATTTCTGTCTGATTCAGACCGTCAAACGACCCCACCGGCCCAAGAGCATTGGCACCGACCAAGGCTATGCGGACCTCGTCAATGCCTAGGCCCATCGCGGCAAGGCGGGCGGGATCAACCTTGACACGAATGGCGGGTTGCTCGGCGCCATTGACCGTGACTTCTGCTACTCCGGCCACCTGTGCAATACGCTGGGCAATCACGCTATCCGAAATATCATAAAGATCACTGGTCGGGATGGAATCGGAACGGATTGCCAGAACCAGCACGGGAGCGGCTGCCGGATTTGTTTTGCGGAAGACCGGGAGGCTTGGCAGATCGGACGGCAAATCGGTGGCAGCTGCGTTGAGGGCGGCTTGCACATCGCGGGCCGCGTTGTCGATCTTGCGGTTCACATCGAACTGGATGGTAATTGCGCTATTGCCGAGCGAACTGGTCGAGGTGATTTCTGTCACTCCGGCGATTTCGCCCAATCGACGTTCGAGCGGTGCTGCCACTGTGGCTGCCATGGTGGCCGGATCGGCTCCCGGACGGCTGGCAGAGACGCGGATGGTCGGAAAATCAACCGCAGGAAGGCTGGATACCGGTAAATCGAGATAGGCCAGAAGCCCGACAAACATCAGCCCCGCCGCCATCAGGGTTGTGGCAATCGGGCGCTTGATAAAGGGCTCCGAAAGGCTGGCCATCAGGCTTGTGTCCCTGCATCACTCAGGGTTTCGGTATTTGTATGCAGTTTGTGGCGCGGATCGAACCGATCAAGTGCCAGAAAGATCACCGGTGTTGTATAAAGCGTCAATAATTGGCTGAGTAAAAGCCCGCCGACAATGGAAATGCCAAGCGGAACCCGCAATTCCGCTCCTGCTCCGGTGGCAAAGGCCAGCGGCAAGGCTCCGAACAACGCGGCCAGTGTGGTCATCATGATCGGCCTGAAGCGTAAATGGCAGGCTTGGATGATCGCCTGTTCGGCCTGCATGCCATGCTCATTCATGGCGACTATGGCAAAATCGATCATCATGATCGCATTTTTTTTGACAATGCCCATCAGCAGAATAATGCCTATCAGGGCGACAACCGACACATCATGCCCGGACAGCAACAGGGCCAGCAAGGCCCCGACACCGGCCGATGGCAGGGTCGATAGGATGGTAATCGGATGGATATAGCTTTCATAAAGCATCCCCAGGACCAGATAGATCACCACCACGGCCGCCAGTATCAGCCAGACCTGACCTGCCAAGGCGCGCTGGAATTCGGCGGCATCGGCGCTGAAATGGCCTGAGAGCAAGGGTGGGAGCCCAATGGTGTGTTCGGCTTCGCTGACAGCACGCAAAGCGGCATCAAGGGAAGTATTCCGGGCCAGATCAAAGCTGAGGGAATAGGCTGGAAACTGGTCTTGATGGGAAATGATCAGCGGTGCCGTATTCCGTGTCAGGCTGGCAATAGATGACAGGGGCACCTGCGAGCCTGCAGCCGTGCCGATATAAAGAGTGTTGAGCACATTCGGATCATTGAGGAAGGCAGGAGCTGCCTCCAAAATCACCCGATATTGGTTGGATTGGGCATAGATGGTTGAAATTTGCCGCTGGCTGAACGCATCATTGAGCGTATCATTGATCAATTGCATCGAAATACCCAGACGTCCGGCCTTTTCGCGGTCAATGTTGATAAAGGCCTGCAAGCCACCATTTTGAGCTTCTGAGGCGATGTTGTTCAGCCGCGGGTCGCCCGCAAGCGCGGTCGCCAGCTTTTTGCCCCATTGGTTCAGTTCATCCGGATCGGCGCCTGTCAATGTATATTGATATTGGGACCGCGAAGCACGGGTGGCGATCTGGATATCCTGGACCTCGCGGACAAAGAGTCTGATTCCGGGGATTTCGTCTTCGATAAGCCGGATTTTTGCTCCCAACTGGCTGGCGGTCTCACGCCGTTCACCATGCGGCACCAGACTGACAGTGATTTTACCACTATTGAGAGTCAAATTCTGTGCGCCAATACCCAGAACAGCGATGACATTGGCGACCGATGGTTCGCGTTGGATTTTCTCGGTCACTTGGGCCTGCAATGTCTGCATCTGGCTGAAAGAGACGTCGGGTGCGGCCTCCATCACGACCGAAATCAGACCAGTATCTTCGTTGGGGAGGAAGCCTTTCGGGCTGAATGTGTAGAGGAGTGCGGTCAGCGCCATCGTGGCAGCAGTCAAACCCAGCATGAGGGTAGGGTGTGCCAGCGCACGAACAAGGGTTTTCTCGTAAAATCCGGCCATCAACTGCATCGGACGATCGAAAAACACCTGTAAATCCTGCTCCCGGCGGCTCGGTTTTTGGCGCAGAATGACAGCGCACAGCATCGGGGTCAGGGTCAACGAAATCAGGGCTGAAATCACGACGGCCAGTGAGAGTGTCAGGGCAAACTCCCTGAACATCCGCCCTACCAGCCCTGTCATGAACAGCAACGGAATGAAAACGGCAATCAGCGAGACGGTCAGCGAGATCACCGTAAACCCGATCTCTCGTGCGCCTTTGAGGGCGGCTTCGAGCGGATTGTCACCGTCCTCGATGTGGCGTGCAATGTTCTCGATCATGACAATCGCATCATCGACAATAAATCCGGTGCCGATTGTCAAAGCCATCAGCGAGAGGTTGTCCAGGCTAAAGTCGAGAAACCACATCATCCCGAATGTTGCGATGATCGACAGAG
The DNA here is from genome assembly GCA_947455995.1 of Hyphomicrobiales bacterium. Taxonomy (GTDB): domain Bacteria; phylum Pseudomonadota; class Alphaproteobacteria; order Rhizobiales; family Beijerinckiaceae; genus CAIYZJ01. The sequence goes on along the minus strand of CANGQA010000003.1, from coordinate 32,419 downwards.
GCAGGCTTATTCCGGCAATCAAGGTGGCGCGCAGGGAATGCAAAAACATCAGCACCACCAGCACCACCAGCACCGTGCTGAGAACAAGCGTGAATTCGACATCACTGATCGAGGCGCGGATCGTATCGGTGCGATCATGCACAACGCTTAATTGTGTGCCGGCAGGCAAAGCACGTCGCAGCCGTGGCAGGCCGGCGGTGATCAGATCGGCGGTGGCCACGATATTGGCACCGGGTTGGCGTCTGATGTCGATAATAATAGCGGTTTCGCTGTTCAAGGCTCCGCTGACCCGGGTATTTTCGAGACCATCGATCACTTCGGCAATATCGCGCAACAGAACATTGGCGCCATTGCGTGTGGCGACCACCACATCTCGATAGCTTGAAGCCGCGCTAATCTGGTCATTGGCAGCCAGCGTGTAGGATTGGAATGTTCCGTCCAGAGCGCCTTTTGGCGCCGCTGCATTGGCGGCAATGACAACCGCCCTGACATCCTCAAGGCTGATCTTGTAGGAGGCCAGTCGCGCCAGATCGACCTGAATCCGGACTGCAGGGCGAATACCCCCTTCGATGGTGACCCGCCCAACCCCGGAAATTTCACTCAGACGGGGGCCGAGCAGGGTGTCAGCCAGATCGCTCAATACCCGCATGGGCACGGTTTTGGAGGAAAGAGCCAGTGTCATCACCGGTGTGTCGGCAGGATTGACCTTGGCATAGACTGGCGGATAAGGCAGCGAGCGTGGCAAGGTAGAGCCAGCGGCATTGATGGCCGATTGCACATCTTGTGCAGCAGCATCAATATCACGGCCCAGATCGAATTGCAGGGTAATCTGGCTCAGGCCGAACGCACTTTGCGAGCTCATCTCTGCCAGTGACGGAATTTGCCCGAATTGACGTTCCAGCGGCGCGGTGATCAGGGAGGCCATCGTGTCGGGATTGGCGCCGGGATATTGGGTTGTGATCTGGATTGTCGGAAATTCGACCTGTGGCAAAGCGGCTATTGGCAGCGAGCGGAACCCTAACCATCCGCACAGCAGGACTGCGACCCCGAGCAGGGAGGTGGCAACAGGCCGCCGGATAAAAGGGGAGGAGACGCTCACGGTTGGCTGGCTCCACTACCGCTGCCCCTGCGCCGTTCGCCTTGCGGGCGCGGGGCGGGTGCTTCGCTGCCAGCGGGATTAGGCTCGTCGATCCGCACCAATGTTTTATCGGTCAGGCGGTTGAAGCCGCTGGTAACGACCTGCTCGCCCACCGTTACCCCTGTGGCAATGGCTGTGACCGTTTCGGTCTGGCGGGCCAGAGTGACGCTGCGTTGGGTTGCAAGAGATTGCGCATCCACCACATAGACAAAGGGTCCAAGGGGGCCACGTTGGATCGAGGCGGTGGGCACGGTGATGGCCTCTTTCAGCGTATCGACCCGCAGCCTGACATTCAAGAATTGTCCGGGCCACAAGGCCAGTTGTGCATTGGGAAACCGTGCTTTGATCCGCACAGTGCCGGTGGTTTGATCAACCTGATTGTCAATCACCTCGACCATCCCCCGGTCAATCACGGTCAGATTGTCTGCTTCGCGGGCCTCGATCGGCACGACACCGCGCGCCATGGCTTGATTGACGGCGCGTAACTGCTGTTGGGGCAGGTTGAAAATGACTGCAATGGGTTGCACCTGGGTGATGGTGACAATGCCGTTTTGATCCGAGGCACGCAGCAGATTGCCCTGATCGACCAGCCGCAATCCCGTGCGGCCATCAATGGGGGCGCGTATCGTGGTGTAATCGAGGATTGCCGTGGCATTATCGATGGCTGCCTGATCGGCAGCGACCTGCGCAACCAACTGGGCGACAACCGAGCGTTGCGTATCAGCCTGCTGCTGGGTGGCATATTCGGTGCGCGCGAGATTGGTATAGCGTTCAAGATCGCGGCGGGCATTGGCCAGCTGTGCTTCGTCCTGCGCCTTTTTTGCCAGAGCCTGATCGAGAGAGGCCTGGTAGGTTTTAGGGTCGATTTTGGCCAGAATATCTCCGGCTTTGACGGTTTCCCCGTCCTTGAAATGCAGGGAGATCAACCGGCCATCGACCTGGGGGCGGATGGTGACGGTATTGAGTGCCTGTACGGTCCCGATTCCGTCAAGTTCAACCGCAACATCGGTCTGTTCAGCCCGTTTGGCAAGCACTGGCAAGGGGCCATCGCCACTGCCGCGCATCCCCCGTGCGCTGCCCCCTCCCGCGGCGGACGGTGCAGGCGATTGACTGAACCATATTTTATAAGCAATGCCCCCCGCAATCAAGGCAACCAGACCTAGCACAATGAGAAGGGTACGCAATTTCATGGCTTGCTCATGTCTATCTCAAGGTGTTTCAACCGGAGAGGGTGTAGAGGATGATGGAAGTGAATCACGGGATTTTAGTGGCGTCATCAAGGCGGGTGTTGGCGATGTCTCGTCTTTGGGGTTTTGAAAGCCACCGCCGAGGGCTTCGATCAGGCCAAGACTGGCTTGCAGGCGTTGCAGACGGCTCGACAGCAGGTTTTCCTGTGCCTGAAACAGGCTTTGTTGCACAGCCAGAAGGGTGACAATATCAATGGTGCCCGCCTTCAGCCTTTCCTCGCTGATCATCGTTGCGCGGCGGGAGGCGGTCACAACCTCCTGCTGTAACACCTCCTGACGGCGGGATTGTTCGACCGCGACCAGTGCATTTTCGACATCGCTCAAGGCGGTCAAAACCGTTTTGCGACTATTGGCAACGGTTTCGGCCTCGCGGGCGGTCTCGCCCTGATATTGGGCTCTCAGATTGCCGCCATCGAATAAAGGCTGGGTCACACCTGCCAGCAGTGAATTGGCTGCGGCATGCGGGTTGAGGAGGGTTTTCAGCGTCATACTCTCCAGCCCGCCTGAGGCCGTAAGGCTGAAACTGGGCAAAAAGGCCGCACGGCCAGCCTCGACATTCGCATCGGCTGCCTGCATCAGTGCTTCGGCGCGCGCAATATCGGGACGCTGACGCAGCAGATCGGACGGTAAACCCGCCTTCACCGATGGTACTTTCAAGCTGTTCAGGCTTTTGGCCGAGAGCACAAAACCTTGAGGGGGGCGCCCTAACAGGACTGCCAGCTGATTGCGCGTCTGTAAGGCCTGTTGCTGTAATTGCGGGATCAGTGCCTTTTGTGCGGCCAGAACGCTCTCTTGTTGGGCCACATCGAGGGCAGAGGCGGTGCCGACCGATAACCGTCCGCGGATCGCATCAAGTATTCGTTGGGCCGTGGCAATATTTTCGTGGCCGAGGGCGATCCGGTCATGGGCCGACAGAATGATGAAATAGCTGTTGGTCACGGCACTTGATGTCGCCAGCATCACAGATTGATGATCATAAATACTGGCTTGGGCAACGGCTTGTTGTGCATTGTAAAGCGAGCGGTAGCGGCCCCAGATATCGAGCAGATAGCTGGCATTGGCGCCTGTGCTGAATTGTTTGGAGCGCGTGGCATTGAAAGGCGGTTCACGCCGCTTCAAGGTGCCCGGTACCATGCTCTGGCCGGCATCAAAAGAGCCATTAATGCCAGGCAGCAACAAGGACTCCGCCTGTTGGGTCAGGGCTTGTGACTGGTCGATACGGGCCAGTGCTGCACCGATATCGGGATTGTCGCGCAAGGCCAGCACGATCAACCCTTCCAGCTCCTTCGAACCGAACAGTTGCGGCCACTCCTTGGTCAGGCGCTGGGTGGCTCTGCTATTCAGGGCTTCAAACTGTTGCGGCTCGGAAATCGCAAGATCAACCGGCGCATGCGCAGGGATACAGGCCGAGAGCCATAGGCTCATTGCGACCACGCAACCCGTTTGCAGCGTTTGTGGCTTTGAAATCAACGATTAACGACCCTGATGTGTGACAGTGATTGGCCATTATCACTGGCACAATCACCAGAGTCGGGCAATCAATCTTAATGCTTTGTAAACGAAATGGATTGCCGCATATCAGGCGTCAAGCGCCCCTTCATAGCTGTCGATATGGGCGAAGGTGGAGCGCAAGCCCTCTGACCATGCTTTGGAGAGCATTTTGAAATAGGGATCATCCGGCCCGATCCGTCTTTGCTCTCCGATCACCAGGGAATCACGCTGGTAGATCATCAGATCAATCGGCATGCCGACAGACAGGTTCGAGCGCAGGGTCGAGTCGAAAGACAGCAGGATCAACTTGGCGGCTTCACCGATCGCCATATCGGGCCGCGCGACCCGATCCAGGATCGGCTTGCCATATTTATGTTCTCCGATCTGGAAAAACGGGGTGTCCTTGGTGGCCTCGATGAAGTTGCCTTCCGAATAGATCTGGAACATCCGCGGCGGTTCACCGTGTATTTGACCGCCGAGAATGAACGAGGCACTGAAGGCGCTGCTGGCCGCTTCCAGCGAGGGACCATCGACCCGCCGGATCTCGCGCACAGAATCTCCAACCACACGGGCGGCCTGGTACATCGTCTCAACATTGAGCAGCGAAGGACCGCCATCGTCCCGCTCGGCATCAATCTGTTCGTTGAGCAAGGAGATGACCGATTGCGTTACCGCCAGATTGCCGGCGGACAACAGGACCAAAACACGGTCTCCCGAGCGTTCCCAAACATGCATTTTTCTAAAAATGGCAATATTGTCAAAACCGGCATTGGTGCGGGTATCGGACGCAAATACGATTCCGCCATCAAGACGCAAGCCGACACAATAGGTCATTGAAGCCTCACAATTGGCTGAGGGTTAGGATTCTCTCGCTGCATTCTTGCTTACTGTTGTGATTGCCTCACGACAACCTCTACCGAGAGGTTTTCCACCCATGGTCCTAAACGGATCCCCCGCAAAGGGGCGGCGCCACGCGCATCAAGCCCGACCGCCAGCCGGACATAATGGACCGACGGGCAAATCCGGTTGGCAGGATCAAAACCGATCCAACCCAGATCCTCGGTAAAGGCTTCCGCCCAGGCATGATGGGCTACCGCAGTGTCGTCTTCTTCCAAATGCAGATAACCGGTGACATAGCGGGCCGGAATGCCAAGATGGCGCGCACAGGCAATCATAACATGCGCATGATCCTGACAGACCCCAGCCCCTTCCTTGAGCGCTTGACCGGCAGTGGTATGGACATGGGTTGCATCGGTTTCATAGCGGATTGCATCCCTTATCCGGCCCATCAGATCATGCAAACGGGTCAGGCGGTCCGGGTTCTGGCATTGTTCGGCGAGATGCCTGATTGCATCGTCTGGTATGGTCAGGGGGGTCTGGCGCAAATAGAGCGAAGGCAGTGCCGCTTCACGCGTAAAACCGGCCACGCCTGCCGTGTCTATGGTTTCGATCTGGCCTTCGGCGACAATGTCCATACTTGTCACAGGACCGGGCGGTGTCACCAGATGCACGACATTGCCGAAGGCATCGGTAAAGCGGGAAGCGCCCTCAAACCCGGGAATATGGATGGACCACTGACGCACCTGTTGGCTGAGCCCAGAAGGGGGTGTCAGACGCAGGGCTTGCACCGCGTGCTGGACGGGGCCGTCATAATGGTAATGGGTTGTATGCCTGATCGAAATGAGCATGGATTGATGTGTCATTGAAAATAATATTCGGAGGCGACGGAAGCCGAAATCTGGTTGTTGCGCTGCATGAACTGGCTGAGGAATTCATGCAGGCCATTCTGGAAGATGGTATCCATCGAGTTGTTCTGTAAATCGGCCAGCACCACGGCGCACTGTCTGCGGGCTTGCTCCCCTGCCGGATTAATCGACTTCAAACCGTTCAGCGATCGTTCGATCCAGTCATAGCTGAAGCGCAGTGAGCGGGGCATTTCAGGCCGTAAAATCAGGAATTCAGCGACATTCCAAGGCTTGTAGCTGTCCTTGTAGACATGCCTGTAGGACCGATGGGCCGAGACCGACCGCAAAATTGTCTCCCATTGATAGACATCAAGCCCCCCGCCGATCATCTCGTGCGAGGGCAGCAGCACATAATATTTCACATCGAGAATGCGCGCCGTATTATCGGCCCGCTCGACAAAGGCGCCCAGTTGGGCAAAGAAATAGCCCTCGTCACGCAGCAATGTCCCGAGCAACGCGCCACGGAACATGTTGGAGCGCTGCCTGATCCAGTCGAGGAAATCAGGCAATTTGCCGGAATCGAGTGTGCCGGGCTTGATGCCGGCAAATTCAATCCATGTTGAATTCAACGCTTCCCACATTTCGCGCGTCAGGCCTGTGCGCACCGCACGACCATTGTTGCGTGCGGTTTCAAGACAGCACCGTACCGAGGAAGGATTTTCGGGATCAAACAGCAGGAAATTCTGGACCTTCTCGGCGGTGATTGTCTGATGGCGTTTCATAAAAGAATCGAGACAACCGGCCGCAATCAGGGTTGATTTCCAATCCTCGCGGTGGCCCGATCCAGTATCAGGGGTCATGGAAATACGGTAACCGACTTCGGTGAGGCGGGCGATGTTCTCGGCACGCTCGATATAGCGAGACAGCCAGAACAGATTTGAGGCGGTGCGTCCCAGCATCGTCAGTCCTCCAGAACCCAAGTGTCTTTGGTGCCGCCACCTTGAGAGGAATTGACCACAAGCGATCCCTTTTTCAAGGCCACACGGGTCAATCCTCCCGGAGTCAGGCGGATTTTGTCACCCAAGAGAACAAAGGGCCGCAAATCGACATGGCGGGGAGCAAAGCCTGCAGCGGTCGCAGCCGGACAGGTCGACAGCGCCAGCGTCGGTTGGGCGATGTAATTGCCGGGCCGCGCTTCGATCCGTTTGCGGAATTCGGCCAGTTCGCGCTTGGTCGCTGCAGGCCCGATCAGCATGCCGTAGCCGCCGGATCCGTGCACTTCCTTGACCACCAGTTCACTCAAATGATCAAGCACATAGGAACGCTCGCTGTCGAGGCTGCAGCGATAGGTCGGCACATTCTTGAGGATTGGCTTTTCGCCGGTGTAAAATTCGATGATATCGGGGACATAGGCATAGATCGCCTTGTCGTCGGCAATGCCAGTTCCCGGCGCGTTGACAATCGTCACCCCGCCAGCCCGATAGAGATCGAACAGGCCGGGCACACCAAGCATTGAATGGGGGTCGAACGACAAAGGATCAAGATAGGCATCATCGACGCGCCGATAGATCACATCGACACGGTCCTTGCCTTTGGTTGTGCGCATGTAAAGTGCGCCATCCTGAATGAACAGATCCGAGCCCTGCACAAGTTCCACCCCCATCTGGTCGGCAAGGAAGGAATGTTCGAAATAGGCTGAATTATAGATGCCCGGCGTCAGCACGGCGATGGTGGGATCGGACTTGCAGTTGGCCGGTGCCACACTTTCAAGCGTCTGGCGGAGCAATTCCGGGTAATGCTCGACCGGACGAACCCGATGTGCAGAAAACAATTCGGGGAACAGATGCATCATCGCCTCGCGGTTCTCCATCATATAGGAGACGCCCGACGGCGTTCTAAGATTGTCTTCCAGGACAAAAAACTCGTTTTCACCCGTTCGCACGATGTCGGTCCCGATGATATGGGCGTAGACATTGCGGGGTGGATCGAAACCGATCATCTCGGGAAGGAATGCCTCGTTCTGGTTAATCATCTCGGCCGGGATGCGTCCGGCGCGGACAATGTCCTGACGGTGATAAATGTCATACAAAAACGCATTGAGGGCCCTGACGCGTTGCTCGATCCCGCGTTCGAGTGAGCGCCACTCTTTGGCCGAAAGAACCCGCGGGATCAGATCGAACGGAATGAGCCGCTCGTTCGAGCCGCCTTCGCCATAAACGGCAAAGGTAATGCCTAGCCGACGGAAGATAGCGTCGGCTTCCTCCTGCTTTTTCTTGATGCTCCCCCGTGTCTGGGTTGCCAACCATTCGGCAACGGCCTCGTAAGGCCGTCGGGCGGCATGATCGGTTGTCAGCATCTCGTCAAAGATTGCCGGTGATCTCGCTTCGGTCGATTTCAACACCATGGTCTTATGAGAGTCCTTTAGGCAGGATAAACATTCACCATTACTTCTATGCCTAAGGTTCCACGCGATCTGCTCGATGGCTAGAGATTTTTTAGCGGGATTGCTTCAATTTACAGATGTAAATGCGTAAAAATTAGGCAAAAGCTTTTGCAAATGTGTCTGATGCCTGATCTGGAAGGGATTGATCCGGCACTCATGTTCACAGATCAATTGCATCATGTGAAAAAGACTATGTGACAAGTGGCCCAAGCTCGGTCAAGAATAGACGCGAGAGAGTCTGTGTGACAGGAACAGGATAGATGACAAAGGTCGAAAATCTGGACATTGCCGCCATAAAGGCCGGACTGGCTGCGGGCACGATGATTGTAGTGGATGTGCGCGAGGCCAATGAATTCGAGGCCGGGCATATTCCTTCGGCGCTGTTGAACCCGCTTTCGATTTTCTCGGCGGCCGATTTGCCGATCCATGAGGGCAAGCGGGTTGTCCTCTCGTGCCGTTCGGGCAAGCGGTCACTCACGGCGGCGGCCATGGCACACGCGGCAGGCGTAGCCATCGATGCCCATTATGCCGGTGGGATTCTGGATTGGGTGGAACATGGCGAGCCTTTGGAAACGGGCCCAGCCTGACCATATCACACACACAAAAAGCAATCGGTGCTTCAGGGAGAGACGGGTATGGCTGTTAAAAAATTTGGTGTCGGACAATCAATGCGCCGCGTAGAAGATCATCGCCTGTTGTCAGGCGGCGGTCATTATATGGCCGATTTCAATCCGGAGCGTCATTTGCATGGACTGGTCTTGCGCAGTCCCCATGCACATGCCCGCTTTACCATCGGAGATCTTGCGTCCGTTCTGGCAATCAAAGGCGTTCGCTTGGTGCTGACGGGGGCTGACCTCGCCCATCTTGGTCCAGTGCCCTGCCTTGCGCCATTGCCCAATGATGACAAGACCCAAAATCTGGTGGCACAGGCGCCCGCTCTCGCGGTTGATACCGTCAAACATGTCGGGGATGCGGTGGCGTTCATTGTCGCCGACACGATCGAGATTGCCCGCGATGCCGCCGAGGCCGTGCCTGTGACCTATCATCCCTTGAAGGCGGTGGTGGATATGCGTGCGGCAGTGGCCAAAGGCTCGGCGGCGGTATGGAACCAACAGCCCGACAATCTGGCCTTTGATGCCTCGATGGGAGACAAAGACAAGGTCGATGCCGTTTTTGCCAAAGCGGCGCGCACTGTATCGCTCAATGTCGAAAACAACCGGTTGGTGACCAATTACATAGAAACTCGCGGGGCTATCGGCGAGTATGATGCCGCGACCAAGTCCTTTACCCTGACCATATCCTCGCAAGGGGTGCACGGCATCCGCGACAGCATGGCCAATATCGTCATGAAGGTGCCGCCAGCCGATATTCGCGTGATTACCGGCGATGTCGGTGGCGGTTTTGGAACCAAGACCTTTGTCTATCGCGAATATCCGTTGGTGCTGGAAGCTGCCAAACGGCTGAAGCGCCCTGTTAAATGGATCGCCGAACGTGGCGATCATTTCGTGGGTGATTGTCAGGGACGCGACAATTACACCGTTGCCGAAGTCGCCCTCGACAGCCGTGGCCGGTTTTTGGCAATGCGTTTTGATATTTTGGGCAATTTGGGTGCCTATTTGTCTCAATATGGGCCATATATCCCTTATCTTGGCGGCACAATGATGACGGGTGTCTATGCCACCCCATTGCTGCATGTGCGGGTTCGGGGTGTCTATACCAATACCGTCCCGGTCGATGCCTATCGCGGTGCAGGCCGCCCCGAAGCAGCCTATGTGCTTGAGCGGCTGGTGGATGCGGCAGCACGGTCCACTGGACTGGCGCAAGAGGAGATTCGCCGCCGCAATTTCATTTCGCCCCATGCGATGCCTTACAAAACCCCGATTGGCCAGCGGACCTACGATACCGGTGATTTCAACGGACATATGACCCGGGCGCTGGAGTCATCCGATTGGGCAGGTTTCAAAAACCGCCTGAAAGACAGCCGTAAAAAGGGGCTTATCCGTGGAATCGGTCTGGCCACCTATATCGAATGCACGGCATGGGGTGATGGTGAGGATGTCAAAATCACATTGGAAACCGATGGTGGTGTGACCATCTATTCGGGTACGCAATCAAACGGGCAGGGCCATGCCACGGCCTATGCCCAATTTGCCTCGCAGCACCTCGATTTGCCGCTGGAGCGGATCAGGGTGGTGCAAGGTGATACGGCCAAAATCAAAACCGGGCATGGCACCGGCGGTTCGCGCTCGATTCCGGTTGGCGGCATTTCCGTTTGGCGTGCATCCGAACATCTGGCGGAAAAGCTCAAGAGCCTTGCCTCCGGCGCGCTGGAAGCCTCTGTGGCGGATCTTGAAATTGTCGACGGGCGCGTGCGGGTCGCAGGCACCGATCGTTCCGTGAGTTTCATCGATCTGGCCAATAAACCAGGTGTCAGCGAGGCGATGCGCTCCGGCGAGGGCGATTTTGTGCCGCCCGATGCGACCTATCCGAACGGCACCCATGTTGCGGAAGTCAGCATCGACCCCGATACCGGCCATGTCAGCATCGAGCGTTACACGATCTGTGACGATTTCGGGCTGGCAGTCAATCCCTTGCTCCTTGCGGGTCAGGTGCATGGCGGTGTGGGCCAAGGGATCGGTCAAGCGCTGTTCGAGCGTACGGTCTATGATGCCGAGGGCCAGTTGGTGACGGCTTCCCTGATGGATTACGCTTTGCCCCGTGCCGGCGATATGCCGAATTTTGATTTTGAAACGCGCAATGTCCCTTCCACCACCAATCCGATGGGGATCAAGGGAGCAGGCGAGGCCGGATCAATCGGTTCATGCCCTGCGGTCATGAATGCTGTTGTCGACGCACTGGATCGCGCTTATGGTATCAGGCATATTGATATGCCTGCGACCCCTGATCGGGTTTTTGCAGCCATTCATGCTGCGCGTATCGCTGCCGAGTAAGGACCTGTTTCATGAACCGTGGCGGGTATTCCGCCACGGTTTAAAATTATAATGATCAGCTTATTTAAAGGAATTCACATTATGAAAATCTCCATGAAAAATACCGCTTTGTTGTGTGGTGCCGGCGTGCTGGCCATTGCGTTGTTGAATTCGTCGGTTGTTTCTGCACAAAATGACCCCATTGCCAGCCGTAAAGCGGTGATGAAATCGGTTGGTGGCGCAATGCGCGATCCCGGGCAGATGATGCGTGGTCAGGCTCCGTTCGAGCTGGCGAAGGTCAAGGCCTCGCTGGAAACCTTTGTTGAAGCCTCCGGCAAGATGTCCGCCCTCTATCCCAAGGGCAGTGAGACTGGCGGCGAAACCACGGCCTCGCCGAAAATCTGGGAAGCCAAAGCTGATTTCGATGCACGTCTGGTCAAATTTGGAGCTGACGCCAAAGAGGCCCTGGCAAGTATCACCGATGAAGCGAGCTTCAAAGCCAATTTCCCTAAAGTTGGCCAAAATTGCGGCAGTTGCCATGAGACCTATCGCATCGAAAAGAAATAACAATTTCGGTGAACTTGAAGCCGGCATAAACCGGGGTGATCGGGATGAGCAAAAGACAGTTTCTGTCAGCCCTTTTGGTTGCCTTGGTGTGCGGGGCAACGGGCTTTTGGTTGTTGACGTCACCTGCGATCTGGCACTTGTTGCGAGGGCCTGCGGCGGTTTCAACAGGGCCTGCTCGTCTTGAAAATGGCCAGACTCTGTTCTGGGCAGGAGGATGCGCCTCCTGTCATGCGACGCCCAATCAGGATGATCGTTTGCGACTTGGGGGAGGACGGGCTTTGCCAACCCCATTCGGCACATTCCGTGTCCCCAATCTATCATCCGACAAGCAAGATGGGATCGGAGCCTGGACCGATCAGGCTTTTATCACGGCCATGCGCGAAGGCGTATCACCCGATGGCCGCCATTATTATCCGGCCTTTCCCTTTACGTCATATGCCTTGATGAATGATCAGGATCTGGTTGATTTGCTGGCTTTTCTTAAAACCCTGCCAGCCTTACCGGGTCGAATTGCCGATCATGATCTGAATTTTCCCTTCTCGTTCCGACGCGGTCTGGGACTGTGGAAATGGCTGAATTTAGCGTCTGGCGCCTATCAACCGCAAACAAGCCAATCTGAGGAGTGGAACCGTGGTGCCTATCTGGTCAATGGTCCGGGCCATTGTGCAGAATGCCATTCGCCACGCGATGTCATGGGCGGGATCCGCAAATCGCTTCGCATGTCGGGTGGGCCTGATCCCGAAGGTGGGGCCGGGTATATCCCCAATCTGACCAGCCATGAGACAGGCCTTGCCAAGTGGACGGCAGACGATATTGCTGAATTTCTAAAAACAGGTTTTACACCCGATTTTGACTCTGCAGGCGGTTCGATGGCCGCTGTGATCAAGAATATGGCTCATCTCGGTGATGCCGATCGTATGGCGATTGCCATCTATCTTAAAAGCCTGCAACCATTGGCCAGCAACAAACCTGCCAAAAAGGCTCCTTGATCGCCTTTGATTCGCTGATCAATCCATCACTGCGGCTTTGAGGATGCAAACCATGGTGGCATGGGCGGTCTTTTTGGAGATATTGCGGACGATATGCGGGCGGTCACAGCGATAGCGCAACGTTTCGCCGGCTTTAGCCGTCTGGATCACCCCTGCGACTTCCACTTCCATTTCGCCGGAAATCACCGATAGGCTCTCGATCGACCCGCGCTGATGGGCATCGGATTCCAGCACACCGCCGGGCTGGGCCTCGACGTCATACCATTGGAGCCATTCGACAGTTTTGATCCAGCCGATGATGTTGAGCTTGACCTTGCCGTCGTCTGAGGTCAGCGTGGGCGTGTCGCCACGGATGGTTTTGTCGATAAACGGCTCGTCATCGGAAATCGACAGCACGCGTTCGATTGAAATATCGAGGGCTTGCGACAGCCGCCAGATGGTGGCCAGCGTCGGATTGGTCTCGTTGCGCTCGATCTGGCTGATGATCGACTTGGCAACGCCGGATTGCTCGGCAAGTTCGGACAACGAAAGATTATAGGCTTTTCGAAGACGCTGGATGGTTTTGCCCAACTGGCCTGACAGTGCATGCGCGCCTGTTTCCAGTGTTTTGACCTTTTCTTTGCCTTCAATACCCATCTGCGTCCGAGTCCGTCTGTTTCATTGATGTTGCATTGCACTTTTGGCACAAATTTCATATTGACCAAAGCTAATCTGAAGCCCATTCGTCAAGGGATGCAAGTTTGTTAGGTGACGCAAGGTCTGGTTGCCCCTTTTTGAGGAGAATGACCCGACTGTCTGCTGTCCGGCTACGCATCGACATATCAAGAGTGGTAATTCAAAGAGGCATTAAAAGATATGGGTTTTATTCACGTCACCGACCGCCAAGGGCAGCGTCACAGTCTCGAAGCCGTTGAAGGCTGGCGGGTGATGGAGATTATCCGGGATTGGGGCCTGCCCATTGAAGGGATATGCGGCGGTGCGGCCGAATGCGGCACTTGCCATGTGTTCATCCATGCCGATTGGATGGACAAGCTCTACCCGCCGCGTGAGGATGAATTGTTGCAACTCGATGAACTGCCGGTGGTCGAGACCAATTCCCGCCTGTCCTGCCAGGTTTTATGGACAGAAGAACTCGATGGTCTGGAATTGACGCTGGCGCCGCAAGTGTGATGCGGAATTATCGAATATGGCTTTCACGTATAAACAGGATGGTCATTGCAATCCCCGCGATCAGAGCAGAGCCAAGCGACAGCGCGAGAACCTGATCAACACCTGATTGGGCCATAACAGCAGCAAAAACCATCGGGGACCCCGCTTTGATGGCCAGGCTAGGGGCTGAAATCATCCCCAGGCGGCGGCCATACCCATGGGGACCGAAGAGGGCCAAAGGGATAATGCCGCGTATTATGGTGACAAGTCCGTTTGATGCACCATAAAAAAGTCCGAACAGCAGCGCACTCATGAATCCGGTCGGCAGGCCGATCAGCAGGCCGAAAGCGACGGGCAACAGCATCACGCTGAACACGCCCAAAATCAAAGCGGGAATCCGCTTGCCCAGCAGCATTTCGACCAAGCGCGCCAGTACTTGTGCAGGACCAACCAGTGAACCCGCCAGAACGGCAGTTTTTTCGCCCAATCCGAGCGTATCAAGCACATGGACCATATGCACCGAGAAGGCCGAGGTCACAAAGCCGTGCAGCATGATCACCGTAGCAAACAGCATCATGACCAGCCATTCGGGACTGTTGAGGATCGGGGCGGCAGTCGTGCCGGTTCGATCGGTTGATGCAGGGGCGGGTGGTGCTTGTCTTTCGCTGGCTTTGGGGAGTAAAAAGGCATGCAGCGGGGCGCAGACCATCACAAGGATGACCGCATAAAGCAGGGCAATCTGTCGCCAGTCATGGCTGGTCAGAAGCCACATTGTCAGCGGCCATGACAGGGTCGAAGCAAAGCCGCCTGCCAGTGTCAGCGTCGAAATCGCGCGGCGCGTATGCGGCCCTGCCACTTGAGCCAGCGTGGCAAAGGCAGGATCATAGAGCGCGCCTGCCATGCCAGCCCCGATCACGCCCCAAGCCAGCAGATATGTTGCCGGTGTGGTCGCTTGGGCCAGCACCACCAATCCCGCCGCGCCCACCAGCGTGCCTATGGTCAAAACGGGGCGCCCGCCATAGCGATCCACGCTTTTGCCCGCATAGGGCGAACACAGGCCCGTGGCCAGCAGGGCCACCGAAAACCCTCCGAAGACGAGGGTTTCCGACCAGCCGGTTTCTTTCAGAATACGCGGTGCCCACAGTGCGAAGGCGTAAAACAGGAAGGCCCAATTGATGGTTTGGGTGACAGACAGCACCGCCAGACACCGTATGACAACCCGACCCATCGGGATCAGCGATCCCAGACAGCGTGGAAATGGTGGACAGGGCCGTGTCCATGTCCGATCTGGAGTTGATCAGCGGCTTGAATGGCGGCTGTCAGATAGGATTTGGCTTTGGCAACAGAATCCTCAAGCGTCAGACCATGCGCCAGATAAGCCGCAATGGCCGAGGAGAGTGAACAGCCGGTGCCATGGGTGTTCGCTGTTGCAATGCGTGGCGCGACAAAAGGCAGAACGGCATCAGGGGTGATCAGCAGATCGGTGCAGTCGGGACCTTCACCATGTCCACCTTTCATCAGCACGGCCTGCGCACCCATGCCCAGAATGGCCTCGCCTTGCGCCCGCATCTCCTGCTCTGATTGAGCGACAGGACCGCCGCAAATGACCGCGGCCTCGTGCAGATTGGGGGTGATCAGCACAGCACGGGAAAACAGCAAGGTTTTGAGATGGTTGACGGCGGCATCATCGATCAGCCGGTCACCGCTGGTCGCCACCATCACGGGATCGAACACGGCTTTGGTGACGTGGTGGCGGTCCAGCCCCGCAGCCACCGCTTCAATGCTGTGGATGCGTGACAACATGCCGATTTTAACCGCATTGACCGCGATATCGGAAAACACCGCATCCATTTGTGCGCTGATGAAGTCAGGCTCGACATCCATGATCGCGCTGACACCCATGGTATTCTGGGCCGTCAAAGCGGTAATGACGCTGGTACCATAGACACCAAGGGCAGAGAAGGTTTTCAAATCGGCCTGAATTCCGGCGCCGCCACCAGAATCTGAGCCTGCAATCGTGAGGGCAATGGCTGTCATGGATCTGTCCAAAATTCAGGTGTTACGATGATGGCCGGATTCGCGCTCGGCCTGAACTTTTAATCCCAATTGCCGTTCCCGGATGATCACCGTCACCCCCGCGACAATCACAATCGCCGCGCCGCTCAGCACCACGGGATTGGGGAGATCGCCGAACATGAAATAGCCGATCACCAAGGCCCACAAGAGCGAGCAGTAATCGAACGGCGCAATCACCGATACATCGGCATGGCGATAGCTTGCAGTCAGCAGAATTTGCCCCACTCCACCCATAATGCCGGATCCAAAAAGCAGCAATCCGTCATGCCAGTCTGGCAGGGTCCAGCCCAGCAAGACTGTCGCACCACTGGCAAGCGAGGTGGCGAGGGTAAAATAGAAGACGATCGAGCCGGTTCGCTCGGCCTGAGACAATTTCCGCACTTCCAGGGTTGCAAAGGCCGCACAGATCGCCCCGCTTAGGCCCAAAGCCGCGCCCAAGGCCGAATGGTCTGAATGGATATCAGGCAAGGAAAGACTGGATAAATGCGGCGACAGCATCACAAGCATGCCACAAAATCCGACAACTACGGCGGTCCAGCGATAGGCGCGTACTTTCTCATGCAGGAAAATTGCAGCAAAAGCGGTGGTCAGAATGGGTGTGACATAGCTGATGGCGGTGGCATCGGGTAAAGGCAGATTTGTCAAAGCACCAAAGCTGAAGAACATGCCGGTAGCCCCCGCGATGCAGCGGCGCACATGGTTGGCCGGCTTGGTGTTGACAATGGAGGAGATCAGCTCGCCTCTTATGCCTAGCCAGATCAGCAGCGGGATCATTGCAAAAAAGGCACGGCAGAAGATGACCTCGCCCAGCGGATAACCGCCCGCCACCAGTTTGACCAGCGTGGACATAGCAATAAAGGCAAATGTCGAAGCCAATTTGAGAGCAATACCGCGAAACATAGGTCGGATCCGGCCAAGAGGGTGGTGTGCGGAATGCCTTTCTGCACACCGATCAACAGATCAGAACGAGGCGCGGAACGCCCCGCCGTCGATCAACAGGTTCTGGCCCGTAATATAGCCCGCATGGTTGCTGGCTAAAAAGGCGCAAGCTTTCCCAAATTCGTCAGCTTGCCCCAAACGTCCCGCGGGAATCGAACTGATGCGCTCTTGCCGGATGGCGTCTTGTGACATGTTCTTCAGCTCAGCCTGCTTGGCCACCATGGTTTTGATCCTGTCGGTATCGAAAATGCCGGGCAAAATCGCGTTGATGGTGACATTGGCATAGGCAACTTCACGCGCCACGCCAGCCAGAAAGCCGGTCAGACCAGCCCGCGCGCCCGAGGAAAGGTCAAGTCCTGTCAAAGGGGTCAACACCGAGGAGGACGTGATATTGATGATCCGACCGAATTGTCGCGCGATCATGCCATCAATCACCCGTTGGGTCAGTTCGATAGGCGTCACCATATTCTGTAAAACGCCTTCGATCATCGCCTGACGGTCAACATCCCGGAAGCCTTTGGGGGGAGGGCCACCATTGTTATTGACCAGAATATCAGGATCTGGGCAGGCATGGAGCAGCGCATCTTGCCCCGCTTTGGTCGAGACATCAGCCAGCACAACATGCGGAGTAAGGCCGGAAATCCGCTTGATCTCTGTTGCAGTTGCTTCCAGAGCCTCTTGGTTGCGACCATTGATGGTCAGATGCACGCCGGCCTCTGCCAGCGCCAATGCACACCCCCGCCCAAGCCCACGGCTCGAAGCACAGACAATGGCCTTACGGCCAGTAATTCCTAAATCCACGTCACACTCCCTGATTTGAGTATCTCGCTCCATCAAATGTCAGGAATGACCAATTGCGCAAGGCCAAGAGCAATAAAAAATGCCAAATACCGTCAAACAAATAGCCGACCCGCCAAAATTGGGGAGCAGGGTGGACCGATCACCCAACAAAAAGGGGGCCATCGGCCCCCAGGTTATTCTGACTGATCGGGCATCATCAGTGGATGCGGCCAACCGCTGCACACAGCAGAGTGTAGGCCTTACCCTCGTTCGAGCTCATGATGGTGCGGATAACCGAACTGCCATGATCACCGGGGGTCACATCCCGCATCAATTCGTCAAAGCGACCAAGGAAGCTGTCGATCACGAAGCGGAAATCGCTTTCGGTCTGATAACGCTGGCGGGCTTCGTCAAGTTTTTGCTGGCCGGTGCCGGTCAATACGCCGGCCATGGTGGCTGTTCTGTCACCGTTCAGCACGCGCTCCCAGAAGCCCAGAACCATTTCCTGCTTGGCGCAAGCATTGATATCGCGGTTCAAAACGGCGATCCATTCACTGGCGGGCAGGGGCTCTTGCGGCTTGGTCGCTTGTTCTTCATGCGAGACACGTGACAGCATATCGGACAACCAACCCGATGCCGCTGTCGTGCTGGCAGGAGCCGCAGGGGCTTCAACACGACCGGTGGCACGACGTGGGGCGAAAGACGGATCAAATCCGGCAATACCCTTGTCCGATACACCTGCCGAAGATGGGGGGATCGCCGCCGTTGGAATGGCAGCCGATGGCATCTGGGCTTGCTGTGCAGGTTGCTGATGAACGGGTGGCTGATTCACAGGAGGCGAATAGGCCGGAGCCGAATAGACGGGAGCAGGTGCAACAGGAGGGGCGACAGGTGTTTCCCGCAAGATCGGGCGAGATGGAGCATAGAGAGGGTCTGGTGCCCGCTGCGGGGCAGGATTATATGCCGGTTCCTGATAGTTCACCGGTTCGGGCGCACGCACGGGTTCGTGATACCGGGGCTGCTCGGGAGCAGCAAATACTGGCTCCGGCATGGTGATCGGCGGCATAACGGGCAATGTTGCCTGCGGCTGATAGGCAGGTGGCACAGGCTGGCTTTGGACAGGTGCAGGCTGAGGCTGCATTGGCTGCTCATAGGCCGGAGCTGCAGGCTGGCTTTGAACAAATTCAGGTTGCGGCTGCATTGGTTGCTGATGGGCAGGACGCGGGGTCTGAAGATGCTGGCTGACACCAAGGCCCGGGCCGGTATGCTGTTTGAGTGACTTCAACTCGTCGAGCGCCTTCAACTGGCCAGAAACCAGTGCACGCACAGTATCGGTGGCTTCGCGGGTGTCACGCGGCAATTCAACCAAAGCACGCTGCAATTCGGTGCGGGTTTTTTCCAGTCCTTGCGACACTTCGGTCGAGACAGTGACGAGCTCTTCGGCGGTCGAGCGGAACCGTTCAGTGGCCGAATTGGTTGCGACGGTCATCTCCGACAGCGATGTTTCATAGACTTCACGGACCGCAGCAGCGAGACGTTCGCGCTCGCGCTGGCTCATTGCACGCAGGCTATCAACCTGTTTGGCGATAACATCGGACGCACTGATGGCCGAGCTTGACAACAAAAGTCCGATTTCCTTGGCGCGGCGTTCGGTATCCTCAAGAGCGTTGGATACCGTTTCGGCATGTGATTTTGACAGGGTCGTGAACTCTTCACTCTGGACAGCCAGATGCTGCATGGTCTGGGTGAGGGTTGTTTCACGCGTGCTGATCGCTGCGCTGATCTGGCTTTCCAGACGTGCGAGCGTATTGGTGGTTTCGCTGACGCTGCGCATCTGGTCGGCAATAGTGCCTGTGGCCTGCCGCAGAACGTCGACATGCTGTGACATCCGGTCTGCAGCATGAGAGGTGTCGCGGTAGATCACGCCAAGGGTCTGTTCGATATTTCCAACACGGGTCTGCAACACATTGTCGAGTTGCGACAGGGTGCCATCTGCGCGCACAACCACTTCACCCAATGTTTCGGTCAGATCGGCCACGCGCTTGACCAGAGGTTCACTGGTCGTATTGAGGGTGTCAACCACATTGACCAAACGGCCAACAGCGATTCTGGAGCTTTCTTCGACCACATGGCGAAGCTGTTCGGCTGCAGTGGTGGCGGTGACCAGCATGGTTTCGCTCTGCTCGCGCAGTTCGGTGGTCATCGATGCGCTCTGCTCTTGCAGAATATCGAGCACTGCACTGCCCTGATCGCGCAATTGCTGGGTGGCCATTTGGCTCTGATCGCGCAGTTCCTTGGTCACTGACTGGCCCTGGACCCGCAGGTTTTCAGTCAGGCTCTGGCCATGATCACGCAAAGCCTCGGTCACTGACTGGCCTTGCGTGCGCAGGGTATCGGTCACACTTTGGCCTTCGTGCTGCAAAGCAGCCGTCACGTTGGCACCCTGATCGCGCACGGCATCTGTGATGGCCTGGCCCTGACCTTCGAGGCTGCGCAAAATACCTTCGGCTACACCTGCCATCTGGCGGTTGGCGGCTTCGCCGGATTGGGCAACAGCCAGTGTGATGACCTCGCCATTGGTGCGGATCTGCTGCACCAATTCGGTGCCCCGACCATTGAAAATTGCTGCAATTTCTTCGATTTGGTGGCCCAGCGCAGCGCCAACCATTTCCGAACGCATATTGAGGGTTTCGACCAAGGAACGCGAACGCTCATCGATGGTGTTGACCAGTCCACGGCTGCGGTCGTCAATGGTGGCAACCAGCGAGCCCATGCGGCCCACGACATCGCGTTCCATCCGGATCAAACCGTGATCGAAGGTCGCGGTCAGGTCATTTGTGCGGGTGGTGAGCTGTTCGGACAGGCTGCGTGCGCTTTCATCCATCTTGACGACCATTAAACCGGCCTTTTCAAGAACAACCTGCTCGAACCGATTGGCGCGGTCTTCAAGTGCAACGCGGACGGTTTCCGCGCTCTCAGAAATCGTGTGAGCGGCTTCCACGGCGTTTGATATCACCGTTTCGCTCATCTTCTGGGTGCGCGAAGCCAGTCCGTCATCGATTTTGATAAAGATCGTATCGAGGCGATCCGTGACCGTATTGGCGGCCTCGATGCTCCGGGCTTCGAAATCCGTCATGCGTTTTTCGATGAAGGCGCCTGTTTCGAATGTCTTTTGCGTGATCAAGGTTTCGAGCATTTCGCCCTTCACATCGAAGACATTCGAGAGTTCGCCGAACTGCTCGTCGATCCGGCTGGCAAAACCGCTGGCCGACTTCTCCAAGCTGGAGGTGATGTTGTCACCGCGCACCATCACCTGGGTGTTGAATTGCTCCATGGAATCGACCAGCAATTTGCTGTTGGTTCCGAGCGTCGATTGCAAGATATTGCTCTGTTTTTCAAGCGCTGAATTGAAGGCCGAACCTTGGGATTCCAGAGTATGGGCCGCGATTTCGATGCTGCGCTCGATGCTGGCATTGACCTGGGCCGCCTCAAGACTGATCGTGCGTACAGCCTCTTTGGCTGCATCGCTGAGGTGGGTCTGCATGGTCGAGGTGCTTTCAACCAGCGTATCGGAGGCCTGACGGGCCTCTTGCTTCACCGTTGCGGAGAAGTTCTGGGCGGTGTCTTCCAGCAAATTGCGGGCTTCGCCAACCTGGATTTCAAGGCTCTTGGAGAAGCCCTCTGCAGCCGAAGTCAGATCACGTGCCACACGGGGGCCGCGCACCGAGATGAGTTCTTCGAGCTTGTTGGAGCTTGCAGCTATGTCATTGGCCAGACGCTCGCCGCTTTCCAACAGACGTGTGCTGGCGACCGATCCGACAGTTTCTATGCGCGACGTGATGTTTTCGCCCTGGGTGGCGATGGTGTGTGTGACATCCTCGCCAGCCTGTCGCAGAGAATCGGTCAGCGCCATCGTGCGGGAGGCCAGCATTTCTGTGACCGTGCGTCCCGATGTAAGAATCGAGGATGATAATTTTTCTGCACCACTATCGAGATTGGTGCGCAAGGCACTTTGTGCGCTTTCCATGGTTTTGCGGACATCATTGCCCCGCTCGACAATTTCGACGACCAAAGTCTGGCCTGTTTCGCGGACGGCATCGGTGATTTCGCGCGCCTTGCCGTCGAGTGACTTGGTCACATCCACAGCAGCCTGATCAATTCGCCGGTTCACGCTCTCATTGGTCTGGACAAAGGTTTCAATCAGCTCGTGGCTGCGCAGGCTGATCTGCTCAACCATTTGCTCGCCGCGGTCGGCCAGAGTGGAAGCAATATCTTCGGCGCGTTGGCCCAGCAACATCGAAACACGGGCTCCGGCATCGCCGACAGTCGCCGAAAGACGATCTGCTGCCGTGTTCAATTCGGCTGAGAGGCCCTCATGGCTACCAGCAATACTCTGTTTCAGACGATCGGCTTGATAGACAATGGCCTCGCGCTGCGAGGAGAGATCATCGATCAATGTGCGCAACCGCACTTCGTTCTGGTTATAGGCGGTTTCAATTGTCGCAATTTCGGTATGGACAATAGTTTCCAGCTCGGAAGCGCGCGCAACCGCCCGCTCAATGCCGTCGCCCATCGCCGCGACTTCGCGGCGGATGGCCTGTGACAGATTGAACACGGCATCAGAGGCCATGCTTTCAGGCTCGACCAGTCGCATGGTGACCTTGGCCATGGATTGGGCGACATTTTTCATTTCATGGGCGCGGCGCGACAGATCGGCAATGCCGTAAAGGGCAGCGACAGGGAGAGCCATGCTGATGGCCGCCATGATGCCTTCGGGACGCTGCATGATTGTCAGCAATTCGGTGAGGCTCCAGCCGAGCTTTTCACCGGCCCAATACCCTGAGGCCCCAAGCCAGGTGACCGTGCCGAGCGAGGCCCAGAAAAACGCGCGGCTCGAGGCTGAGGTTTGCAAAGTTTGCAAGACTTCGCCGATTTCGCGGCGGTCATCATTGGCCGGGCGGGTCAATACGGCCACATCAGATTCCGCAATAGCCGCCATAGGCTTTTCGTATTCTGTTTCCTGACGCGGTTTTCCGCGCTGGGCAGCTTTGATCGCCTTGATCGCAGCCAGAGGATCAACGGATGTTTCGTCGAGACCGAGTGATGCGGTTGATGATTGGGAAGAATTCTGTCCGGCAGCCATGCCAGAGCCAGCACCCGTTGCAGGCGCTGAACCTTTTGCCGATCCGGTCCCCGAGGTCATTCCTGAACTCGAAGTCATTCCTGAACCAATGGATTCAGCCAATGCCTCTTCAATCGCTGTAAGAGCAGCTTCGGCGGCATCCGATTGTTTGTTGGCAGTCGGCATGGTCTTCCTCATAATTGGTTGGGCGATCAGGCATCCAAAACGGTCAAGCGTTTGAGCAACGCCTAAATCCGGTTCTGGAACCCATCAATCCAACGCTCACTTTAATTGGCTCTGACGCAGAAAGAAACCTGTTAAGGAATCAGAAACGAATCGAAGTTAACGCCGGGATCGCAAAAGTGTTAACAAACGCACTAAGTAGTTATAAAATAATGATTTTTTACATTTTTTCGGGATGTCATTGTTGTGGTTCTATTTATTGATCTTTGTTTCACCCTCGCCAAAACTGTGTGAATGGCCTATGGAACGTCTTATAAATGGCCTTCAATATGGATAAGTCTGAGGCCAACGGGGGTGCAAATGCATTCAACTACGCGGAGAGCACGATGACTGATGTAACATTTATTGATCATTCTGGCGAATCACGCAAGGTGCCTGCCACCTCGGGAATGACCCTGATGGAAGTCGCCATCAAGCACCAGGTTCCCGGTATTGATGCCGAGTGTGGCGGGGCTTGCGCCTGCGCAACATGCCATGTTTATGTTGAGCCTGAATGGATGGAGGCGGTTGGCCAGCCAGCCAGCATGGAAGAAGACATGCTGGATTTCGCCTTCGATGTCCGTCCCAATTCGCGTCTGTCTTGCCAGATCAAGATCAGCGATGCCTTGGATGGCTTGCGGGTGCATACGCCAGTTCGTCAGAGCTGAAGCCGACAGAGACAATTTCGGGCCTATCCAACAAACGGAATACAGCATGACCGACCACGATGATGCGGTGATCAAAACCGATGCCTTGATTATTGGCGCGGGTCCGGTGGGGCTCTTTGCCGTGTTCGAGCTTGGCTTGCTCGATATCAAGTCGCATTTGATTGATATTTTGCCTAAAATCGGCGGGCAATGTGCCGAACTTTATCCTGAAAAGCCTATTTACGATATTCCGGGTTTTCCGGTTGTGACCGGCCAGCAACTCGTCAACAATCTGCTGCAGCAGATCGAACCGTTCCATCCCGAATTCCATCTTGGCGAAATGGTGGTCTCTGTCGCCAGGCATGAGAGCGAGCAGGGCATCGTGTTTCATGTCGAAACCGATGGTGGCAAGCGGTTCGAAGCCAAAACCGTGCTTGTCGCGGCTGGTGGCGGTTCGTTCCAGCCCAAAAAGCCCCCTATTCCTGAAATTGACAGGTACGAGAATACCAGTGTCTTTTACGCGGTCCGCCAGATGGAGAGCCTGCGCGATCATCATGTGCTGATCGTAGGAGGCGGAGACTCCGCTCTGGATTGGGCCCTGAATTTGCAATCGGTGGCAGCGCGCGTCACATTGATGCACCGCCGCGACGAATTTCGTGCCGCTCCCCACAGTGTTGCCAAAATGCGTGAATTGGTCGCCGAGGGCAAAATGGATTTGCTTTTTGGTCAGGTCACAGGGCTGGAAGGGGCGGGCGGACAACTGACGGCGGCCCAATGCAAGGGGATGGATCAGGCCACATTCACCGTTCCTTGCGACCGGATGTTGCCGTTTTTCGGGTTGACGATGAAATTGGGGCCCATTGCCGAATGGGGGCTCAATCTGCACGAAAATCTGATTCCGGTCGATACCGAGAAATTCGAGACCTCGACCCCCGGCATTTTTGCTATTGGCGACATCAACACCTATCCGGGCAAGTTGAAATTGATCCTGTCGGGCTTCCATGAGGCGGCGCTGGCAGCCCAAAAAGCCCATCGCTATATCTATCCCGATAAGAGATTGCTGTTTCAATACACGACCTCTTCAACCAGCCTGCAGAAGAAACTGGGCGTTAACGGCTAAACCAATTGCCTGCTTCGACGAGAAAAACTCGACCCTAGAGGGTGCGGGTGCTATGGCATGGTCAGGTTTATGGTAACGGGGTCATCATGCAGTCGGTTCTGATTGTTTTTGTAGGCGGTGGTTTGGGGGCGGTGGCCCGTCACCTCATCAATCTGTCGGTCAGCCGGGTGATGGACAGTCACTTTCCATGGGGCGTGATGCTGATCAATATCAGCGGATCGGTGATCATGGGCATGGCGGCTGCTTTTTTTGCGTTCAAGGCAGATGAGCAATGGTCACAACCGCTGCGTTTGTTCATGACAACGGGTATTTTAGGCGGATACACCACCTTTTCAGCCTTTTCGCTGGATGTGGCCTTGTTGTGGGAACGCGGCGAACCCCTGCACGCACTGGCTTATGTGCTGGGGTCAGTTGTTTTGTCGGTTCTGGGTCTTTTTGCAGGCCTGGCCGTCATCCGTTTGTGGGCTTGATCTCCTGCAGACCCGGAAATGAGTAGAAAGAAAGGCTTGGCGGCATGAAGGGCAAAAAGACAGGATCAGCAGGGCGGAAGCATTTCCGCGCCGATCCGAAAAAAGCGGCTGCCGCCCGCGCCAGCCGCCAGGCTGCCGTGCGTTTGGGTGATGGCGAGACGCAACGTCCAAAAGGATCCTTTTCCTCACAAAACCGCCGCGCTCCGGTGGCTGCAGGCGAGATGGACAAGGCCGTACGCCCGCGCAAGGCCTTGCCGACTATGCCTGCTCCACAGGCCCGCGCTGTCTCCGAGCCTGTGGCTGCACCAGTCAACACCACCAGCGTACAGACGGTTACCGTAACTCCCGATGAAAACGGCATGCGGGTTGATCGCTTTCTGGAAGCGCGTTTTCCTGGCCTGTCATTCAGTCATATCCAGCGGATTGTCCGGAAGGGCGAATTGCGCGTCAATTCCAAGCGCGTCGAAACCAAGGATCGGTTGGAAGCAGGGCAGGCGGTCAGGATTCCGCCTCTGCATTTGGAAGAACAGCGTCCCAAAGAACGCCCCCCCGGAAAAGACGAAGAAACCCGCGCCTTCCTGAAATCCATCACCCTCTACGAGGATGAGGATATGATGGTGATCGACAAGCCGATGGGGTTGGCGGTTCAGGGCGGTTCAGGTATGACCCGCCACGTCGATGGCATGCTGGATGCTCTGATGGACCGCCACGGCCAAAAGCCTCGTCTCGTGCATCGGCTGGATCGTGATACATCGGGCTGTCTGGTGATCGCAAAAAACCGGTTTTCGGCTTCTGCGCTTGCCAAGAGCTTTCGCGCCCGCGACACGCGTAAAATCTATTGGGCTTTGGTCGCCGGAGTGCCGCGGGTCAAACAGGGACGCGTTTCCACCTATCTGGCTAAAGGCGAGGATGACGATGGCGATGCCAAAATGGTTGTCGCCAAACACGGTGATGACGGCGCATCCCATGCCGTGACCTATTATGCCGTGGTCGAAACCGCCGCACAGAAAGTGTCATGGCTCTCGATGAAGCCCGTCACAGGCAGAACCCACCAGCTGCGTGCCCATGCCGCCCATATCGGACATCCGATTATTGGTGATCCCAAATATTTCGACATCGAAAATTGGGAATTGCCCGGCGGTATCCAGAAACGGCTGCATCTCCTGGCCAGGCGTATCGTTATTCCGCATCCGCGTACGCACAAGCCGATCGATGTGACAGCCCCGTTGCCCACCCATATGCGGCAAAGCTGGAACCTTTTGGGCTTTGAGACCGGCCATTACGACCCGATCGAAGACTCGCCGGACGAATGAATATGCTGATTATTTTCGATGTTGACGGCACGCTGGTTGATAGCCAAAACCTGATCTATGCAGCCCAATGCGCGACCTTCGAGGCGCATGGCCTGCCCGTGCCGAGCCGTGAAAAAGTCCTGTCGCTGGTGGGCCTGTCGCTAACCCCGACCTTTGAAGCACTGGTCGGCAAAGACGGACCCGTGGCCGAGCTGGATGCAACGTATCGAAAGCTGTTCAATCAGGTTTTGGGCGATCCGGCCCATCATGAGCCATTGTTTCCTGCGGTCACACAGACACTGGAAAGCCTTGCCGCGCGCCCTGGTGTGACTTTGGGCGTTGCGACGGGCAAATCGGTGCGCGGGATCACCCGGGTGATTGAGCAGCACGGCTGGACGGGCCTGTTTTCGACGATACAGACAGCCGATACCCATCCTTCCAAACCGCATCCTTCAATGCTGGAGGCCGCGATTGCCGAGACTGGGGTCGACAAATCCCGCTGTTTTTTTGTCGGCGACACCTCTTATGACATGAGCATGGCAGTTTCGGCCGGGATTTCAGGCATTGGCGTCGATTGGGGCTATCACCCTGTCGCCTCGTTGCGCGAAGCAGGTGCCAGCCGCATTATCTCTGCCATGCAAGACTTGTTGGATTTACAAGTGTAAGGCACGATTGCGATGACGGACCAGCATGACAAGCCCAACCGCCCGCTGCCATTCGGCGCGATCCCGACCCTGTTAAAGGATCTGCTGCCGCATGCGGGCGAGGAGATTGATCCCGTGGCGATGGCGCGCAAGGATCTGAAATCGAGCCTTCCCCGCCGCTTCTGGACCCGTGTCGAGGTCAAACAACAGCCCGATGGTTTCGGGATTGCCCTTGATGACCGCCTGACCAAAACGCCTGCCCGTAAGACCTTACTGCTGCCTTCGCAAGCACTGGCAGAACACCTCGCACAAGAATGGCAGGCGATTGCCGAGGTCATAGACCCCGCGCAAATGCCGCTGACCCGGCTGGTCAATTCCGCGCTTGATGGTGTGTCCTTGCAAATGCAGGAGGTGCAGGCGGATGCGGCCCGCTATGCAGGATCGGATTTGCTCTGCTATCGGGCCGAAATGCCTGATCGTCTGGTGGCTTTGCAACACAACCAATGGGGTCCGCTGCTTGATTGGGCCGAAACCGATCTGGGGGCCCGTTTGCATGTGACCAAAGGCCTGTTTTTTGTCGAACAACCCGATGCCTCGCTGGCGGCCATCCGGCAGGTTGTCGCGCGTTTCGATCATCCGCTGACGCTGGCTGCGCTTCATACGCTGACGACCTTGACCGGATCGGTGATCTTGGCGCTTGCGGTCGCTCATCAACGGTTGAAACTGGTTGAAGTCTGGGCGCTGGCCCATCTGGACGAGGATTTCCAGATGGAGGTTTGGGGCCATGACGAGGAGGCTCTGTCCCGCCGCGCCGCCAAATGGCGCGAGGCCGAGGTTGCAGCACTGGTTCTGTCGCTATTGCCAGTCAGCAAGGATTGAGGCGCGCAAGAATTGAGGGGGGCTAACCTCCCCTAATGTCTTACTGCCGAAAAGGTCTTTGCCATGCTAGTGAGGATGTCTGAGGGATGGCCAGAGCGTGATTGATCTGGCTGTCGCATGTGATTACGGAAGGGCTGACCATGAAAGATATCCTTGAAAAGCTTGATCTGCGTCGTCGTGAAGCCCATCTCGGTGGTGGTCAGAAACGTATTGATGCCCAGCATGCCCGTGGCAAGCTGACAGCCCGTGAGCGCATCGACCTGCTGCTTGATCGCGGCTCCTTCGAGGAATTCGACATGTTCGTGCAGCATCGCTGCGTCGACTTTGGCATGGAGGACAACAAGGTGCCCGGTGATGGCGTCGTCACCGGATGGGGCACGGTGAATGGCCGTACCGTATTTGTGTTTGCCAAGGATTTTACCGTATTCGGCGGTTCGCTTTCGGAAACACATGCGGCCAAAATCAACAAGATTCAGGATATGGCGTTGAAAATGCGTGCGCCGATCATCGGACTCTTCGATGCCGGCGGGGCGCGTATTCAGGAAGGTGTGGCAGCACTTGGCGGTTATGGCGAAGTGTTCAAGCGCAATGTCATCGCATCCGGCGTGATTCCGCAGATTTCCCTGATCATGGGCCCTTGTGCAGGTGGTGACGTCTATTCGCCCGCAATGACCGACTTCATTTTCATGGTGCGCGATACCAGCTATATGTTCGTGACCGGACCGGATGTGGTCAAAACCGTGACCAATGAAACCGTTACCTCTGAGGAACTGGGCGGGGCCAAGGTCCATACCAGCCGTTCATCGGTGGCCGATGGTGCTTGGGATAACGATCTGGAAGCCTTGTTACAGCTGCGCCGCCTGATTGATTTTCTGCCCGCCAACAACACCGATGGTGTGCCTGTCTGGGAGAGTTTCGATGTGGCTGAACGTGTTGATACCTCGCTCGATACCCTGATCCCCGATCATCCCAATAAGCCCTATGATATGAAAGAACTGATTTTAAAGACCGTTGACGAGGCGGATTTCTTTGAAATCCAGGAGGCTTATGCCCGCAATATCATTACCGGTTTCGGGCGCATCGAGGGCCGTACGGTGGGCATCGTTGCCAACCAGCCCATGGTGCTTGCCGGCGTGCTGGATTCGGATGCCTCGCGCAAGGCGGCCCGGTTTGTGCGCTTCTGCGACAGTTTCGAAATTCCGATCATCAGCTTTGTCGATGTTCCCGGGTTTCTCCCCGGCACAGCGCAGGAATATGGCGGGCTGATCAAGCATGGGGCCAAGCTTCTTTACGCCTATTCCGAGGCCACCGTGCCTTTGGTGACGGTTATCACCCGCAAGGCATTTGGCGGTGCCTATGACGTGATGGCCTCCAAACATATCGGTGCCGATATCAATTACGCATGGCCGACCGCACAGATTGCTGTCATGGGAGCCAAGGGCGCGGTGGAAATCATCTTCCGTCAGGATTTGAATGATCCTGAAAAAATCGCCGCCCGTACCACCGAATATGAGCAGCGTTTCCTCTCGCCCTTCGTGGCGGCCGAGCGCGGCTATATCGACGAGGTGATCATGCCCCATTCCACCCGTCGCCGTCTGGCCCGCGCTTTGGCTATGCTGGCCCACAAGCAGGCCGAACGGCCATGGAAAAAACACGATAATATCCCGCTGTAAGGCGGGAGAATAGCCTTTAAGACTGTCATATCCCGAATGGCGGGGCTGGACGTGCCCGGGCCAGCCATAATGCGTGTTATCCAATCCCGTTCATCCCGCGCGGCTCACATTCTGATGGGCGAAGTCCTCAAGAAGTCCTCGCAAAATCTTCGAATGTCAGTGCGGGGTTGGTGCGCCGCGCTTCGGCATAGGCTTGGTTGAGCGCCCGTTTGCGGCCGAAACCTGCAAGGGCCGTGATCCGGGATGCGGGCTTGAGGCCGAAACCGTCGCCATGGGCAAGGCGGGCCATGTATTCGGCATAAGCGCTATCGAAACGGTCTTCGGCTTGGGCGGCATGGGCCAGTGACGAGGTGCGGATATAATAGCGGTAAAGCCGCTGCGGGATCAGCGGAAGCCTGCCGATGCGGTCGATCAGTCGGATATTGGCCAGCACATCTTCGGCCATTTCCGCACCTGCAATGCGTTCCTGCACATGTTCGCGCAAAAACAGCGGCACAAGCGGCTGGTCCAGTTGCATAAAGGCTGCCAGATCAAGCTGTTGAACTCCATGATCCGAAAGGTCGGGTTGTGGCAGCGGCTGTCCGGTCTGCTCGTCCACACAGAGCAAGACATCGGCGGCAGCCCCATGCTGACGGGCCAGCGGCAGCAGGGTTTCGAGCCGTTGCGGCAGCCATTCGTCATCGGCATCAAGCCAGCTCACACTATCGCCCGTGATGGCGCCGAGCCCGATATTGCGGGCGTGATGGCAGCCTGAACCGATCCGGTCTGTCGAGACAAACACCATCCTGTCATCGACCGCGCCGGCGGCGTCCAGCACAGCGCGATAGTCAACTCCGTCATCGCTGACAATCACCGCCTGCCAATCGGCGACTGTCTGGGCGCGCAGGCTGGAAACCGCCCGCAACAGGCAATCCTGTGCCCGATAGGCCGGAATGATGACAGACGTGGTCATGCGATCACGCCAAAGGCGGTAGCGCTGCGACGATATCGGCGCGATGCGGTTCCAGCCATGGCGGCAGTTTGAGGCTTCTGCCGATCTCGGAAAGCGGTTCGTCGACATCGAAACCGGGTTGGTCAGTAGCGATTTCGACAATGATTCCAGAGGGTTCGCGACAGTAGACCGAGCGGAAATAGTTCCGGTCCTTCTGCTCAGTCGTCTGGATGCCCAACGCGCGCAATTGTGCGGCCATCTCGGCCTGGGCCTCGTCACTGTCGGCCCGAAAGGCGATGTGATGCACCGAGCCTGCGCCCAATTGCGCCATCGGCAGCGGGGAGGGGACGAGATCGATAAATTGGCCCAAGCCATGCCCGCCCGCCGAAAACCGGCTGCGGCCCTGCTGTTCACCGACAAACTCCCAGCCAAAGGCCTCGGTCAGCCAGCGTGCGGTTTTATCGGGCCGTGCCACGTGGAGTGTGACACCGGCAAAGCCGGAAATCGCCATATCCTGCGCAACCGGCGAGGTCCAGACAGGGGTGGACGCCGCCTCGTCGCCGGTAAAGGCAATCGACAGATCCATCTGGTGCGGATCGCGGAAGACCAGAACCGGTATGCCGAACCGCTCGCTCTGCACGAACGCCACCCCGTGCTGCGTCAACCGATCCACCCAGAAGCCGAGGCTGGCCGGCGGAGCCTGAAACCATGTTTCCCCTGTCTCGCCACTGCCGGCGCGGCGCGGGCCGACATGGGTCCACGGAAAGAACGTCAAAATCGAACCCGGATTGGCCGGACCATCGCCATAATACAGATGCCATGTGCCCGGATCGTCATAATTGACAGTCTGCTTGACCATGCGAAGTCCGAGCACCTGCGTATAAAACGCCACATTCTCCTTGGGCACGCCCGATACGGCGGTCACATGATGCAACCCTGCGCTTTTGCTCATCATCCAATTCCCGTGCTGATCGTTAGACCGGTAACATAGAGCTTTGCAGCGGCTTCGCACAGGGGGAGGGGGGAGCAAAGCGGTTTTCAGAGGCCTTGAGGGGCTAATCCCGGTTGTCTTATGGGCATTATGCTTCAAAAAGTGCATTATAATGCACTTTTATCTTGATATAGACAATAGGTTGGTGCGTCATGATGCGCATTGCGGGATGAGCAATGACACAGGCAGAAACCAATACGCGAAAAATCATTGCCAGACGGAAAGCCGAGAGTTGGATGATGCGGGACGGCGGCAAGCACAGCCTGTTCACCCATCCCGACCATCCGAAAATTCTGATACCCGTGCCCCGGCACAAGGAATTGACGCCGATGACGGCCCGATCCATTGCCAAAGCGGCGGGTTGGAATTGACCAGCCAGCCCCCAAACCTCTTATGCAAACCGTGTGATCCGGAGTAACCCATGCAGCGATATTTTGGTATCATTGATCAGAATGGCGGAATTTGGGGCGTAACCATCCCCGATATTGCCGGTGCGGTTGGGGCCGGATCAACCCTCGAAGAAGCGATTGACAGCGCGACTGTTGCTCTGCGCGAGATTGCCCAGCATTTGGTATCGGGCGGCTACGATCTCCCCGCGCCCTCATCCTTCGCAGATGTGCTGGCGACGGGCGAGTGGGGCGCCAACCCACCCACAGTTCTGATCCCCTTGCTGCTCGACTCAGGCCGGACCGTGCGGGCGAACTTGACGTTCGATGCGGGCCTCCTGGCGGCCATCGACCAAGCCGCCAAACTCCGCGGCCTGACCCGTTCGGCCTTTCTGGCGAGTGCGGCGCGGGACAAGATTGGTGCGGGCGGGGTGGTGTGAGGGCTGCTTATGGGGAAGGTTTTGATGCTAGTTTCCCGATCGCTTCCGCGACCTTTGTAATCTGCGCGGAAGGATTGGAGCCGCCGGAGGATTTGTTGTTAAAACCTGTTTCCTGTTGGCTGTAAATGCAGTTGGCTGCATAGGTGAGGATGATGTCTTTTTTGTCCT
>CANGQA010000002.1 GCA_947455995.1 Hyphomicrobiales bacterium | reverse complement strand
GCAATCGCGCCCGCCTGCGTTTCATAAGAGCCTTGATGCTCGAACACCATCCGGACCGCGCGTGCGCGAACCTCAGGCGAGTAGCGATTTGCCATTTTGCTTTTTGTCATAACCATCATCCTTAATTAAGTTGATGGTCTCCGACAAACTCGGAGCGATTCAACTGCCAGAAATTAGTCGGCGCGTCTCGTGGAACCAAGCCTCATAGTAATCTTGATTACGTTGATGGAAAAATTGTTTCTTCGATGCTGGGACCAGCTGATGAAGCCTACTATCGCTGCAAGAAATGTGGTCATGAATGGCTTCACGAGACCGGATCCTACGGAATGGGTTGGGTGAAGTAGCTGCAACCAGTTTTGTATGATTACTGAATTGATCAGATCGTCCCGCTATCTAGCGTGACATAATCGAAACTCTACCCATGATGCCGAATGAGTTCGCATTCTGAATTTCCATGGATCCGAGGCCGATTTTAGGTCGCGCGGCTCCAGCATCAAGGAAGTCTTACAAGCTCAACGCCTTCACGATTTTCCCGGACAGGGCATTGGCAAGACAAACCACGAGTTCACCTTCAGAGATGCTTTGTATGACAGAAATTGTCATACAAAGCAGGTATCATCAATGGACCCAGCGGGGTGATGGGAATAGGTGTCTTGCGGCCGAGTCGACGTCCCCCAATGATCAATAAAAAGGTGCATGTAGATGATTCGATCTTTTGGCATAGGTGCAATTCTCGCAACGCTTATTGCGACACAAGCAATTAGGCCCGCGTTGGCTAACGACGTGATCGAGGCGGCGGGTCGATACACTGTCAAAATTACCACGGCAGTGGATTATTCATTCGGTAACGAAAAGAAGGGGACTTGGCGGGGCTCTGGCTTTTTGGTGGACCGCGAGCGAGGTTGGATCCTCACGAATGCCCACGTAGCAGGGAAGTCACCATCCACGATCCGGGTCAGCTTCAAGGACCGCCCCTATTCAAAGGTCGAGAAGGTCTACGTCGATAATCAGCTGGATCTCGCCGTCCTTCGAGTAGATCCCGCCAATATCCCTGCCGAGGCGCTCGTCGCCGAATTGAAGTGTGAAGGGGAACCCGCAGCAGGTTTGCCGGTCATCGCTTTTGGTCACCCGTGGGGCTTGGATTACACGGCAACTCGAGGGATTATCAGCGGTACGAAGTCACTTGAAGGGGAAGAGAGTCTCCAAACTGATGCCGCACTTAACCCGGGCAATTCTGGTGGGGCTCTAATTGATGCGCAATCCGGTGTCGTTGTCGGCGTGAATGCGTCCGCTTTTAGCAAATCGGTATCGGAAGGGCTGAATTTCGCTGTTCCATCCAGGCAGGCATGCGCGATCTTGAGCCTTTTAAAGGAAGGCAAAGATCCTTCGCCCCCAGTCCTTCCGATCACTTTTGCGACTACCCCAAAAGAACGGGAGCTCGTGGTAGCGCAATCAGATGGGGACTGGTCAGAGCTACTGAAAGCAGGCGACCGCATACTCGCCGTGAATGGGGACGAGACCGCTCGGTTCTCGACGCGCTTTGTCAGCTATTTTCGTGGCGGCGGGTCCGTTCAAGTGCAGATTCGTCGGGGCAAAGAAATCAAAACCGTCGAACTCGCAGCCCTGACAAAACGTGATCAGTTGAAGCGATTGGGCGTGCACGTGTCAGGCATGGTCATTGGCCGGTCAACGATCACCGGGTACGATCCAACCGTAATGTGGATCCAGTTTCTGGATGATGCTTCGGTAGCTGAGCAGGCACAGTTTCGTGAAGGATATCAAGTGCTGTCAATCGACGGTGTTCCTGTGAAGAGTCCCGAAGAAATTCTTGCGGCGCTTAAAGACCGCGAAGGGAACGATGTTGAAGTAATCGTCCGGAACCCGCGTTTCACAATGATCAGCGGACGGTATGATTATTTCGTTCGGACGCTTGAAGTGCGTGATGTCTTTGTCGTCAACGAGAACGGTAAGGTTCGATAGGGCAAAAATTGAACTGACAAACACAGGGTAAAAGGCCAACATGCCAGTTTGAACTGATGCTGATTCAGTAGTGTCTGGTTCTGCTGGAATGTCGGTCTGATCAGTTTTTGAGATTTATTATCTTGAGTAACTCAAGTTGCTTTTCAAATCTGTAGACAGTCATTTAGCAATAGGAAATAACCGATACGCAGGTGCGCCTTCAATTGTTGAGCGAGTACCGCTGGTCACGCAGTGGGCGTACTGGCATGTTGTGTGAGGTCGGTTCGCTCGGCGATCTTGCGTTTGTTTGATGGCGGGCGGGGGAGCGGTTGGGTGCAATTCAGTATTATCTTTGCCGCAGCTATCTATCTCGGATCTTATCTGCCTCTCAGTTTGATACTTCTCGCGCAGGACATAGACCCAAACGTTTTCAAGCATGACATCTGCACCATCTCGGCGGCGATAACGCTGCATTGTGAGAATCCACTCAGGAATCCCGAATGGTCGTTGTCTGCAGTGGCGATTTGTGTCGTTGGACTTGCCTCAACTTCCATAGCGTTCAGGGAGCTCCGATCTACGCGCCCAGTCTCAATCGTCGAGAGCAAGCACGTCCCAGCTGACTTTATCAACTACGTGATCCCTTACATTGTCTCTTTTATGAGCTTGGATTACGATCAGTGGCCAAAGCTCGTCGGTTTCGGTATTTTTCTCGTGTGGATGTTCTGGATAACCTACATGTCTGGCCAAATTGCGCTAAATCCTATGCTAGCCGTGCTTGGCTGGAAACTTTACGAAATAAAGTACACGTTCTCCGCTGGATCTAAAACACATGTAGGGCGAATGCTGTCAAAGTATCCCGTCAGTCCGGGCCAAAGCTACCGCCAGAACGAACTGCAAGATGTTATGGTCGCGATAGGCGCGGACGAAGGGAGGGAATGGTGACAACGCTTGCCGATCTGAAGAGCTTTGACCTTCAAAAGTCAGACGTGACCATCTGGGTTTTTCGGCGGTCTAGAAGCAACAGCCGACATCCTTATGCTGGTCGCTGGATTGGCATATCCGAAGCACTTGCTGCCAAACTCCGCGAATCAGTCAGCACAAGCGTCTCCGGCATCTCTGAGATTTTAGAATACGACATACTTGCCCAAAATAATGAAGCTAGTGCGCTGACTATTGAAATAGACGAGACCGACGCACACCTGATTGCAAGCCAAGCCACTGAGCCGACGCTTGACCTTAAGGTCCGAAGTGTGAAGGACCTAGAGAACAGCGACTTTTGCGTGGCGCGGTTTTCTTATGACGGCAATACGATCCTCGCGATCCGCAAGACCGACTCGTCATGGTCGACCCGCAAGACCAATGGGCTGATTAGTATGGTGTTCACGGACAACGAACTTGATTTAGACAATCAACCCGTCTTCACAGTTCGCCCTAACTTTGATTTTTTTATCATGAGCGATCGGATCTTCATCCTAAGCAAGCCTCATTTCGAGTCACTGCTTGCTTACAAGGCTGGCCACCAGAAGGTTTTTGAAGAATTGACTGCTGAGATTGAGTTTGCTGCGATCTTCGCCGACACCAGACCTATTGCTGAGTTCGTCGGCACCAACAAGATCCATCTTCGCCGCGCTGTCGCTGTCCAGCAAAAGGGGCACTACAAAGACCCTGGTTTCATGGCGCGACTAAGAGCTGAGTGCGGAAACATGAACCTTAAAATTGCTTTTGACGACGATGGCCGCATTATCGCCACCGTCGAAAGCGGGAGAGACATATTCCAAGCTCTTCTTGATCATAGGTTGGAGTCGCGGCTGACCGCGCGGATGTACGATGTACCGAGCACAGAGCAGGTTTGCTGAAGCGACTGTTTATTTTTCTAAAATGCGGCGTTTATCATGAAAATTCTTGGAGCTCTGCTTATCTGTGCTCAAATAGCTCAAACTAATTCTACAGCCGCTCGCAGCACGTGATCATTAAGTTCGATATAACGCTGCGTTGTCGCAATGTTCCTGTGACCCGCTAGTGCTGCAAGCACCCGCACGTTGACCCCTTTGTGCGCCAATCCTGTAATGAATGTACGCCGTCCACTGTGGCTAGTGATCTTGTCTAGCCCGGCCTCGTCGTATAGCTGCAAGAAGCGCTGGCAAAGCCCGTTTGCGGAAAACCGCTTGCCAGTCTTGCTGGCTATCAGCGGGCGCTTTGCGTCGAGCTGTTTTCCAATCAAACCAATGTAAAGTTCAAGTTCGTTTTTTAGCTGACTGTTCACCAGCACTGTGCGGGACTGGTCCCCTTTCGTCTGGTCCGCTGTCAGCTGTATTTCTGCGCGGATAGCACCGTTGGCTCCTACGACGTCGCCTACGTTAAGCGCAGCTATCTCCCCAACTCGCATGCCCGCTAGCCAGCTCAGCTGCAACATGCAGCGGTTGCGGGCTGCGTAGCTGGTGCGCTGCAAGTGTTGCAGCATCCGTTGCTTTTCTCTGTCATTCAAAACTGGTGCTTGTTTCATTTCAGCAGTTCCTGGCTCATCGTTTAACTGCAAGCAGTATGCGCCCTGAGCCGGATGCTGGACGACCTCGATTTTTATGTATTTTCCACAATGATTTCATTATATTAGCGGCCTGACTCATCTTTGTTGTATTTTGTGATGTTGAGCACTGGATTTTATGTAACTTTTTTTGTAATTGTTTGTGCGCAGGCGGAGCTGGCTTGCGGAGTGCAGGAAATGAGAAAAAGCTCGATATTTCAGGCACTTACAGAAAGCTCGACTGCACAGCTGGACTACACAGAGTTTTATAAACTATTGATATTAATGAGTTTTTTGCGAAAACGACCGCACTCAAAATCGGATTCCGCAAGGAGTGCTGGTTCGATTCCGGCTAGGGGCACCATTTTTTCTTATATATTGACAACAGAATGATATCATTTCGGCCGAATGGTTTAGCGAGCGTGAGTAATATCCAATTTTTTATGAATTTCCGGTTTATTGCTTGGTTCCAATCAAATGCCAATCCCTGAAGGCTTATCATGACCGTTATGTCAGGACCGAACCCGACCCAGATTGTTTTCGATATCGGCAATGTGCTGATCGAGTGGGACCCGCGTCATCTTTACCGGAAATTGTTTGATGACCATGACAAGATGGAATGGTTTTTGGCCAATGTCTTTACGATGGATATGAACCGCGAATGCGATCGCGGCTTGCTGTTTGCCGATGCTGTCGAGCAGGCCGTTGCGCGTTATCCGGAGTGGCACAAGGAGATCAGAGCATTTGACCATCGATGGATGGAAATGGTGCCGGGCGCCATAGAGGGCACGGTCGAATTGCTGGTCGAAATCCGCAGCAAAAAGATTCCCGATCACGCCATCACCAATTTTTCACACGAGAAATTCGCGCTCGCCCGCCAACGATTCGATTTTCTGAATGGCTTCAAACTCACGATCGTGTCAGGAGAGGAGCAGTTACTCAAACCCGATACAGCAATCTACTATTTGTTTTTAGAGCGAGCCGGTCTGAAAGCAGCTGATTGTGTGTTTATCGACGATACACTTGCCAATGTCACAGCGGCACAGTCCATCGGGATGCACGCAATCCATTTCAAAGACCCTGCCCGTTTGAGCTCGCAATTACGGCAACTCGGTTTTGATCTGGCGGGCCGATAAAATTACCCGATAGTCCATGCTCTTGAATTAAAATCTTTGCTGGCAAGCTCGGAGAATGTTTGAGCATGCGTGACTTTCTATCTTCCGTCTGAATGCGCCCTCAATCCAGGCAAGCCGTTGATGCGTATGCAATCAGGCATAGGCAACAAAGGGGCATCTCGTCACTGATGATCAACACAATCTTCCCTCCCTCGCGCGCCACTGCGCTCGACAGGCTTGCCGGATTTGTTCCCGCAGCCGGAAGGATCTATGCCGAGGGGCGCAACACGGATGCCGGTCCCGATGGTGCAAGCGCGGTGTCCAGGCTGTCGCCCTATCTGCGCCATCGCTTGATCACCGAACAGGAAGTCATTGCCCGTGTGCTGGAACAGCATACGCTGGCAGCGTCGGAGAAATTTGTGCAGGAGGTGCTGTGGCGCACCTATTGGAAGGGCTGGCTGGAAATGCGGCCGTTCGTTTGGAGCCGTTTTCTTGAGCAACGCGACCGCCAGCGTGAGACCTTCAAAGACAATCGCGCCATCCGTGATGCCGAAAATGGACTGACCGGTATCGAAGGGTTTGATGACTGGGCAAGGGAGCTCGTGCAAACCGGCTATCTGCACAACCACGCACGCATGTGGTTTGCCTCGATCTGGATTTTTACACTACGACTGCCCTGGACCCTTGGCGCGGATTTTTTCCTGCGTCATCTGCATGATGCCGATGCGGCCAGCAATACGCTGTCCTGGCGGTGGGTGGCAGGGTTGCAGACGGTGGGGAAAACCTATCTTGCCAGTACTGACAATATCGCTCGCTACACCAATGGCCGCTTCGCGCCGCGCGGATTGGCGACTGAGGCGGTAGCACTCACCGAACCATCAATCGGCCCTGCCCGCGCGTTGGAGCAAGGGCCTCTCTATGATCCGGCGCAACCTTCCATTCTGCTGCTGACCCAAGAGGATATGCATCCGGAATCCGTATTCCCCCATCTATCCGTGTTACCCCGTGTGTCGGAATTCCGCTCGGTGATTGTTGCTTCCGATCCGGATTTGCTCTGGGGAGATGGTGCGCGCCAATTTGCACATGCTGCATCGAAGGAATTGATGGTGCGCGTTGCTTCGCATTTCGGGTGCAACGCCAACATGATGAACAAGCTCGACGCACAGGGCCTGGTCACATCGGCCAATGCAGCCGGTGCTACACAGATCGTCACGCCTTATGCACCGGTCGGGCCTGTTGCCGATGCCTTGTTGCAACTGGCACCCGCTTTGGTTCAGGAAGGCATGGCTCTGGCCCCCCTTCGCCGCGCCTGGGACAGCACCTTCTGGCCCCATGCGAGCAAGGGTTTCTTTGCCTTCAAAGAGCGCATGCCCGCGCTTCTACGGGAGCAAGGGTTGGCATGACCGCCCCGCTCAACATTGTCTGGTTCAAGCGTGATCTGCGTGTGGCCGATCACCGTCCGCTGGCGATGGCGGCAAGGCTTGGGCCTGTGCTGCCTCTTTATATTGTTGAACCGGATTTCTGGACACAGCCCGATGCCTCGGCGCGGCAATGGGCCTTTGTAGCCGAGAGCCTTGAAGAGCTTCGCAGTGATCTGGCCGCGCTTGGCCAACCGCTGTGCATCATGGCGGGCGATGCTGTCACTATTTTCCGCGACATCCACCAGCGCCACGGCATAGCCAGCCTTTGGAGCCATGAGGAGACCGGTAACGGCTGGACTTTTGCGCGCGATCTGGCTGTGGGCGCCTGGGCGCGGGAACAGGGCATAGCATGGCACGAACCGCGCCAGTTCGGCGTTATCCGGCGTCTTCCATCCCGCGATGGCTGGGCCAATGCATGGGATAGCGACATGGCCGAACCCATCACCGCGCCGCCCAAGGCATTGATCCCGATTGCGGAGGATCGGCCGCATCACATCCCGAGCTTATCTGAATTGGGCCTGCAGCCGGATCCCTGCCCCCGCAGACAACGCGGCGGGCGGGCGGCAGCATTGGCAACGCTTGAAAGTTTTCTGGATAAACGCGGGCGGGATTACCGTTTCAGAATGTCCAGCCCAGTCACGGCTTTTGACGCCTGCTCGCGCCTGTCGCCGCATCTGACGTGGGGCACGATCTCGATGCGTGAGGTGGCACAAGCGACCGTCAACCGCATTCGGTCGATCAAACACCTCAATGATCCGGCATCGAAAAACTGGCGGGCATCGCTGATTTCCTTCATGGGACGCCTGCACTGGCATTGCCACTTCATGCAGAAACTGGAGGACGAACCACGACTTGAATTCCAAAACCTCCATCGCGGCTATGACGGCGTCCGCCCCGATCTGGCCGATGAGGCCAAACTGGCCGCATGGTGCACGGGGCAAACAGGTTTCCCCTTCATCGACGCCTGCATGCGCGCACTTGACCAGCACGGCTGGATCAATTTCCGCATGCGGGCCATGCTGATGTCTTTTGCCAGCTATGATCTCTGGCTGCCGTGGCGTGCCAGCGGCCTTTATCTGGCGCGGCAATTTGTCGATTACGAGCCCGGCATCCATTGGTCGCAAGTGCAAATGCAATCAGGAACCACCGGCATCAATACGATGCGCGTTTACAACCCCGTCAAACAGGGTCTGGATCAGGACCCAACAGGAGCCTTCGTGCGCCGTTTTGTGCCCGAGCTTTCTGGCGTGCCGGATGCCTTCATCCACGAGCCTTGGAAATGGCCGGGCGCATCCACGCTTGCCTACCCGCCAACGATTGTCGATCACGCCTTTGCTGCAAAGGCGGCAAAGGATGCGCTCTATGCTTTGCGCAAAGGAGCGGAGCATAAGGACGCGGCCCGCAAGATTGTTGCAAAGCACGGCAGCCGCAAATCGGGCACAGCTGCAACTGTGAAAAAATCAAATGCGAAACCAAAAAATGGTGGAACGGAACAACTCTCTTTGGACCTTTAAAGTCATCGGGCTCCAGGCAAGGCAACGGAGAATGGTTTGTCCTTATTCTGATCGCCTTTTATCCTGAAAGTCTCAGATAGGACCAAAACTGCGGGATTAAGTTATCCGTTGTGAGCGTCAGCAGTGTAAATAGAATTGAGACCCGATGCCTTTGGCAGGGATCGTCAAGATTGGAAGGGCTGAAAGTGTACATCCGAACTGGGACTGATCCCAACCTCGGCTAGGAACAAGGTCTAAATTCTGGGGTGCGGGGAAGCGACCAGTTCCGGCATATGGGTCCAATGCATCAACTCCATCGCCTGGTCAGGCGAAGCATCAAGCCAAGCCTGATGCAGTTCGGGCTTGATGACCACGGGCGTCCGCTTTTCATCGCCCGGCTTATGAAAGCGTTTCATCAACGGATGCTGGTCGGCATTGACAGTCAGCATGGTGAAGCTGACGATAACCTCGCCTGTTGCAGGTGAGATCCACTTTTCCCAAAGGCTGGCGATGGCAAAAGGGCTTTCAGAGGCCAATCCAATCTTCCAGCGCAAGGAGCGGCCGGTTTCATAATCGGGCTCATAAAAATGGTCGACCAGCAGGAGTCCGTATTGGGCTTGCCGCCATGGCGGGCGGAAACTGGGCTTATCGGCAACGGTTTCGCTGCGGGCATTATAGGTATTGCGGCTGGCCTTTTCATCTTTCGCCCATGCAGGAATGAGACCGAAACGAGCAGACCCGCAGGCGACCCGACCTGACTGGCGGCTTTTGACGACCAGCGGTCCGTTGAAGCCCGGATAGACCTCGACCGGACCGGCATCAGGCAAGTCTGTGCCAAACTCGCTTACAACCCAACCGGCATTTCTGGTCGCCGCAAAATTGATGCACATCGGTTTTCACTCTTTGGCTGTAAAGACGGTGACGCAGGCTTTTCTCAATCCCGATAGCCATCTCGCCGATCTGCCGTCCCTGTCGCCCACCTTCCTGATACAATCGTGCGCTTGAATGGTAAACCGTGACTGGTCCATCTCCCCTCAGCCCAAGCTCGACAGCGCTTCCTGCCAGTAGCGGCGGTTGATGTAGTCGTCGGCCCTGGTTTTGATGCGGTTGGGGATGGCTCTGATCAGCCCGCTGATATTGATCAGGCTCTGCAAAGCCTCGGTGCTGGTATTGCCATCAGCAGGGAAAATAGCGTCTGCAACATAGTCATCCCAGGCCCGGTCGGCATAATGGGCACTGATGCCTGTACGGGCCATCGCAATGGCTCGAGCACCATCGCGGTGGTTGCCAAACCATTGGTGGGCGCGGATGAAGGCGCGCATGAAACGGATGATCAGGTCATGACGGGCTTCTGCCCAATCATGATTGACATGCAATGACGTGAATTGGAAATCGGGGATCATGTGGCGAGGCTCACAGAGGCTGTGATAGCCCTGATCCATCGCGATATAGTTGAGTGGAGCCCCCTGCAATCCGGCATCAATCGCGCCTGATTGTAATTTTTCCCAACGTGAGAGGATCGGGCCGACAGCCTCCATCCGGTAATCTCCTGGATAGGACAATCCGGACTGTTTCAATAGCTCGATAATCAAAGACGAACTGCCTGCC
This sequence comes from Hyphomicrobiales bacterium, assembly GCA_947455995.1. Classification (GTDB taxonomy): domain Bacteria; phylum Pseudomonadota; class Alphaproteobacteria; order Rhizobiales; family Beijerinckiaceae; genus CAIYZJ01. The sequence continues at coordinate 79,198 of CANGQA010000002.1, read as the reverse complement.
TCGAGCGAGGAGACGCCAATGATCTTTCCGCGCAAATCTGCGATGGTTTTGATGGTGTTTTGACTGATCAACGAAAAGGGCAAACGGTTGACATTGCCGCCGATGATCTGTTGCGAGCCACCGGCCTCATGGTCCAACACCACATGCTCGCTGATGCCGTAAACCAATTGTGCATGGCCCTGGCGCAACCTGTCGGTGACTTCATCAACACTTTCGATATGCTCAATCGCGACGGCAAGGCCTTCTTCGGAAAATAGACCCGTATCATGCGCAATCCAGATTGGCATGTTGAAATAATTGCGCGAGACACACGCAAAATTCAGCCTGTCCATCGGCACGCTCCCCATTGCATCGGCCTCAAGGAAATCAAGTGATATCGAAGATTTTGGTTTGCTCGAGCGTATGATCAAACCATGCTGCAATACCGCCTTGTCGATCAGCCATATAAAGCGGCATGCCCTCTTGCAAGATCATCGGCACATCATGGCCGGGGACCAATATAGTGCCGGGTTTTTGCTGCCATAGCCCCCAGATCATCTCGATGGACGAACGACTGACCGCCTGATCATAGGTCATATCTGCGCTTCTCGAGAGGATTTCGGCGCGGTTTTTTGCAGCGTCTCCGGTAAATATTATATCGCGTCCGGCCCCCTCGAGAACAAAGATCAAATGGCCGGGCGTATGACCGGGCGCATGATACGCAGTGAGGGCAGGCAGGATTTGTTGGCCGGCATGGATACGCACAAGTTGAGGGGATTGATCAAGCTCGCGCACATAGAGCTCGGGCACAGGGGTCGTTCCCCAAGGCTCTTTCAGCGACCAGGCGAGTTCATCAGCATCAATCAGCACGCGCGCATTGGGGAACATGACCCAGTTAACCGAATGATCCCAATGTGAATGGGTCAGCACGACATCGGTGACATCTGCAGGTGTCAAACCATGGGCCGCCAGTCTGTCAATGACCAATTGGCGTTGGCCGAACGCACCGGTGTCAATCAAAACCACTCGCCCATGCCCGCGCAGTAATGCAATAGTAGACCATCCAAGGCCACCGTGGCACACAGCTTTGCCCGGATAGCCCTGCACGGCAATCTCGATGTGATAGCCAGCTTCCGTAAGGCGTTGCGGCGATGCGGCGGGGACTGTCATGCATGGACCTCGCTTGGGTGGAGCAATGTGGAGTTAATGCCCAAGATAGACCTTCTGGACATTGGGATCTTTGGCCAAGGCAGCCGATGGGCCCGACATCGCATTGCGCCCGACCTGCAACACATAAGCGTAGTTGGAAATTTCCAGCGCCAATTCGACCGATTGTTCAGCCAGCAGAATTGTCAGTCCGGCTTTGTTCAATCCGATCAGCGTATCATACATGCTTTCAACAATGGCAGGGGCCAAGCCGAGACTGGGCTCGTCAAGCAATAGCAATTGTGGATCACTCATCAAAGCGCGGCCCACCGCCAGCATTTGCCGTTCCCCGCCCGACATCGTGCCTGCTTGTTGCGTCCGGCGTTCAGCCAGTTTGGGAAAAATACCATAGACCTTATCCAGCAGATCTGATTTCTTCGCAGCATCAGCAACCGTCGTGGCTCCAAGCATCAGATTGTTTTCAACGCTTTGCTGGACAAAAAGCCGCCAGCCTTCGGGCGACAGTGCCAAGCCTTGTGACACAATCGCATAAGCAGGCTGGTGGGTAATATCATGGCCTGCAAATTCCACCTGCCCTGAAGAGGCGGGTATCAATCCGGCGATGGCATTCAGGGTTGTGGTCTTTCCCGCACCGTTAGAGCCCAGCAAGGCGATGATCTGGCCGCGTCCCACTTCCAGCGAGACATCGGCAACACCGATCAGATCGCCGTATTTGACTTCGAGATGGCTGATACTCAACAGCGGCTGTGATGTTTCAAGATTGCTCATGCGGGGTCTCCAGCGAAACCGCGCGCGGCATTGGCTGCTGCACGCTTGCCCAGATAGGCACTAACGACAGCAGGATCGCGCGTGACCTCTTGCGGTGTACCGTGGGCGATTTGATGGCCTTGATGGAAGACGATGACCTGTTGGGCCAGTGAGATGATCACTTCCATGATGTGTTCGACGATCACCAAAGTCATCCCGGTTTGGTGGATTTTACGGACAAGCTCGATGGCATGTCTGACCTCGGTGGCAGTCAGGCCCGCCATGGCTTCATCAAGCAGCAAAATGTCTGGATCCGTCGCCAAGGCGCGGGCGATTTCCAACCGCTTGCGACCGGGCGTACCCAGACTGCCTGCCACTGCAGACGACACATCAACCAGCCCCACCAGATCCAGAATCTCATAAGCACGTCGGCGTGCCTTGGCAGTGTCGGAAGTCCGCAGGAACGCCCCGATCATGACATTTTCAAGCACGCTCATCGTCTCGAATGTTTGGGGAACCTGAAAGCTGCGCGCCAAACCGCGGACTGCACGCTCCTCCGGCGTCATCACCGAGACATCTTCGCCATTCAAGATCACCTGGCCTGAAGTCGGCAGCAGATCTCCGGTCAGACAATTGAAGAAAGTCGACTTGCCCGCACCATTGGGACCGATCAGCCCGAGAATATCACCTTTGTTCAGCGACACCGATACAGCATTGACAACTGTGAGGGCCCCAAAGGTTTTTGTGACATTGATTGCTTCAAGCAGCATCGCGCACCTTTTTATCGGATGAGGCAGAATTTGCAGCCGCCAGACGATCAAGAACCAGCCTCAGCAATCCGCTGGGATAAAAGCGTGCAATGATCATGATAATGGCGCCATAGACCACAAATGTCAGGCCTGCCCCTTTACCGCCGAGCACATTGTTGGAAATCTCCTCCAATGGCACCAGAATAGCAGCCCCGACGAGAGGGCCAAAAAGCAATCCCGCTCCACCAAGAGCTGCCATAATCAGGATTTTGACAGAGGTGAGAATACCCAAACCGCTATCGGGATCGATAAATCCATACATGGTGGCATAAAGCGCACCGGCAACCGACGTCAGCCCGGCGCTGATCATATAGGCGTAGAGTTTGTAACGACCGGCCTGCACCCCCAGAGAGCGGGCAGCACGCTCATTATCCTTGATGGCGCGCAGGTAAAAACCGATACGGCTGTTTTCCATCCAATAGGTCAAACCCAGCACAACCAGGAGCACGGCAAGAAACAGATAGTAATAAGGCAAGGCCGAGGTGAAAGAGAGGTCGAACACAGTCCGCGGCATCACAGGTCCGCTCAAGCCAACGGCCGCTCCCAAAGCCTCGATATTGGTCACGATCAAGCGCGCCAGCTCGGCCACCGCAATCGTTGCCATCGAGAAATAATGGCCTGACAGGCGCAGTGTCGGCACTCCGATCAGTGCGGCAATCCCGATGCTCGCCATCATACCGACCGGAACCGCTGCAATAGGCGGCCAGCCGAAATGGGTATAGAATGCCATTGAGGCATAAGCCCCACAGCCGAAAAAGACGACATGCCCGACCGACACCTGTCCGGCATAACCGCCCACAATATTCCATGCCGAAGCAGCGATGGCATAGAGCAAGACCAGCGCCCCGAGCCTTTGCAGAAACGGGGTCGCAAACAGCAGGGGATAGGCAACAACAAGTGCTAAAATGAGCAGGAGCCAGACAGACCGCTTCATCAGTTTTTCCCCATCAAGCCCTGCGGTCTAAACCACAACACCGCAATGAAGATCGTGTAGACAACAATGTCCTTGTAGACAGCGCCGATCAGATAACCTGACAGGGATTCGATCACTCCGATCAGCAAGCCAGCCACCAAAGCGCCGGTGATTGAGCCAAAGCCACCAAGTGACACCGTAACGAAGGCAATAATGGCCAGGGTTTCACCGACCGTGGGAGAGATATAGAAAAACGTTGCAATCAGCGCACCTGCAATACCGGTTAATCCGGCGGCCAAGCCCCAGGCAATCGCTTGCATCCGGTCGGGCCGGATCCCCATCAATTGCGCGGCTGTGGCATCCTCAGCCACCGCAAGCATTTTTGAACCTAGCGAGGTGCGGGTCAGCATGAGATGCAGAGCAATGGTCAGGATAATAGCCAGTGTGCCGGCAAGCAGCCGTGAGGCTTGAATACGGATTCCCCAGAGATCATAGGTGCCGCCCACCAAATTTTCTGGCAAAGACTGGAAATTGGCACCGAAGGTCCAGAACATGCCGTAACGCAACAGCAGAGCCAGACCGAAAGTGCCTAGAATTTGCGCCAGCATCGGCCCTTTCATTACATGTCGGACCAACGCGAAATAGGCAATGATGCCCAGCGTGGCCAGCAGCATGGCGGCAATCGGCATCGCCATAAACGGTCCGCCGCCCAGCAGCTTCCACACCATGAAAGCAATATACATGGCGATCATCACAAAATCGCCATGCGCAAAATTGACAACGTTCATCATGCCCCAGATCAGCGTCAGCCCTGAAGAAAACAGGGCATAGACCGCGCCAAGCAACAAACCGCCAATTAAAACCTGAAGCAGAGACATCGACATCGGATCAGGATATCCATTCTAGGTGCCGCCTGTCTTGCTCTGTTATGCAAGACCAAGACAGTCGGGCAGACCACACACCTGAAAGCCTGAAAGACAATCGGGCTTTTGCACCCCGCGCTTCTGGAACAAACACGGGATGCTCTGCTGGATGACGTAGGTCACCAGCCTTTATAAGGCATCTGTAACGGGGCTGTTGCAGACTCCTTGGGCCAGACTGCCACATAGTCACTGCCCTGGATCTGGATCAGCAAGGCCGAGGCGAGAATGTTGTTGCCCTTCTCGTCAAATTTGACACCGCGATAGCCCATCATCAGCTGGTTGGGTTTCAAATCGGTGGCCTTCAATGCGGTCAGGATTTTGTTGGGATCGGTCGAACCGGCACGGTTGATCGCATCAACCATAGTAAAGAAGCCCTGCATGGCACGGCCGGCACTGTCATCGAGATCATAACCGGTTTTCTTTTTGTACATTTCGTTCAAACGATCTGTGACACTGCCCGGCTTGCCTGCACTCCATGCCGAACGGTTGATCGCGCCTTGGGCAATCGATCCGACGCTTTTCAGAAAAGCCGCATCAGAAAAGCCGGAATTGTCGCCGATCAGGATCGGCGGCTTATAGCCAAGCGCCTGCATGGTTTTCATGTACAGGATCGCATCCGATGTGTAGCTGACAAAGATGATGCAATCTGGATTTTTGTCTTTCAATTGCAACACCTGCGATTGCACATCGGTGGTGTTGGCGGAATAGGGAATTTCAAGACCGACATTGAGGCCATTGGCCTGCGCGGCCTCGCGGATCACTTTGGCAATGGACGTGCCGTATTCCGTGTTCTCGTTGACGATGGCAATCTGGTCAACCTTTGTGCCTTTTGCCTTCATTTCCGTCAGGAATTCCATGTAGATTTTGGCAATATCGGAGGCAACAGGGGTGGTCCGGAAAAACCATTTGAAGCCGCGCTCGGTCAGGTTGGCGGCCACAGATTCAGGAGAGAGAAACGGAATGCCGTATTTCTCGGCGATCGCGCTTGCGGTCAGAGTGATGCCTGATTGGTATGAGCCCAATACGGCATGAACCTTTTCTTCGGTAATCAACCGCAATGTCTGGTTTTGTCCGGCCGCAGGTGTGCCCTGATTATCGGCAAACACCACTTCAACCTTCGCGCCATTGAGGTTGGGGAGGCCGGCATCCCTGGCCAAGGTCAAATCACCCAATTCAGGATGGGCATTGTTAATCACATCAACCGCCACTTCGATTGCCGCTTTGGCCGAAGCACCTGCACTGGCGGCATTACCGCTGAGCGGATAGACCGCGCCAATCTTTACAGTGTTTTGGGCAAATGCGCCCGTCAAACCAAGCCCAAAAATCAAAGCGGCCCCTGCAATGGCAGTGCCTTTCATCAACCCGATTGTCTTGAACATGTCCCATCCCCGATCAACAAAAGCGTTTCCATGATCCACACGATTTTTATCGTGCTGGTTTTTAATGATATTGGCTCTTGGGCCGTCCCCGCGCAATACGCCGGCGGCTCTATTCATGATGCTACTGGATTTTAACAGTATGGCTAGTGCTTATTTTACAGCAGCAACGCCAACCACCCGACTCTCTCTCATATCTTGAAAGCGGGACTATCGCCGTTACCGAAGAAGTGATCTACAATGGGTTGAATGCATTTGGGTTCACCCCGGTTTCACAGCAAATGATCAGCATGGAGGGCAACAGGATGGTCGGGAGCCACAAGGAGGCCCAACGCGTGGCCATGATCTCGGGGGCCAATCGCGGAATTGGCTTGGCCATCGCCCGCCAACTGGCCCGACAAGGCTACGCCCTCAGCCTAGGCGTAAGACAACCGGATAAGTTTGATGTTGTTCAGGCGTTTGGCATATCGGATTCAATCGAGGTCTTTGCCTATGAAGCCACCGAGAAACAGGCCGGGCAGCTTTGGCTTGACGCCACTTTACAGCGCTTTGGCCGATTGGATGTGCTGGTCAATTCCGCCGGAATTTTACGGAAGGTCAGCTTGGCAGACGGACTTGAAAGCGATCTCGACGCCATGATGGAGGTGAATGTCAAAGCACCATTTAGATTGATACAGGCCGCATTGCCGATCTTGCGGCAATCAGGGCGCGGGCGCGTGGTCAATATTGCATCCTTGTCTGGCAAACGGGTCCGCAATGACAATGTTGGCTATCAGATGAGTAAATTCGCCTTGTTGGCCCTCTCGCATGCGGTGCGCGCTGCGGCTTGGGATGACGGAGTGCGCGCCTTGGCTCTCTGTCCCGGTTTTGTTCGGACCGATATGGCACTTGGGGCCAGTTCCATGGCCCCCGAAGCCATGACCAGCCCTGAGGATTTGGCCAAGTTGGTCGGGCTGATTGTCGAATTACCCAATACGGCCTCAATTTCAGAATTGCTGGTCAATTGCTCGTATGAGGTGATGCTGTGAAGGCGCAGGCTGTTTGCAGAACTGGCCGATCAGATCATCAGCTCAATTAGAAACGGCCCGCGCTTTTTGAAAGAGGCCTGCAGCAAATCGGCAAAACCCTCGGTGCTGTCGGTACTTGCTGCCTCGACACCCATTGATTGGGCCATCTGGGTCCAGTTCAAATCTGGATTGCCAAGATCGAACATATCCAAAGCCGTACGCCCGGGATTCGCACCGACATTGGCCAATTCACCGATCAAAATCTGATATTTGCGGTTGGACAAAATGACGGTTGTGATGTCCAGCTTTTCCCGAGCCTGCGTCCATAATCCCTGCACCGTATACATGGCTGAACCATCGGCTTGCAGATTGATAACACGGCGACCTGGCGCACCGATCGCAGCGCCGATCGACACCGGAATTCCCTGCCCGATTGCACCCCCTGTCACACTCAACCATTCGTGCGGTTCGGCAGCCCGGCTATAGGCGGCAAAATCGCGGCCGAAGGAGACTGATTCATCAGAAATAATAGCCCCTTCCGGCATCAGGCTGGCCACAGTCGCGGCCACCGAAGCCGAGGTGAGCTGTCCGCTGCCAATGGGCAATTTGTCACCGTGATAGGGCACGTCGATCTTGGGTGCATGCAAGACTTCGGCGAGACGAGCCAAGGCCTCCAGTATATCCTGATCTGGCCGTGCCATCACATGGATATCTGTATCATGAGGGATCGGGGACTGCGGCTTATTCGGATAGGCAAAGAATGTAACCGGTTTGAAAGTGCCGCAGACAATCAGGGATTGAAGACCCGCCATAGCCGCAACAGCCTGATCAACAACATAAGGCACACGTTCGACAATGGCCCGTCCATAACCACGCGACAGTTTTCCATTGGCCCCTTGGGCAATCAGGCGACACCCTGTTGCAGCAGAAATCCGGTACGCCAAAGCCAGACCTTCCTGTGTCAGTCCGGCATGGCCTAAAATCAGGCCATTGGCAGAACCGCCCTGCCGCAAGATGCGCGCGGCCTGTTCTATCGCGAAAGTATCGACGAGCGGCACGCGGGGGATCGGCAGGACATCGCCAACGACACCGCCCTCGTTCCACGACACGTCCGATGGGAGAATGAGGCTTGCAATCTGTCCGGGGGCCGTATGGGACGCCTGCACAGCCGCTGCCGCATCCTGTCCGACGGTGCGAACATCCATGGCGGTTCGGACCCAGGATGACACACCTCGCGCCCAACCCTCTGTATCCGCGGTCAATGGCGCATCAAGTGGACGATGATAGGTGGCCTGATCACCGACAATATTGACGATAGGTGAGCCAGCACGCCGCGCATTATGCAAATTGGCCAAGCCGTTGGCCAGGCCCGGCCCGCAATGCAGCAGTGTTGCAGCCGGTTTGCCGGTTACGCGGCCATAGCCATCGGCTGCACCGGTGACCACACCTTCAAACAGACCAAGCACGCATTTCATGCCCGGAATACGATCCAATGCCGCAACAAAATGCATCTCGGATGTGCCGGGATTGGTGAAACAGGTATCAACACCGCTTTTCAAAAGCGTATGGACAAGACTCTCGGCGCCATTCATCGGCTAGACTCCCTTACTTCACCATTGTCATGATGCGTCTGATGGCAGGAATTGGCAAGATGCACGGGGTGAACAGATCAAAGCGCATGCGAGTTCGGGCCCACCAAATTGCGTTGCGTCTAAGCATAAGCGCATCTTATCCCGCCACATTTAATCCGTCTTAGCGCGTGTGAAGGCGTATGATTAGCCTGTTGGAACATTATGGGGATTGATATGCCTTTTTCTGATTATAAGACTGCGCTGGTCACTGGGGCCTCTTCGGGGATTGGCGCGGCAGTGGTCGAACGGTTCTGCCATGAAGGGCTTGAGGTCCACGCACTCGCGCGCGGCAAGACGGCTTTGGATGAATTGGCAAAACGCACCGGCTGTGTTGTCCATGCTATTGATGTGACTGATACCGCCGCACTGACAGCCCTCACCCAATCCATCCCTTTCGACATACTGGTCAATAATGCAGGGGTCGATCGGCCGCGCTCGTTTCTGAAAGCGCAGGAAGATGACATTGATCTGCTGGTCGATGTCAATTTGCGCGCGGTTTTGCATTTGTGCCGTCTTGTTGTGCCTGGCATGGTAGAACGTGATCGTGGTCATGTCATCAATATCAGCTCGATTGCTGCCGCATACCATTTTGGTGGAAACTCGACCTATCATGCGACCAAGGCGGCGGTCAGCATGCTTTCGGGCCAGTTGCGGGTTGATGCCTTTGGCAAACGGGTGCGGATTACCGAAATCTGCCCGGGTCGGGTCGCGACCGACATTTTTGCCCATGTGCATGGCGACAGTCCCGAAACCTACGAGCGCTTCATCAAGGGCTTTGAATTGCCAGAGGCTAAAGATATCGCCGATGCGATTGCCTTTGCCGTATCCGCACCGATTGCCGTCAACATCGGCCATATGGAAATTACCCCAACCATGCAGGTTCCTGCCGGCCTGATGACCGCGCGACCGGAAGCACCGCAAACACCCGCACCATCGCGTTCCCCCCCAAGGACATAGAATGAAGGGATTTGATCTCCTTGCTGTCCTGACCCATCCGCAATTCAGCCAGATGCTGTTGAGCGGTATGAAAATGACGTTGATCATCGCTTTGGGCTCATGGATCCTGGCGATGAGCCTCGGCTTCATCCTGCTGGTGATCCGGATGCTGCCATTGAAGGCCGCTGATCAGGCGGTTGCGGCCTATGTGTCCTACCACCGCAATGTGCCCACTCTGGTCCAGCTCATGCTCTGGTATTTCGGCATTGCCAATATTCTGCCCAATGGCCTGCAAGCCTGGCTCGGCGAGCATAATGGCGAGGCCATTTTTGCGATTGTCGGATTGGGCCTGTGCCAGGCAGCCTATTTCAGCGAGGATTTACGCTCGGGCTTTCGCTCGATCCCGCCCGGCCAGGACGAAGCAGCCCGCGCATTGGGGCACAGCTATCTCGGAGCCATGGCCTATGTGCTGCTGCCGCAGGCTTTCCGTCATGCTCTGCCCGCGCTGATCAATCATACGGTGTCATTGTTCAAGAACAGTTCGCTGGCCATGGCGATCGGGGTGGCCGAATTAACCCATGCGGTCAAAGAGGTCGAGAATCTGAGCTTCCGCGTTTTTGAAGCCTATCTGATTGCCACATCGATCTATCTGGCCTGCTCACTGCTGCTGATGGCAATCGGTGCATGGCTGAGCCGCGACCCTGCAACGATGGAGGCATCGTAACATCATGCTCTCCAACATGATCGCGATCATCGAAGACAACTGGCTGCTGTTGTTGATCGGGCAATACCCCAATGGTCCGCTGGGCGGCATCATCTCGACCCTGATCCTTTCGGTTTTAGGGATCGTGCTGGCATTCCCGCTCAGTGTCCTCATTGCTCTGGCGCGATTGTCCCGCTGGAAGTTGCTCAACTGGCCAGCCACCGCCCTCGTCTATATTGTCCGTGGTGTGCCGCTCTTGATGCTGATTTTATGGGTCTATTTTTTGGTCCCTCTGCTGATCGGCGATAGCGTGCCCGGCTTTGTCACCATGCTGTGTACACTGGTGATCTATGAGGGTGCGTTTTTGAGCGAGATCGTGCGTGGTGGCATTATTGCGCTGCCTACGGGACAGATGGATGCGGCACGCGCCTTGGGACATAGCCAGTTCGGAGCCATGCGCTATGTGATCCTGCCACAAGCGCTCTACAACATGATGCCCAGTATCCTGAGCCAGTTTGTTTCGACCATCAAGGAAACCACCTTGGGCTATGTCATCAATGTACCCGAACTGACCTTTGCCGCCAGCCAGCTCAACAATCGCTTGCTCACCAAGCCGTTCGAAATTTTTGCCATTCTGGCTATCGTCTATTTCATCGTATGCTGGAGCCTGTCCGAATTAGCGAACCAGCTGGAAAAGCGGATCATCAAACAACGTCTCGGCGAGGACCAGACTGGCATGGGATCGCTCCAGCATGGCTCACCTCAAACCCAGGGGGCCACATGACAACCCCGTCGCGACCGAGCGGAAAAATGCTGACACTCATTAAATTGCCTATGATCGGACCATGGACATGATCGGAACTTGCACATGATCCAATTTTCCCATGTGAACAAATTCTACGGAAGCTACCAGGCGCTTGTTGATGTGAATGCCACAGTCAACAAAGGCGAGGTTGTGGTGGTGTGTGGTCCTTCTGGTTCTGGCAAGTCAACACTGATCCGCACTGTCAACCGGCTGGAGCCGATCCAGTCGGGACAAGTCTTGTTCGACGGGCAGAACATCCATGCCGACCTCAAGAGTACCGAACTCAACAGGCTACGCGCCCGCATCGGCTTTGTGTTCCAGAATTTCAATTTGTTTCCGCATCTATCAGTGCTTGAAAACATCATGCTGTCGCCTGTCCGCGTCAATGCGATCAAACGTTTTGATGCGAGCCAGACTGCGATGCGGCTGCTCGATCGTGTCGGATTGGCCCACAAGGCCAAAGCCTATCCGGCACAATTATCTGGTGGCCAGCAGCAACGGGTCGCCATCGCCCGTGCATTGGCCATGGAACCGCCTGTGATGCTTTTTGATGAACCCACCAGCTCGCTCGATCCAGAAATGGTCGGCGAAGTGCTGGCCGTGATCCGCTCGCTGGCAGCCGATGGCATGACCATGATGTGTGTGACACATGAAATGAATTTTGCCCGCGATGTCGCAGACTGCGTCTGGTTTATGGATGCGGGCAAGATCCTCGAAATTGGGGCTCCGGCCGATTTCTTCTCGAACCCCCAACATCCGCGTGCGCAGCGCTTTTTATCGGATCTGCATGTGCGGTGACATATCGTTCAATCAACCCTCAGGAGGACGCGATGACTGTTAAAAACCATCTTACGAAAATCGGATTGCTGATCGGGCTTGGCCTGCTCGGCATGGGTGCAGCGCAAGCTGACCAGTTGCAGGAAATCATGGGACGCAAGGAGTTGCGTTGCGGCACCTTCTCCGATGTGCCGCCTTTTGCGGCGCCCGATGCCAAGACCCGTGAAATGGTCGGCTTCGACGTCGATATGTGCAACGCCGTTGCCAAACGTCTCGGTGTCACAGCCAAGATCACCCCGCTGTCGGTGGAAGCCCGCGTGCCTGAAGTCAAGCTGGGCCGTGTTGATGTCACCATTGCCAATCTCGCCTATACCTTAGGCCGCGCCGAACAGATCCAGTTCAGTGACCCCTATTATCTTGCCAAGGAAATGCTGGCGGTGAAGGCCAGCGATCCGGGCTCAACCAAGGCAGACTTCAAGGGCAAGCGCATTGCCTCGACCAAGGGTTCGACCTCGGAACTCTCGATCAAGATGAATGATTCCGAACCTTTGACTTTCCAGGATACCGGTTCGGTCTATATGGCTGTGCAGCAGAATAAGGCTGTCGGCATGGTGGCCAACACCATGACCATCACCAAGCTGGTCAATGAGTCCAAAACATCCGGCACCGAATTGAAAATGATTCAGGAACCGATGGCATTCCAGCCCATCGGCGTCGGTATGAAAAAGGACGAGCCTGCTTTGCTCGCCAAGATCAACGAAACATTGGTTGCCATGGACAAGGCCGGCGAAATCAACCAATTGTGGGACAAGTGGCTTGGTCCCAACACCGAATTCAAGATGGTGCGTACTGACAAGGTCGTGCCCTTGACCGAGCTGAAATTCACCCCGCTCCCATAAGCGGATACGCTGGCCACAACAGGGCTGCCTTTGCAAAAAGGCAGCCTTTTTTATGGATCAAGCCTGACGGGTCAGCGGCACCACCGCATTGCCGGAGGACTGGATGATCGCGCTGATGGTTTGCGCCAGATGTAATGCACCTTGCGTATCACCATGTAACAGGATGGAGCGAGCAGGCATGGCCAACCGCTTACCGGTGATGGTGATCACAACGCCTTCATCAAGAAACCGTTTGACGCGATCGGCAATGGCAGTCTCGTCGTGGATCACTGCCCCGTTCAGTTTGCGCGACACCAGCAAGCCGTCATCATCATAAGCGCGATCCGCCAGAAATGTGGTGACAACGCGCAGCCCCTGTTCGGCGGCCGCCTCCTCAATCGCGCAGCTGCTCGAGGAGACCACCAATAAATTTTTGTTGAATTCGGCTACCGCCTTCAACAAAGGTCTGGCCAGCACAGGATCGGCCGCCGCCATATTGCCTAGTGCCCCGTGAAAGCTCATATGGGTCATGATATGACCGACGGAGCGGGCAATACCATCAAGCGCACCCAGTTGATAAATCACCATCGCGGCCAGTTCGGCCGGATCGATCTGCATCACGCGCCGACCAAAGCCCTGCCTGTCTGGAAAACCGACATGCGCGCCGATATCGACCCCGAGCGACAAAGCCTGTCGCACCCGCTCGCGCATGATCAGGGGATCACCGGCATGATAGCCACAGGCAATATTGGCCGATGAAATCAACGGCATCAGGTCCTCATCCTGCCCCATTTGCCAAGGGCCGAAACCTTCACCCAAATCGGCATTCAGATCAATATCCATGGCGAGTCCTATTGCGCTAGTGGGGGCGTATTTCCAACAATGGGGTTGCATAGCCGACCAGGCTCTGATCGGCACTCAGATAGTTTACAAACACTCCGTCATGAGGGGCAACAACCGGTAAAAGCAGCAATCCCACTTGTAAAAGCCCGACAATCTGTCCTTGTGTGACAGGGCTTTCCGGCGACACAAATGCCTGGTTCCGCAATGGATGATGCGTCAAAAACAAACCGGCATGGGGGGACGCAACCGCTAGCGCTGGACGGGTAGAAGTCCGTGTCATGGTGGTTGTGCCGCCGTTATTGCGGACCAGCCAGTGACACTCCGGCCCGCTCAGTTCCAGCACCGAGATGTCGGTCTGTGCGAGCCAGCGAGCCACCAGTGCGACCTCGTCATTGGTCATCAACGGCTCCTTTTTGCACAGTCCGGCCCAAAGCCACCATGCGGCGCACCTCCTCGAGCCAATCCGCCACATCCTGCAAAGCCGTGACGGCCTCAGCCCATGTCACCTCGATAAACCGTACCGAACTGCCAATCGGTGCCTGACCAAGCCGCCACAAATCGGCATCGATCACAGTCCCGATTTTCGGATAGCCCCCGGAAGGCTGGGCATCGCGCATCTGGATGATCGGCTGGCCGCCATGCGGCACCTGGATTACCCCAGGAACAATCCCGTGCGACCGCAATTCGAGCGGATATTTCGGTTCAATCATCGGCCCTGCCAAGCGATAGCCGTAACGATCGCTTTGCGATGTAATTTTCCAGTTCTGCGCCCAGAAATCCGCACAGGATTGATCGGTAAAAGCGTCATATTCAGCAGCCCTCAATACGCGGATTGCCGGAATATCACCCACCGTCAACGGCATCGCCAAAGCCGGGGGAACGATGCCCATGCCGGCAGGGCGGAATGCATCTGCTGGCACGCCGACCGGCAAGCGGTCTCCTGTCTGCAAAGTGCGTCCGCAATGGCCGCCAAACTGCCCGCGCAATTGCGTGCTGCGCGAGCCCAAAGCCAAGGGAACATCAATGCCGCCAGCCACACACAGATAGACACGGCTGGCTTGCCAGCGGCCCGGTCCGCCGCGCTCGATGGTCAGTGCCTGTCCGGCTTGCACATGGATTATTGTCCAAGGCCAAAGCGCGACATCATCAAGCCATGCGAGATGATCCGCCCCGGTCAGGACAATATCGCAAGAATGATGGAACCTGATACGGAAAGGAAAAATCGGAATTTCGATTGCCGCCAGATTCTCGTCATTACCGAGCAGAATATTGCCTGCCGTCAGCGCAAGCCGATCCATTGCGCCCGAATGGCTAACTCCCCAGCCCAAAGCACCGAAACGGCCAAGATCCTGCACGGTCGCCAAGGCGGTTGATGAGAGAACCTCAATCATGCCACCACCCTCTCGATCCTAAAGCGGATGGCGTCGCCGGGCTGTAACAAGGTGGGGGGCTGTTTGGTGACATCGAAAAACGACATGGACGTCGAGCCAATGGTGTTCCAGCCGCTCGGACCCTCCGATGCAGAAACACCGGTCTGGAAACCGCCGATCGACACCGCACCACCCGGAATTTTGAGGACCGGTGTTTTACGCCGTGGGGTTGCAATCCGGTGATCCATACCACCCAGATAGCAATAGCCCGGATGGCTACCCAACGCATAAACCGGATAAAGCGGCGCGCTGTGGATTTCGGCAATCGCCCGGGCATCCAGTCCGGTATGGGCCATCACATCCGCCATATGCGGCCCCGCCTCACCCCCGTAAACAACAGGGAGTTCGATGGTCCGTCCTTCCACTGTCATTGGCTTGGCGGCGCGCCATGCGTCTTGAAGGCGTGCGATCAATGGTTGTGGATCAAAAGGGGGCTGGCGAAAACACAGCATCAGATTGTTCATGCCCGGGACAGCTTCCAGCACATCAGGCCAAGCCGACACCTGAGAGGACAGCGACCAGATTTTCTGTTGCGTTTCCAGCGAAGTTTCGCCCTCTGCTTCCAGCAACAGGGCCGTAGTTCCCAACATGCTCACGACTGGATCATGATCCATGGTGCTGATCCTTGGTCCAGCTGGCCTCTTTCAGCCAGCTTTCGAGATAGTGGATATCGACCCCGCCGGCGATAACCTGCGGATCACGCACAAAAGCCCGATGCAAAGGCAAATTGGTTTTGATCCCTTCGATGTTCATTTCATCAAGGGCCAAAGCCAAACGTCGCAAGGCTATATCGCGGGTATCGCCATGCACGATTAATTTAGCGATCATCGAATCGTAATGGGGAGGCACCCGATAGCCCGCAAAAGCATGGCTATCAATGCGCACGCCCGGACCTCCTGGCATATGCCATGCCGAAATCACACCGGGTGACGGTGCAAACGTCTCGGGATCCTCGGCGTTGATCCTGCACTCGAACGCATGACCACGTTGCGAAATATCGCTCTGGCGCAAAGCCAAAGGCTCGCCGAGCGCTACGCGGATTTGCTGCTCGACAATATCAATGCCAGTGACCATTTCGGTGACGGGATGCTCGACCTGCAACCGCGTGTTCATTTCGATGAAGAAAAAAGCGCCGTCCTCCATCAGAAATTCGAATGTCCCCAAACCGCGATAGCCCAACCGTTCACAGGCCGCCACACACCGCGCGCCGATCTGACTGATGATTTCCGGCGCAATGGCCACAGCAGGGGCCTCTTCCAGCATTTTCTGGTGACGGCGTTGTGGCGAGCAATCGCGGCTGCCAAGCCAGAGTGCATGCCCCTTGCCATCAGCCAAAACCTGAATTTCGATATGGCGCGGATGGGCTAAATATTTTTCCATATAGATATCGGAGGCCCCGAAAGCACGGCGCGCTTCCTCGCGGGTGAGCGACAGCGCATCGCGCAAGCCTGCCTCTTGTGTGACAATCCGCATGCCCTTGCCGCCACCGCCGCCTGCCGCCTTGATAATGACGGGATAGCCGATCTCGTGGGCCAATGCACAGCTCTTGTCATAATCGAAATCGAGCGCGTGATTGGGACCAGGCACGCAAGGAACTCCGGCTTCGATCATCAGCCGTTTGGCTGAAATCTTGTCGCCCATGTCCCTGATATTGTCTGGCGTCGGACCGATAAACACCAGTCCGGCCTGTTCGACGCGGACAGCAAAATCGGCATTTTCAGACAAAAACCCGAAGCCCGGATGAATCGCCCCAGCACCGCTGGCTTTGGCCGCAAGCACCAAGGCTGTCTGGTCGAGATAGCTCTGGCTGGCCGGAGCGGGACCAATACATAGCGCCTGATCGGCAAGGGCCACATAGCTGGCAGATCGGTCTGCCTGCGAATAGACGACGACAGTGTGCAATCCCATGCTCTTGCAGGCACGAAGAATGCGAAGTGCGATCTCTCCGCGATTGGCAATCAGCACCTTGGTGAAAGCAGGTCGTATCATGAGATGCTCATCAGCAATTGTCCCACTTCAACCTCTTCCCCATTGCCAATCACAATGGCTTCAATCGTTCCTGCCCGCTCAGAGGTGACATGGTTGAACACTTTCATCGCCTCTATCACACAAAGCGGCTCGCCGATGGCGACCTTCTGGCCTGGCGAGACAAACGGTGGCGCATCGGGTGACGGCTGCAAATGCACGATTCCATAGAGTGGCGACACAACCTGCGATGAGACCTCATCCGGCACACCATCCCGGGCAGCCTGTTGTAAGGTTTCAGTGCCGGGCATCGTGCGAGTCAGTTTGAGCGTCCACGCCCCTTCCTGACACTCGGCCTCAGTTCGGGATGATCCAGCCATGCTGTCGATCAGTGCTTTGATTGTAGCGAGATTCATGCGCATCCACCTGATATGGCTACGCAGTTTGGTCACGCATCCATCTGTGATTGCAGTGTATCGGCGCTCCAGCCGCTAGGCTAAGATGGAATATCTTTGTCCCAATAAGAGCGCCTTATGCCACGCCGCGCTTGCTGCTTTTGCCGGGGGCAAGCACGTGATGAGGCAATTCGGCGATCAGTTCCAGCAGGATTTCCTTGATCGCCTGTGCAGGTTCCGACAATGGCAGGTAATCGGACTGGCACAAGGCCAGCGGCGCAACAATTGTCGGATTGATCAGCCGCGATTTCCAAGCCGCGCAGGACGCCAGAACCTGATTGGCCATGGATTCAGGTAAAATCGTCATGCCCAATCCATCCGAGATCACCGATGTCAGCGTGCTTGCCGATTCAATTTCGGCCACGACATGCGGCTTCAGATTGGCGGCAGCAAAGGCTTCATCCACCATGCGCCGCACCACATTATAAGGACGCGCCAGATAAAGTTCGAGATGCGCGCATTCTATAATTGGCACTTCGTCGGGATAGGCGCCCAAACGGTTTGGCCCCACCAGATAAAGTTCCTCATTCAGCAAAGGCAGAAACGACAGGCCATGCACCGGAACTTTGCCACCATACAGAACAGCCATATCCATACGGCCATTCATGATCATTTCCGAAAGAGTGCTGCCATACGTCTCGTTCAGATAAAGCAGAATACCGGGGTGGCGGGCTCTGGTGGTCCGCAACAACGGTAAAGCAAGACCTGCAGCAGCAGTGCCCGGCGCCAGCCCCACCGACACCGCCCCATTGATCCCTGCATTTGATGCACTCATTTCTGATTTGGCTTGCTCGCACTGGCGCAAGATCAGCTGGGCATGGCGATAAAGTACTTTTCCGGCCTCTGTCGGGGTCACGCCCCGCGTGGTCCGCAACAACAGTTGCTGGCGCACTTCGGCCTCCAATGTGGCCAATTGCTGGCTGAGTGCAGGCTGGGCCACATGCAGCACATCGGCGGCTTGGGTCAGGCTGCCAATATCGACGATTTTGACGAAATACTGCAAACGTCTGATATTCATCACATAATTCCGCTTTTTACGCCTTGCCCTCTTGAGCGTCATTTAAGCCTGCCGGGCAAAGCCAGTTGTAGAAAAAAACCCTCACCATAAGCAATACCTATAAAGGCAGAATGAATTCGTCTTGGTCAGCACTTCATGCGGCAATTATGCAAAGTTGTGCTTCAATCCATTCAGTGGGGGCTCCATGGACCAGTCTCGTATTGCTTCGCGCATCAAACGCATCAAGCCTTCACCCAGCACTTTTGCTGCCGATCGTGCCAACGAGCTGAAGCGGCAGGGCCGAAGCATCATCAGCCTCGTGGTCGGCGAGCCCGATTTCGATACACCGGCCCATATCCGTCAGGCCGCCAGTCTCGCAATGGATCATGGCCAGACGCGTTATACACCGATGGCCGGCACCATTGCCCTGCGTGAAGCCATCATTGCCAAGCTGAAACGCGAGAACCTGCTTGATTATGCCATGAACGAGATCATCGCCACCAACGGCGCCAAAAGCGGTATTTATGCCGCCTTTGCTGTGACGCTGGAACCGGGCGACGAAGTGATCGTGCCCACCCCCTATTGGGTGTCTTACACCGATATGGCGATTGCCAATGATGGTGTGCCTGTCACCATTCCATGCCCCGAAACCCAAGATTACAAGTTGCTGCCGGCCCAGCTCGAAGCTGCGATCACCGACAAAACCCGCTGGCTGTTGCTGAATACACCGAGCAACCCGACCGGTGTCAGCTATTCGCTTGCAGACTTTCGGGCCTTGGCGGATGTGCTGCTTCGCCATCCGCATGTGCTGGTCATGACCGATGATATCTACGAGCATATCCGGTTCGACAACACGCCCAATCCGCATTTTCTGACCGCCGCACCGGAATTGAAAGATCGAACACTGGCGATCAATGGCGTGTCAAAAACCTATGCCATGACAGGATTTCGGATCGGTTGGGTGGCTGGCCCCAAAGACATTATCCATGCCATCAACACATTCTTGTCTCAATCGGCGGGTAACTGCTGCTCGGTCAGCCAGGCGGCGGCTGTTGCCGCGCTCAATGGCGACCAATCCTTCATCCACGAGAGCGTGGAGACCTATCAAAAACGACGCGACCAAACTGCCGCACGCATCAATGCCATCAAGGGCTTGCACTGTCGCGTGCCCAAAGGGGCATTTTATCTCTATGTAAACTGTCAGGACGTGATCGGCAAAACCACGCCTGAGGGCAAAGTGCTGGCCAGCGATGACGATCTGGTCATGTATCTGCTCGACAGTGTCGGCGTTGCTGTTGTCGCAGGCACGGCCTATGGCCTTTCGCCTTATTTCAGAATGTCAATCGCCACCTCGCTCGATACGCTCGATCAAGGCACCGCGCTGATCGCCGAAGCGATCCAAAAGCTCAACTAATTTTCAAAAACAACACGAAAGAGGAAACGATATGTCCGGTTCAAGCATTCAGAAACATCCCTCTGCCCCGCAGGTAAGCCCCGAAATCATCGCTGCCCTGATGGATCTGCCCGTGGCACTGTTGAGCGATAACATGCACCGCAATACCGGCAGCGTCGGCCTTACCCCGTACCACAAGCCGCACCACATGGTCGGCACCGCTGTCACGGTCAAAACCAGAGGTGATGACAATCTGGCCATTTTGCGGGCCTTTGAATTCTGCCGCCCGGGAGATGTGATGGTGATCGATGCCGATGGCGGCATGAAAAACGCTGTGGTTGGCGGTATCCTGTCGTTTTACGGCGCGACCATCGGTCTCAACGGCATGGTGATCGACGGTTCGATCCGCGATGTGGCCGAAATTGCCGCCCGCACTTTCCCCGTCTATGCACGCGGCGTCAATCATCGCGGGCCCTATAAAGACGGTCCTGGTGCCATCAACGTTCCCGTGTCGATCGGCGGCATGGTTGTCAATCCCGGTGATATTATTGTCGGTGACCAGGACGGTCTGCTGGCCTTCTCGCCTTCGATTGCCGAAGAGGTCATTCAAAAGGCCCAAGCCCAGCACGCCAAGGAAGACGCCACCATGCAAGCCATGCGCGACGGCACATGGGACCGCTCCTTCATCGATGCGCTGGAAGCCCGCTGCATGAACTGATCAAACACCACCCGATCAGCCCCAAACTGGCTAACCCGCCCGCGTGAGCGTCCAGTCTCTCATGCGGGATGTTTTGACTGGTTCATTTTACCGACCAAGCCGAGGAGCATCAAAAGCGCACTTTTTGATATTTCCGAACCGGCAGCCGGGCATCGCACTGATTGTCACATCTACAGCCATAGGCCTGTGTGAGGCGAAAAAAGCCTTTTATTTGAAGCGACACCGATTGCCTCTCCCCCTGTTGCCGGAAATATGCTTATAATGGGCCGAAGTTGTCATCAGGTTTAGCGCGTGTGAAATTACCCCTTGTTCCATCCCTCCCTGTCAATAAGTCCCTGCTGTTGCGCGCAGGGGCAAGTTCGGTGATTGTGCTGTGGTTGGCTGGAAGCGGTTATTGGTTGTCCGATGATCTCGTTGCCTTGCGTCGCGCTACCCCTGATGAAGCCTTGGCCATCCGCTGGCAATTGGGCACCAACAAGCCCGATAAGCCCGAGGCCGGAAAATTAGACCCTCCAAAGGTCGAGCAACCACCTGCCAAAAGCCAGAACATCAATGATCTGTTTTCGGTCCGCAAAGGTGGCAATGACTCCTTTGATCCACTGAGCCGCAACACGCCCGCCAATACACCGATCATGGTGGCCGATTGGCCTCATCGCATCCTCGCAGGATTGGCCATTGCCTCGGTGCCGCTGCTGAGCCTGATCGGCTGGCTGGTGATGCTTGTCCTCGCCCGCCGCAAAGCTGCCCGTCTGATTGTGGAAGCCGCTGAGGCCAAAAGGCAGAGGGAGATCGAATTCAAGAAATCGTTCTCTCCTAAACGTCCTGTCAAACATTACCAAAGCAAAAATCTACCGAGATCATGACATGAGCCGTTTGCGCATTCTTATTGTCTTTTCGATCCTTTATTTGCTTATTCATAAGCTATTTCTTGATCCATAAGATTTTACGCATCGCTTTTTATTCAAAAATTCAATTTTTGTTTCAATATTGGCTCTATCCGAACGTGTTACCCTGATTGCAATGCAAGACTAAATCTAAAATTGCATCAATATTTATTGCAAGCATAGATTGCATTGCGTCCTGATCCTGCTAGCCTGTCCTCATTCTTTAGGGGGATCGACCATGGAATTCGGACAATATTTCGGGCTGGCAGGATTAGCCTTTTTCGTCCTCTTTATGCTTGAGGAATTACTTGGCTATCCGTTTGATACCAAGAAATAAGCATTGCCGTTGATTTTGTCCCTGCGTCCCGTCTCAACGCGGCTGGCATCTCAACCAAACTCAGCCTGCATCGCGGCGAGATGCCGGTAGGAATTCATGCGGGCGCCGTGATCATACAGCGCGCAGGCCACCATCAATTCATCGGCTCCGGTCTGCTTGACAAAATCATGCAAGGCCTGGCGCACTGTGTCGGGCGAGCCGACAAACGAACAGGCCAGCATGCGCGAGGCCTGTGCTTTTTCAGCAGGCGTCCAATAGGTCTCGATGTCGTCGATCGGCGGCGGCAATTTGCCGCGTTTGCCCCTCAGCATATTGGTGCTGCGCTGTTGCAAAGTTGTGAACAGATGCTTTGCTTCTTGGTCGGTATCCGCAATCACCACATTGACCCCGACCATGGCATGGGATTTGGCGAGTTGCTGCGAAGGGCGGAACATATCACGATAGATATGCAGCGCCTGCATCAGCGCATCGGGGGCAAAATGCGAGGCAAAAGCATAGGGCAGGCCCAGCATCGCCGCCAGTTGCGAACCATAAAGGCTTGAACCTAAAATCCACAACGGCACCTGACAATCAGTGCCCGGCACCGCCTGAATCCTCTGGTCAGGCTGTAAAGGGCCCAGAAAGGCCTGCAATTCTAGCACATCATTGGGAAAATCTTCGGCCGCATTGGGATCACGACGCAAAGCGCGCAGGGTCATTTGGTCGGTACCGGGTGCGCGGCCCAATCCAAGGTCGATCCGTTTGGGGTAAAGGGATTCCAGCGTGCCGAATTGTTCGGCGATCACCAATGGCGAATGATTGGGCAGCATGATCCCGCCAGCCCCGATCCGCATCGTCGTGGTACCGCCGGCAAGATAGCCCACCACCACCGCTGTTGCAGCCGAAGCAATGCCGACCATATTATGATGTTCGGCTACCCAATAGCGTTGATAGCCGAGGCTTTCGCACAAACGGGCCAATTCCAGAGATTGGCGCAAGGCATCGCTCGGGCTCTTGCCTTCAGAAACGGGAACCAGATCAAGAACGGAAAACACTGTCATCTTGTCACCTTGCACTTGGTTTCCACCATAGGCGGAAAGTGCCGGCGTTCAAGACCCGTTTTGCACGGCAGCCCGCGATAATGGCCTCCCCTCCGTAAAGATCAAGAGACAAAGATTGGGGAAAGCATAATTAAACCTTGCACCACTTTTACTTTTTGCTAAATTAAGATGGTTGTTGAGAGAGTGATCCAATTGATCATATAAAAAATTGATCTTCGACTGTCTCTGATCGCGTATTTTTTTGTTCAATATCTTTTTTGTTTTTGTACCTGCGTTGTCCTTCCCTTTTGACAAGCAAAGCCATCATGACATTTTCAGAACATGTAAATTCCACACTGGAATCAGACGATATTTCTGTTCCCTTCCCACGTAATGTTGATCAGGCATCCTCATCTGCGGGCACTCTCTCGCTGGTTGATCTCGCCTACCACAAAACCATGGAAGAGACTTTGCCCTTCACCGTGGAATGGGCAGGCACCAATTACCGAATTTTTGTGCCTCGCAGCGTGCTGGAAGATCTCGACCATGCCACATCCTACCGGGAGGACGAGCAAATGGTGACATCCTTCAAACGCAACAAGGAATTGATTCTGAAGCGCACTCTGGCTGCACTGGAAGATGGCCGTGGTCGCTGGTGTACGGTTTTGCTGAAACAATCCGACTTTCCGGAATTGTATCAGTAACAACCGCTCTGATTTGGCATCTCATGACAGGGAATGACCCCTGCCATGATCTGTTGAGCCCGTGTCAGTGGACATGCCCTGCATGCCCACCGCCCCCCCCGGGGGAAGGTGCGGCACGGTTGCCCCCCATGCCTTCAACCTTGAATTCAACCGACACCGGTCCGGCTTTCTCAAAGGCCAGCTGACCGCGCAAAACCTCGCCCTCGACCAAAGGGCGCTTGGGTTTTAGAAACATCAGATGGAATGAGCCTGGTTTCAACTCGATCGTCTCGCCCGGCTTGATGACAAGGCCATCCGGCAGTGTCCGCATGGTCATGACCCCATCCTTGGTGGCCATCTCGTGTATTTCCGTCTTATCGGCAATCTCGATCGATGCCGAGACCAGGCGATCGTCCTGTTGCCCCCCATTGGTGATGGTCAGATAACCGCCTGCCACTGGCGCACCTGCAGGAGTGACGCGTGAACGCGCCGCTGTAATGATCATGCCGCCTGCCTTGACAGATTGGGGAGTGGCCACTTGCGCAGCCACCACAAGCAAAGAGGGCGCGGGTGATTTCAGATCGTGCGGATTTTGATTTACCGTTGGAATCTCAACCCAATCATGCCGTCCCTTCTCGCATGATTGCACAACGGGGAAGAAAAGTTTTGTATCGGCAGGCACATCTTTGGCAATAAAGGCCTGAAATGTGAATTCATCATAATAGGCGTCAGGCAGATTACCTCCCGCCCATGTGATCTCGCGCACACCTTCAGTCAGTGTGCTGTGGAAATAGTCATAGGGCTTGGCATAGGCTTTGGTTTGGGTCGCAAGCGTCCAACCGGCTTTCGGCATCGGTTTGACCGCAATCACCCCGTCTGGGATGAGGACGGTCAACCCTGTCGTGGCCGTATGCTCGCAACCATGACCAATTTTGATCACAGCCTTATAGGTGCTGTTGGCGTGGGCCCTGTCCTGTTCCAGTGCAGCGTGGGCCAGAACGGCGGTTTGGGCGGTGAATAACAGAGCAGTTGCAGCAAAAAAGCTGCGGATCAGAGACGGAACGACTGACATCATAGGATTCCATTTGCTTGATAAAGACTGAACAAGCGGCTTGCCACGGCAGGCCGGAGGATCAAATCACAGCAAAGGAAATGGGCGGTGCCCGCGGCGAATGGCGTTGGCCGCTTGATCGTTCGGGCGGGAGAAATCCGTGGGCCAATCCTGTCTTAAGCTGCTGCGTGCCGAGCACAAGCACCACCGGAAGGACAGCGCTTACCCCGCGCACAGGAGCAAAAAACCAAGACAAGGCAGACAAGCATCCTTGATCGCAGCAGTCCATATCGGCCTGTTGGACAGGATCCTCGTGAGGCACAGCAGCACGCTCATGCGACAGGCAGATCACCGCCAGCGAGCGATCACCGGCAAGGGTTACACCTGACAAAGCATGCAAGGGGGCAACAAGCGCTTGCACCACCAACACATAGGCCAGAACCACCCCGAGTACGGATGGCCAGCGGCACAATCTGAGGCGAGCTAATGCATGCATGGCCTATGTCATACTGCAAAACCCTGCAGGATGAAACAGGCCAATGCACCACAATTATTCAACAGCCAAAGGCTTAACGCCGTGATGACTTTCCACTGTAATTACAGACTTTTGCCAAACGTGCGGACAATTCCGCCCGAAACTCCTGCTCGCTCTGGTGATAGTACGGGTGACAAACCGGCTCCACCGAAACACGTTTTTCTGGCTGGGCGTAAGGAATTGGAGAAAAAACAGAAGGCAATTGCCAAAATGTATTGCGCACAACGCGCGTACCACTAGAAATCATGGCGTGTTCATCTTTAAAATCGATGTGAAAATAAACGGGATCACAAAAATGCCGAAAAGGCATACATAACAGGTGCATCAACACCCGATCACTCAATAAATAACCAACTACAATAAAATTTTTATACACAACGAAATGGAATCGCACAAGAGATTAATCCAGGACATGATCGGAATAATAAACCAAATTTGGATTTTGTTTGCTTGCGCAACGCAGCATCAGGCGGGCATGATGGCTGGCAAATGACCATATTTTCGAGAGTGGAGCCTGCCTGAAATGAAAATTTTCGACGGCCATAATGATTGTCTTTTACGTCTTTACAAATCAGGGGCGGCAGAGCCTGAAAAACTGTTTTTCAGCCCTATACCCCATGGCCATCTTGACCTAGCGCGCGCCCGCAAAGGGGGATTTGCCGGCGGCTTTTTTGCCATCTATGTGCCCGCACAAATCCCGACCGGGACTGCCGATGCCCGGATGACCACTTCCACCTATGACTTGCCTTTGCCCGCCCCTCTCGATCGGTCCTATGCATGCGAGGCGACCTTGGCCATGGCCGGTATTTTACTGCGCATCGCAGAACAATCGGCTGGCCAGGTTGTGATTGTACGCTCGGGTGTCCACTTGTCGGAAACGATCGCAGCCGGAAAGATCGCTGCCATTTTCCATATCGAGGGCGCTGAAGCCATTGACCCCGATCTCTTGATGCTGGATGTGTTGTACGAGGCCGGATTGCGATCGATCGGCCCAGTCTGGAGCCGCAACAATATTTTTGCCCATGGTGTTCCTTTCCGCTATCCCAGCTCGCCCGATATCGGCGAAGGCCTGACTGATCTTGGCAAAAATCTGATCCGGCACTGTAACCGCAAGCGGATCCTGATCGATCTCTCGCATCTCAATGAAAAGGGGTTCTGGGATGTGGCTGCCCTCTCTACAGCTCCTCTGGTTGCCAGCCATTCCAATGCGCATGCATTATCGGCGCAATCACGCAATCTGACTGATCGGCAACTGGATGCGATCCGTGAAAGCCGCGGCTTGGTCGGCGTCAATTATGCCACCGCTTTTTTGCGTGCGGATGGACAGCGCACGCCGGATACACCGCTATCCGACATTGTCCGGCATGTCGTCTATCTGGTCGAACGGCTGGGCGAAGATAAAGTCGGGCTGGGCTCTGATTTTGATGGTGCGGTTATTCCGGCTCCTTTGGGCGATGTCGCAGGCCTACCCAACCTTGTTGACGCGTTGCGCGATCATGGCTTTGACGACGCAACCTTGGAAAAAATCTGCTGGCGCAACTGGGTTGATGTCATTACCCGCACCATCGGTTAAGCCTTTATAGTCGACGGAGATGCGGATAGCGCGATCATAATTCCTCTAAAAAGGAAAAACGTTCTTATTGCAGAACGATTTTGTAATTGATATGGTCCTCCCATCAAACAGAACTTCGGGTTCGTGAATACAAAGGACTGCATCATGTCGAAAACAAGTCACAACCATGCCTGGCATATCGACACGATGATGGTGCATGAGGGAACTCATCGATCCAGTTTCGGCGAAACCTCCGAGGCGCTCTTTCTGACCCAAGGGCATGTCTATGACACAGGCGAGCAATGCGAAGCGCGGTTCAATGATTCCGAACCGGGTTTTATCTATGCCCGTTTTTCCAACCCGACCGTTGCCATGTTCGAAGCCCGGATGGCGGCTTTGGAAGGAGCGCAAGCAGCCCGCGCCACCGCATCCGGTATGGCAGCCGTGACACTGAGCTTGATGGGTCAGGTCAAAGCCGGGGACCATGTGGTCGCCGCGCAAGCGCTGTTCGGCTCCTGTCGTTACGTGATTGAAGAATGGCTACCCCGTTTCGGAGTTGAAACAACACTGGTTGACGGACGCGATCTGGCGGCTTGGAAAGCCGCGGTCAAACCCAACACCAAGGTGTTTTTTCTAGAAAGCCCCTCAAATCCCAACCTAGAAATCATCGATATTGCAGCTGTCGCCACGATAGCGCATGCCGCGGGGGCAACTTTGACAGTCGACAATGTCTTTGCCACCGCCTTATGGCAAAAGCCTCTGGCCTTGGGGGCAGATTGCGTTGTCTATTCGGCGACCAAACATATTGACGGTCAAGGGCGTTGCCTCGGGGGCGTCATCCTCGGCTCGAACCATTTCATCGACACCTTTATTAAAACCCCGCTGCGGCAGACCGGCCCTGCAATGTCACCCTTCAATGCATGGGTGATGCTGAAGGCGCTCGAAACCTTCTCGCTGCGCGTCGAACGCCAGACCCGTTCGGCTTCGGAACTGGCTGATGCGCTTGCTGGACATCCTGCGATTAAAAAGCTGATCTATCCGGGTCGACAGGACCACCCGCAGGCAGAGTTGATTGCCAAGCAAATGAGCGGCGGTTCAAGTCTGATTGCACTAGAGATCGAAGCCGGCAAGTCTGGAGCATTTCGTTTCATGAATGCTCTGAAACTCATTAAGATTTCGAACAATCTAGGCGATGCCAAAAGCCTGATTACCCATCCTGCGACCACAACCCATCAACGCTTTACACCAGAGCAAAGAGAGTTGATGGGGGTGAGCGAAGGCTTGGTGCGTCTGTCAGTCGGATTAGAGCATCCTCAAGACCTATTGGATGATGTATTGCAGGCTTTAGAATCCATTTAAACCATAAGTTGCACGCTCTAGACATGGCATGATCGAACCTTGCACGTAAAAAAAAATTCTATTACACTTGATCTATCGACTTGGCTTGGCTGCTGTGCCGCTTTTCTTATGAAACGGCGCACGCTTCGGACTCTTGCTTGATCGAATAACCCGCAGGTGCGCAAATGCCCTGCACCTGAAGTGTACTTGATAGAGAAAGGTCGGCGCCATGGAACAGGGCACCGTTAAATGGTTCAACGAGCAAAAGGGCTATGGATTCATCCAGCCTGACAACGGCGGCAAAGATGTGTTCGTGCACATTTCGGCCGTCGAGCGCGCAGGTCTGCGCGGCTTGAAGGACGGACAGAAGATCGGTTACGAGCTGGAATCAGATCGTCGCACCGGTCGTCAGTCGGCTGTAAACCTGCAGGTTCAGTAATCAAATGAAGTAAGCCTTCGGGCTTACGGCTTATTTGATCAGCCAAACACAGATAAAAAGCGCACTTCTGGTGCGCTTTTTTTTGATTTGCACAACACTCAGGACTGCGCCTGCACGGTTGCCCTCACGCCCTGTTTAAAGAGGCTATCGAGTGCCTTTGTGACGGGTGTGGTAAAATGCGGGTTGTGTGGCAAATCTGTGCCGAAAACCGCTTCAATGGCCAGTAAGGATTGGGCAAGGGCTTCACTATTGCGGCCAGCGGCATCGGCGCGCTGGCGCAACTCTTGGGCCAGCGGATCGCGAACATCGATGGGCTGGCCATGCTCGTCAATACCCGTCACATAACGCATCCATGCCGCCACACCCAATGCGATCCGGTCAAGTGGACGGCCTTGAGCCAGCAAATCCCGCGCAGGGCCAAGCAGACGCTGCGGCAATTTTTGCGAACCGTCCATTGCGATCTGCCACGTCCGGTGGCGTAAGGCCGGATTGCGGAAGCGTTCCAGCAGTGACTGGCGATAGGCAGCCACATCGGTTCCTTCCGGGATGATTAAGGTTGAGGGAATATCCTCACTCATCATCCGCTCAACAAGGGCGGCAAGGGCGGCATCACCCATCGCCTCGGCAACAGTGTCATAGCCCGAAAGATAGCCCAGATAGGCCAGGGTCGAATGGGCACCGTTGAGCATCCTCAACTTCATGGTTTCAAACGGAAGCACATCAGCCACCAATTGCGCACCGAACCGTCCCCAATCCGGACGCCCCAGCGGGAAATGGTCCTCTATGACCCATTGAGTAAATGGTTCGGTCATGATCGGCCACGCATCGACAAGACCGGCCTCCGCCAAAGTAGCGCGATCGACATCAGTGGTCGAAGGCACGATCCGGTCAACCATTGTCGAGGGAAAAGACACATCATGTGCGATCGCATCCGCCAAACCCGGATCACTCAGTTGCGCATACCGGCGCAGCACTTTGGATACCGTATGACCATTGGCTGGCAAATTGTCACAGGTCAGCACCGTAAAAGGCTTCAAGCCTTTGGCATAGCGGTGGCGCAAACCCGCCATCAAAAAGCCGATGGCCGAACGTGGTGCATCTGGATGAGCGAGATCATGCACAATATCGGGATGCGTCTCGTTCAGCTCGCCGGTGGCCGGATCATGGCAATAGCCTTTTTCTGTCACCGTGAGCGAGACGATTTTGACATCTTCATGCGCCATGGCGGCAATGAGGGCTTGTGGATTTTCGGAAGCCACGAGCGACTGTTGGATCGCACCGATGACTTGATAGTGCGGGGCATCGGGTCCGCGCACCGAGACAGTGTAAAGCCCGTCCTGAGGAGCCAGCGCATCGCGTGTTGCAGGCGAGCGCAGACTTGCACCGATAATCCCCCAACCCAGATCACCGGAGGCCAGCACCTGTTCGGTGTAAACCGCCTGATGGGCGCGGTGGAAAGCACCCAAACCCAGATGGACAATCCCGCAACGCACCCGCGTGCGATCATAACGGGGACGCTCGACTGCAGCAGGCAACGCGTCCAAAGTGGCAAGAGAAAGTGTTACAGGCTTCATGTTAATTGCTCCACGGCACGGATGACCCCGCGCAATTCGGCCAGCCCTTTCAGACGGCCAATACCGGCATAGCCGGGTGTAACGGATTTTTTGAGATCATCCAGCATCCGGTGTCCGTGATCGGGCCGGAACGGAATTTTGTGATCGGCACTGCGCGTACGGTTTTCCTCGACCAGCGCCTTGATCACTCCCACCATGTCGACATCACCATCGAGATGGTCGGATTCGTAAAATGACCCGTCGGCTTCTCGATGGGTGGCACGCAGATGCACGAACTGGATGCGCTTGGCAAATTGTCTGGCCATGGCAACCAGATCGTTATCGGGGCGCACGCCCAATGATCCGGTACAGAAACACATGCCATTGGCGGGGCTCGGCACGGCATCGAATAGCGCCTGATAATCAGCGCCAGTCGATGCAATACGTGGCAGACCAAACAGCGGACGAGGCGGATCATCGGGATGCAGGGTGAGGGTCACGCCAAGCTTTTCGGCCACCGGCGTAACAACCTGCAAAAATTCGATCAAATGCTGCCGCAAGCGCGGCGCATCGATCTCGCGATAGGTTTCAAGCCGCGCACGGAAAGCCGGTATCGACAGAGGATCGGTAGTCGAGCCGGGCAGTGCGCTGGCAATCACCATCACCATATAATCAATATCATCCTGGCTCATCGCCTCGAACAGCGCACGCGCACGCGCTTGACGGGCTGGATCGTGATCCTTCTCCGCGCCCTGCCGCTCCAGAATGAACAGATCGAACACCGCAAAACGGTCGGCATCAAAGCGCAGGCATGTCGCGCCAGTGGGGAGAACCCAATCGAGATCGGTGCGGCACCAATCTACCACCGGCATGAAATTATAGCAGATCGTGTAGATACCGTTAGCCGCCACCGCTTCCATGCTCTGAAGCCATCCGGCAATCGAACTTTCAGCTTTGGCGCCCAACCGCCGCACGTCATCGGGGATCGGAATGCTTTCAATGATCGTCCAGCGCAAGGGGGTGCGGCCATTGGCGCTGCCCTCAATCAGCGCCTGACGATCCGCTACCGCTTGCCGGGTCCAGACCTCGCCGGGCCTCAACTCGTGCAGCGCGTTAACAACCTCGGTCGCCCCCGCCTGCCTGATATCATCCAGACTGACAGGATCATGTGGGCCGAACCACCGCCACGCCTGTCTGAGCGATTCTTCCGATGCAGCTCGTGTCATCGTGTCACCTCCCCGCCCCGTTTCTTGTCATAATTTGTAAGCGTCTTTAACCAGCCGGTAGGTCAGATCATGAGCCAACTCATGCGCCTCGTCCTCGCGCAGACGGTGGTCGGCCACCAACTCGGCCAGAAATCCGGCATCGACGCGGCGCGCGACATCGTGGCGTGCCGGAATCGAGGGAAAGGCCCGCGTATCATCGTTGAAGCCTACGGTGTTGTAGAAGCCTGCGGTTTCTACCGCCTGCTCGCGGAAGCGTTTCATCCCCTCGACGGAATCGAAGAACCACCAGGGCGGACCCAACCGCAAACAAGGATAGTGTCCGGCTAAAGGGGCCAATTCGCGCGAATAGGCGGTTTCATCCAGCGTGAACAAGATGATGGTCAGGTTCTTTTCATTGCCGAAGCGATCCAGCAATGGCTTCAGGGCCTGGACATAATTGGTCTGGCTTGGAATATCCGCGCCCATGTCACGGCCGAAACGGTTGAACAAGAAGCGGTTATGATTGCGCACCGATCCCGGATGGATCTGCATGACCAAGCCGTCGTCAAGGCTCATGCGGGCCATTTCGGTCAGCATCTGCGCCCGAAACAATTCGGCCTCGGCAGCCGATACCGGGCCCTTGCGTACCTTCTGATAAAGCGCTTCCGCATCGGCCAGGGGCAGATCGGCGGTGGCCGCTGACGGGTGGCCATGATCGGAAGAGGTTGCCCCGAAAGTTTTGAAATAATCACGCCGATTTCTGTGCGCCGCCAGATAGCCGTTCCACGTGGCGGTATCGCACCCGCTGATCTCACCAAAAGCCGCCAGATTGTCACGGAAGCCATCGAAATCGGGATCGACAACCGAATCCGGACGATAGGCCGTTACCACGCGCCCCGACCAACCGCTGGCGCGGATGGTGGCATGGTGTTTCAACGGATCCAGCGGGCTTTCGGTGGTGGCGATCACCTCGATATTGAACCGCTCGAACATCGCGCGCGGACGATAAGCAGGCTGCGCCAAGCGCTCGCTGATCCGGTCAAAATACAGATCAGCCGTCGCAGACGACAAAGGCACATCCAGATCGAACAGCGTCGAAAAGGCATGGTCGCACCAGACACGGGTCGGGGTGCCCCGGAACAGGTGGTAATGGGCTGAGAACCGATGCCAGATGGTGCGGGAATCGCGTTCTGAAACCGAGCCATCCTTGGCGGGCACGCCCAGTTCAAGCAGATCGACCCCTTGGGAATAGAGCATCCGGAAAATATAATGATCGGGGACAACGAACAGCGTCGAGGGATCGGGGAATGCCTCGTTCTCGGCATACCAGCGCGGATCGGTATGGCCATGCGGGGAGACGATCGGCAAATCTTTGATCCCGTCATACAACCTCCGCGCAATGGCACGGGTGTCAGGCAAAGCGGGCAACAAGCGGTCGGGGTGCAGAAGATGGGCCATCGGGAATCCTTAAGGGGCGGGCGGTCAACAATCAGGAAGGTTTGTGAGCGGCAAGAACGGAGGCCTGAACATCCGCAAAATTGCCGAGGAAATTGTCTGGATCAATCAAGCCGATTTCAGCAAATCGCATCAGCATCAAGAGATGTTCGGCCATCAACCGCATGGCATCAGTCGATTGGCCCTTGCGGATGGCTGCATCAATCGGCTCGTGGTCGCTGATCACTGCCTTCATGCGGCCTGGCACAGGCAAGGTCAACCGTCTGTAGCGGTCTACCTGTGTCTTGACGCTTTGCACCAGCCCCCAGACGCTGGGGTGATCGGCCGTCAACGCAATTGCCGCATGGAAATCATCATCGCTTTGGTGAAAAGCATTCATATCCTGCTGTTCGGCCGCCAGCTTCTGCCGCTCGATCGCCTTGGCCATCGCATTGAGACCTTCGGGCTTACGCCGCTGGGCGGCCAGTTCGGCCATGGTCACTTCAAGCGAGCGACGCACCAATATCGCTTCCGGCAGATCGGCAAGCGGAATGCGCGCGACGAATGTGCCCGATTGCGGAAAAATTTCAACCAGCCGCTCCTCGGCCAATCGCAACAGGGCCTCACGCACCGGCGTGCGGCTAACCCCGAATTGCTGCGCCAGTTCTTTTTCCGAAATCGGATCACCAGGACGCCGCACCAGCTGGATTATGTCCAGCCGCAAGGTGGTATGGATCATCGCCGAAGCGGTTTTGGAACCTGACACCCGCCCGACACCCGCCCGAACCGGCATGATCGGCGCACGCCTGCCGCGCCTCTCGGATTTGTTCTGGTTGCCTGAATTGTCGCCTGAATTGTTGCCTGAATTGTCTTGCACGTTGATGCTCGTCTGGCCAAAGGATCAGATCACGCATCTATTCTTAAACTAGTATATCAGTTTGGCAAGGGGTTGATGGACGACATTCAGCAGTGGTCGCAGGGTTGGCAGTTCAATGCCCACGATGGTGCATTTTGCTTCGAATCCGCTCGATCAACCGTATCACGGTGGCACGGGTCGGGCTGAGAAACAGTTTGATCCGTCCCAATACCATCCTGATCTCCTCGCGGATCGGGGCCACCTGAAGTCCCGCCCAGACCCGCGCCTGTAAGACCCAGTCATAAACCTTACAAAACCACGCCAGTTCCATCAGCTTGGGACGGCAGACATCGAACAGGAACACGGTGACCGCGAGGCCACTGATTTTGGTGATCACGAACACCCCCATGCCGATCACCGCATGGCCTGCGAATTGTCCTTGGGCGACGACCCACAAGGCTCCGAGCTTGATCGGGAACAGCACCGCATCGGGCAACACGAACAGCGCCAGCACCCAAGCGGCAGGCATGGCCCCGATCCCTGCGGTCAGCCACGCCTTGAACCGCTGCCAAGGGATCAAAGCTACCAGCCGCGACACCGGCGGCGCAATCAGATCCCACAGCCATGCCTCGAGCAGAAACAGCAGCGCGAGCAGGACCCAGAGCGGTTTGAGGATTTTACGGACCATGCGGGTACTTTACAGCTCTTTGTGGCAAATGTGGGTAAGAGGAGCGGATAAAACCTTTTGCAAGAAACAAACATTATTCCCGCCCGCGTCAAAGCAGAATTTGCACGAAGGCTTAGGATTTGCCCCAAAACAACCATCAAAAAAAATGGCAGGGACATGCCCTGCCAATCTCGCAAGCGACAGCAAAAATCAGCTATGGATCGCGCGTTTTTCTACCGCCATGGCGGCTTCCTTGACCGCTTCCGACATGGTCGGGTGGGCGTGGCAGGTGCGGGCCAGATCCTCTGAGGAGCCGCCGAATTCCATCAATACGGCCACTTCGTGGATCATGTCGCCAGCACCGGCGCTAATGATGTGGCAGCCGAGCACGCGGTCGGTGGCGGCATCGGCCAGCACTTTGACAAAGCCGTCGGTCTTGCGCATTGCGCGCGCACGGCCATTGGCGCTGAAGTTGAATTTGCCGACCTTGTAGGCAATGCCTGCGGCCTTCAGTTCTTCCTCGGTTTTACCGACAGAGGCC
The DNA here is from genome assembly GCA_947455995.1 of Hyphomicrobiales bacterium. GTDB lineage: Bacteria > Pseudomonadota > Alphaproteobacteria > Rhizobiales > Beijerinckiaceae > CAIYZJ01. Next base: position 44,652 of record CANGQA010000002.1, on the reverse strand, counting down.
ACTTCGGGAGCCGTGTAGACCACACCCGGAATAACATCATAATTCACATGACCCGCTTTGCCTGCCAGCAATTCGGCGACGGCAACACCCTCGTCTTCAGCCTTGTGGGCCAGCATCGGGCCGCGCACCACATCACCGATGGCAAAAATACCGGGGATATTGGTCTGGAAATGATGATCGATATTGATCCGGCCGCGATCCATGACTACGCCGACCGCTTCGAGACCCAGACCATCGGTATAGGGACGACGGCCGGTTGCCACCAGCACCACATCGCCCGACACCACGGCCGGCGCGCCACCCGCCACAGGCTCGAAGGTCACAGAAGCCCCCGATTTGGTTGCCTCGACTGCTGTTACCTTCGAGGAAAGCTGGAAGCTCACGCCCTGCTTTTCCAAAATCCGCTGGAAGCTTTTGGCCACTTCGGCATCCATGCCGGGCAGGATACGATCGAGATATTCGACAACCGTAACCTGAGCGCCCAGACGACGCCAGACCGAGCCGAGCTCGAGGCCGATCACGCCAGCGCCGATGACAACAAGCTTGCCGGGAACTTTACCCAGTTCCAGAGCCCCTGTGGAGGACACAATCACCTTCTCGTCAAATTGCACCGCAACGCCGGGAGGGCTGGCCACATCCGAACCTGTTGCGATCACGATCGACTTGGTTTCCAGCACTTGCGAACTGCCATCATCCGCAGTCACCTTGACACGACCAGCAGCCTCGATGGTGCCGGTGCCGAAAAAAGCATCGACCTTGTTCTTTTTCAGAAGGAAGGCCACACCTTGCACATTGGCATCCACCACCTCTGTCTTGTGGCCCATCATGGCCTTCAGGTCGAGTTTGGGCTTGGACACCGTAATGCCCATATTGGCGAAGTCATGGCCCGCTTCCTCGAACAGATCGGAGGCATGCAGCAAAGCCTTGGAAGGAATACAACCAATATTCAGGCAGGTGCCACCATGGCTCTTGCGCTTTTCGACAACGGCGGTTTTCAAACCGAGCTGGGCTGCGCGAATGGCACAGACATAGCCGCCAGGACCGGTACCGATGACAATCAGATCATAAGACATAATAAAATCCTTCCTCTTTCAACCAAACTGGCGACTTAGCGCCCGCCCGATACGTCAAGAATGGCACCCGTGGCATAGGAAGCCTCGTCAGAGGCCAGCCAACACACCGCACGCGCGACTTCATCCGCGCTGCCTTCGCGCTTGACCGGAATTTGATCGCGTAATTTTTCGATCCGGTCAGGCACGCCGCCACTGGCATGGATATCGGTATCGATCAGACCCGGGCGTACTGCATTGACGCGGATTCCTTCAGCAGCCACTTCGCGCGCCAGACCAAGAGTAAATGTATCGATCGCACCCTTGGCCGAGGCATAGTCGACATACATCCCGGGCGATCCCAATTTGGCCGCAACCGATGACAAGTTGATGATCACCCCGCCCTTGCCGCCGTGCTTGGTCGACATGCGAAGAACCGCCTCACGCGAGGGAATGAAGGTGCCGATGATGTTGATGGTCATCATACGGTTGAGACGCTCAACGGTCATCTCGTCTACCCGGGCTACAACATCAACCACACCGGCATTGTTGATCAACACAGCGAGCCTGCCGAGACTGTCAGCCGCCTTGAAGATCGCCATTACATCCGCCTCGACACCGACATCGCCTTTGACGGCAATGGCGTGGCCACCGGCAGCACCAATCTCGGCAACCAGGCTGTTAGCAGCCTTTTCATCGGAAACGTAATTGACCACCACCGCCAAACCGCGTGAGGCCAAAATACGCGCACAGGCACGGCCAATGCCACGACTGCCGCCGGTCACAATGGCGACAGCACGAGTGGGTAAAGTGGTCATGGTTCTACTCCGGATTAGAGATCAAGGACCAGACGGGCAGGATCTTCCAGCGCTTCCTTGACGCGCACAAGGAAAGTCACAGCCTCCTTGCCGTCGACGATACGGTGATCATAGCTCAAAGCCAGATACATCATCGGACGCACTTCGATCTTCCCGCCGACCACCATCGGGCGGTCCTGAATCTTGTGCATACCGAGAATGCCCGATTGCGGCGCATTGAGGATCGGCGTCGACATCAGCGAACCGTAAATCCCGCCATTGGTGATCGTGAACGTACCACCCTGCATTTCATCAATTTTAAGCTGGCCATCACGGGCCCGCTTACCGAAATCGGCAATGGTCTTTTCCACACCCGAGATCGACAGCTGGTCGGCATCGCGCACAACCGGCACCACAAGCCCCTTATCGGTGCCGACAGCAATGCCAATATGATAGTAGTTCTTGTAGACAAGATCGGTACCGTCGATCTCCGCATTCACAGCTGGCAATTCCTTCAAAGCCTGAACGCAAGCCTTGACGAAAAAGCCCATGAAGCCGAGTTTGTTGCCGTGTTTCTTTTCAAAAATATCTTTGTACTTGTTGCGCAGGGCCATCACCTCGGTCATATCGACCTCGTTGAAGGTGGTCAGCATTGCGGACGTGTTCTGGGCCTCTTTCAGGCGGCGCGCAATGGTCTGGCGCAACTTGGTCATCTTGACCCGCTCTTCGCGGCTTGCGTCATCGGCAGGTGAAGGTGCGCGCATCGCCACCGGAGCGGAGACGGCAGGAGCGGACACAGCAGGACCAGCAGCCACAGCGGCCAGCATATCACCCTTGGTCACGCGGCCATCCTTGCCGGTCGCGGCGACAGAAGCAGGATTGATCCCGCTTTCAGCGGCAATGCGCGACACGGCAGGGCCATGATCATGCGAGGCCGCAGCTGCGACAGCAGCAGGAGCAGCGACAGGTGCCGGGGCAGCGGCGGCGACGGGAGCGGCAACAGCAGCGCCGGAACCCGCTGCGATCGAGCCGAGCAACGCGCCCACACCGACAGTGTCACCGTCTTTGGCAACAATTTCTGCCAACACACCGGCAGCCGGTGCATTGACTTCCAGAGTGACTTTGTCGGTTTCGAGTTCCAGCAAAGGCTCGTCGGCTTTTACCGCATCGCCGGGCTTTTTGAACCATTTGCCGATTGTTGCTTCAGAGACCGATTCACCAAGCGTCGGTACGCGAATTTCTGTTGCCATAATAAAACTTCCACATGATGTTAAGCAGGGAGAGGGGGATTATCTCCCCCGTCATGAAATTCAACCCGTCCTGGAATTCAGACGGCAAACGCCTCGTCGAGGAAGGCATTCAATTGCGCGAGATGGCGTGACATCAAACCCGTAGCGGTTGCGGCAGAAGCGGCACGACCGACATAGCGGGCCCGCGACACTTTGCAGCCGGCATGCGAGAGCACCCATTCCAGATAGGGCTCGACAAAGCTCCAGCTGCCCATATTCTTGGGTTCTTCCTGACACCAGACTATGTCGGCATTGGGGAAGCGGGCCAGCTCGGTTGCCAAGGCTTTAACCGGGAATGGGTAAAGCTGCTCGACGCGCAACAGATAGACATCATCGACGCCGCGCTTTTCACGATCCTCGTACAGGTCATAATAAACCTTGCCAGTGCACAGCACGACACGACGGATCTTGTTGTCTTTGACGAGCTTGATCTTCTCGCCCTTCAGCATTTGCGCATCATCCCACAAAATCCGGTGGAACGAGGTACCAACCGACATTTCATCCAGCCGTGACACAGCGCGCTTGTGACGCAACAGTGATTTCGGTGTCATCAGGATCAGCGGCTTGCGGAATTCACGGCGCAACTGGCGACGCAGAATGTGGAAATAATTGGCAGGCGTCGAGCAATTGGCGACCTGCATATTATCTTCCGCGCACATTTGCAGGAAGCGCTCGAGACGCGCCGAGGAATGCTCCGGTCCCTGCCCTTCATAGCCATGCGGCAGCAAACAAACCAGACCCGACATGCGCAGCCATTTGCGTTCACCCGACGAGATGAACTGGTCGAACACCACCTGGGCACCATTGGCGAAATCGCCAAACTGGCCTTCCCACAGGGTCAGCGCATTCGGTTCGGATAGCGAATAGCCATATTCAAAGCCCAGCACGGCTTCTTCCGAAAGCATCGAATTGATGACTTCGTATTTAGCCTGCTCTCCGGGTTTCAAATGATTGAGAGGCTTGTAACGGCCCTCGGTTTCCTGGTCGATGATCACCGAATGGCGCTGGGAGAAGGTGCCGCGCTCGCAATCCTGACCTGAAAGCCGGACCCGATGGCCTTCCAGCAACAAGGTGCCGAAGGCCAGTGCTTCGCCGGTAGCCCAATCAATACCCTCGCCGGTTTCAATCGCCTTGCGGCGGTTGTCCATAAAACGCTGGATGGTCTTGTGGGCCTGAAAGCCCTCTGGAATAGCCGTGAGCTTCTGGCCAATCTCACGCAGATGGTCGATCTCGACGCCGGTCTGGCCGCGACGCGCATCGTCCTGGCTTTCCGACACGGCTTTCAATCCGGCCCAGCGTCCATCAAGCCAATCGGCTTTATTGGGCTTGTAGGCCTGGCCGGCTTCATGCTCGGCTTCCAGACGGGTGCGCCAATCAGCCTTCATCTTGTCGATTTCACCAACCGTCACGACGCCATCGGCAATCAGACGATCCGAATAGAGTTCGAGCGTGGTGCGCTGGCCGCGGATTTTCTTGTACATCAGCGGCTGGGTGAAGGCAGGCTCGTCGCCCTCGTTATGGCCGAACCGGCGATAGCAGAACATGTCGATGACGACAGGCTTGTGGAAGCGCTGGCGGAATTCGGTCGCCACTTTGGCAGTGAACACCACCGCTTCGGGATCGTCACCGTTGCAATGGAAGATCGGCGCTTCGATCATCTTCGCCACATCGGAGGGATAAGGCGAGGACCGCGAATAACGCGGATAGGTGGTGAAGCCGATCTGGTTGTTGATGATGAAGTGGATCGAACCGCCGGTGCGGTGGCCCTTCAGGCCCGACAGGCCCAGACATTCAGCCACAACGCCCTGACCGGCAAACGCAGCATCGCCGTGGATCAATAAAGGCATGACCTTGGAGCGCTCGCTCTGGTCGTTATGCTGGTCCTGCTTGGCGCGGACTTTGCCGAGCACCACAGGATCGACGATTTCCAGATGCGAGGGATTGGCGGTCAGCGACAGATGCACATTGTTACCGTCGAACACGCGATCCGACGAGGCACCCAGATGGTATTTCACATCGCCCGAACCCTCGACATCCTCGGGTGCATAGGAGCCGCCCTTGAATTCATGGAAAATGGCGCGGTGCGGCTTGCCCATCACCTGCGACAGCACGTTCAAACGGCCACGATGGGCCATGCCGAACACGATTTCGTTGACGCCGAGCGCGCCACCGCGCTTGATGATCTGCTCGAGCGCGGGCACCATCGATTCCCCGCCATCCAGACCGAACCGCTTGGTGCCGGTATATTTGACGTCGATGAATTTTTCGAAGCCTTCAGCCTCGACCAGCTTGTTGAGAATGGCGCGGCGGCCTTCGCGGGTGAAGGCGATTTCCTTGTCCTGGCCTTCGATGCGCTCCTGAATCCAGGCCTTTTCAGCCGGATTGGAAATGTGCATGAACTCCCAGCCGATGGTCGAGCAATAGGTGCGCTGCAAGATGGTCTGCATTTCGCGCAAGGTCGCGTATTCCAGCCCCAAGACGTGATCGATGAAAATCTTGCGGTCCCAATCGGCATCGGTGAAACCGAAAGCGGAAGGATGCAATTCGGAATGGTCCTTTTCGGGGCCCATATGCAGCGGATCAAGATCGGCATGCAGATGGCCGCGCATCCGGTAGGTGCGGATCATCATCAACGCACGCACGGAATCGCGCGTTGCCTGCTGGATATCGGCGGTCGAAACAGCCGCGCCTTTTGCTTCGGCCTTGCCCTTCAGCTTGTCGCCGACGATCTTTTCAACCGCACCCCAATTGCCGTCCAGCGCGGAAACCAGTTCGCCATTGGCGGCAATCGGCCAGTTCTTGCGCTGCCAGGAGGCGCCCTTCGCGCTTTTGGTGACCGAGGCGGCATCGTCATTCAGCGCGCCGAAAAAGCTGCGCCATTCGGCATCGACCGAATTCGGATTGTCCTGATAGCGTGCATACAGGTCTTCGATATAGGAGGCGTTCGCGCCATAAAGAAAAGACGTTTGTAACAATGCTTCGTTCTGATCCTGCCGCGCCATTGCGTTTTCCTCGTCCTCTACTCGCTGTTATAAAGACAGCTTATTAATCAACGACAAATAATGTGGCACCCTGCCGGCTGCTTGAACGGTGCGGCTCGGCACCATCGGCAACCTGATAACTCATCCCCGGGGAAAGAGTGAAAACCCGGCCGTCCGCCAGACGGGTTTCAAGCTCGCCCTTGAGACACAACAGAATGTGCCCTTTTTCACACCAGTGATCGGCTTCATAACCAGCCGAATATTCAACCATACGAACGCGGATGCGGTTCTCTTGCGGTCCGAAAGAGCGGGTGCGCCATAGTGCTGAACCTGCATCACCTGCATGGTGCGTCGGCTCTATGGCAGCCCAATCAGTCGTTGCGAAAGCGATATCCGACATCCGCATCAGTTTCAGCCTTTCAGGCGTTCCACCAAGGTCTTGCCCAGACGTGCGGGTGATGGCGAGACGCGGATGCCTGCGGCTTCCATCGCTGCAATCTTGTCTTCCGCGCCGCCCTTGCCGCCCGAGATGATCGCACCGGCATGGCCCATGCGACGACCGGGAGGAGCCGTGCGGCCGGCAATGAAGCCAACCACCGGCTTGGAGCGGCCACGCTTGGCTTCGTCAGCCAGAAACTGGGCCGCATCTTCTTCCGCCGAACCGCCGATTTCACCGATCATGATGATCGAGTGGGTCTTGGGATCGGCCAGAAACATTTCCAGCACGTCGATGAATTCGGTGCCCTTCACAGGATCGCCGCCGATGCCGACTGCGGTGGTCTGGCCGAGGCCTTCCATCGTGGTCTGGAATACGGCTTCATAGGTCAGCGTGCCCGAACGCGACACGATGCCGACATTGCCCTGCTTGAAGATGTTGCCGGGCATGATGCCGATCTTGCATTCGCCCGCAGTCATCACGCCGGGGCAGTTCGGCCCGATCAGGCGCGACTTGGAACCCGACAGCGAGCGCTTCACCCGCACCATGTCGAGCACCGGAATGCCCTCGGTGATGCAGACGATCAGCGGAATTTCCGCTTCGATGGCTTCGCAGATCGCATCCGCTGCACCTGGAGGCGGCACATAGATCACGGACGCATCGGCGCCGGTCTGCTCTTTCGCATCAAGAACCGAGTCGAACACCGGCAGGCCGAGATGGACCGAGCCACCTTTGCCGGGCGAGGTGCCGCCGACCATCTTGGTGCCATAGGCAATCGCCTGCTCGGAATGGAAGGTCCCGTTTTTACCGGTAAAGCCCTGACAGATCACCTTGGTCTGCGCATTGATCAAGACTGACATTAGTGTGCTCCTGCCTGGCCAGCGGCTTTCACCGCACCCACAATTTTCTGTGCTGCATCATCGAGATCATCGGCCGCGATCACATCGAGGCCGGATTTGGCGATGATGTCCTTGCCGAGTTCCACATTGGTGCCTTCCAGACGCACCACCAGCGGCACCTGCAAGCCGACTTCGCGCACGGCAGCGATCACGCCTTCGGCGATCACATCGCATTTCATGATGCCGCCGAAAATGTTGACCAGAATGCCCTTCACCTTCGGATCGGCAGTGATGATCTTGAACGCTGCCGTCACCTTTTCACGGGTGGCGCCGCCGCCGACATCAAGGAAGTTGGCAGGAGCCGAACCATAAAGCTTGATGATGTCCATGGTGGCCATTGCCAGACCCGCACCATTGACCATGCAACCGATCGTGCCATCAAGCGCAATATAGTTGAGATCATGATGGGACGCTTCGATTTCCTTGGCGTCTTCTTCGGTCTCGTCGCGCAGGGCGAAAATATCGGGGTGACGATAGAGCGCGTTGGAGTCAAAACCGATCTTGGCATCAAGGCAGCGCAGCTTTCCGTCCTTGGTGACGATCAGCGGATTGATTTCCAGCATCGCCATGTCTTTGGTCACAAACGCCGTATAGAGCTTGGTCGCCAGATCACCCGCCTGCTTGGCCAGGTCCCCGGCAAGACCGAGCGCATGGGCCAGCGTGCGGCCATGATGCGGCATCACGCCGGTGGCAGGATCCACCGAGAAGGTGATGATCTTTTCTGGCGTGTTGTGCGCCACGGTTTCGATGTCCATACCGCCTTCGGTCGAGGCCACGAAGGACACGCGCGAATTGACGCGATCGACCAGCAAGGACAGATAGAATTCTTTTTCAATCGCCGAACCGTCCTCGATATAGAGACGGTTGACCTGCTTGCCTGCAGGGCCGGTCTGGATGGTGACCAGAGTTTTGCCCAGCATTTCATGAACAAATTGCTTGGCCTCGTCGATTGACTTGGCCAGACGCACGCCGCCCTTTTCGCCGGCATCGGCTTCGACAAACTTGCCCTTGCCGCGACCACCCGCATGGATCTGGGATTTAACAACCCAAACCGGACCGGGCAACTGTTTGGCTGCCGTTTCCGCATCACTGGCGGTCAGCACGGGATACCCTTCGGGAACCGGTACACCAAACTCTTTCAGGACCGCCTTGGCCTGATATTCATGGATATTCATAGCAAACTCCGGGTGTGGCCGCATGGGCGTGATCATCACGCCCTGCAAGGAGGCATAGCAAAAGGGGCAGGATCAACCTGCCCCGATCTCACTCAGGCAAAAGCCGGGTTGATGGTTTTGCAAGCATCGACAAGGCCCTTCACAGCAGCCACCGATGTCTTGAACATTTCCTTTTCTGCATCGTCGAAGATCACTTCGACAATCCGTTCTGCACCACCGGCACCAATCACGACAGGGACGCCCACATACATGTCTTTCACGCCATACTGGCCATCGAGATAGGCCGCGCAAGGCAGAATACGCTTCTGGTCCTTCAGGTAGCTTTCAGCCATGGCCACAGCCGAGGCCGCAGGCGCATAAAACGCCGAACCGGTCTTGAGCAGAGCCACGATTTCACCGCCGCCGCCACGGGTGCGTTTGACGATTGCATCGAGTTTTTCCTGGGTGATCCAGCCCATCTTGACCAGATCGGGAAGCGGCACACCGCCCACCGTCGAGTGGCGGATCAGAGGGACCATGTCATCGCCGTGGCCGCCCAAAGTCATGGCATGGACATCACGAACCGACACGTTGAGTTCTTCGGCAAGGAAATAGCGGAAGCGGGCAGAGTCAAGCACACCCGCCATGCCAATCACTTTGTTCTTGGGCAGACCAGACGACTTCTGCAGCGCCCAAACCATGGCATCGAGCGGGTTGGTAATGCAGATAACGAAAGCATTGGGAGCATATTGCTTCAAGCCCTGTCCGACCTGTTCCATCACCTTCAGGTTGATGCCGAGCAAATCGTCACGGCTCATGCCGGGCTTGCGCGGCACGCCTGCGGTCACGATCACGACATCGGCGCCGGCAATCGCATCATAAGAATTGGCACCGGAGAAATGGCCATCAAAACCATCAACAGGTGAGGATTCAGCGATATCGAGGCTTTTGCCCTGGGGCACGCCTTCAGCAATATCAAACATCACCACGTCACCAAGTTCTTTCAGGCCGATGAGATGAGCGAGGGTGCCGCCGATCTGACCTGAGCCGATCAAAGCAATCTTCTTGCGCGCCATTGAGAGTGATCCTTACACGGAATTGAGTAAAAATAAGCAATCGGTCGATACCGATCCCCCATCGCCTATCGAGTCGTTCGGTCTTGATCAAGTCAAGCTAATGACTAAGAAAGACAACAATAAGGAGAATAGGGCATAGAAATAACGCCGAAAAACAGGATATTCTCTATTTAAAACAATAGATTAGCACTAAATTTTTGATCGAGACCACTTCGTGAACGCCTGTTAAAAAAACAGGTAATAAATAACAAATTTTGTAAATTGTAACAAAAAGTGAATCATCCCAAACGGGCTTTCAGTGCAATCACCACCGCGCGGGCAGCCGTTGCGTGACGGGATTCAACCGCCTTTTCGGGAATGGTACGGTCTATGCCGACCGCCTGAGGGTGCAAAAACCGGTAACACAGGTCGAAGACAAGACCGAGAGCCCGCTCTTTACTTGTCATCTGAAACACTTGCGCTGAAATCCCCTCATCGAGAATCTGTTCGATCAACTGGCCGATACGTGCCCTATGCTGGCGGGCAACCAGACGGTTTTCGGCATAGGCATTGATCAGGAGGGCATAGAGTTCGGGTTCACTTGTCAGATGCCGCCGATGCACGCGCATCACCTCCAGCAGCAAGCGTTCGAGCTTATCATCGGCGGGATCGGGCGAGTTGACGACCGCACTCAACCGTCCTTCGACCTCACGCATCCAATCAGCCGTCAGCGCATCGCACAAGGCCAGTTTGGATGCAAAATAGCGGTAAATATTCGCATGGGTCATGCCCGCTTCTTCAGCCACCGAGACCAGAGTCAACCGCGAGGCTCCAAAACGACGCACCTGATCTCGCGTGATCCCTAAAATCCGCCTGTCCTGTCGTACTGCGTTTGAAACTGCCATAAGACTGCCCGAAACCCCGCACCCGGCTGAAAAACAACATAATGACCATGTATGACAGCTAAACGGCCATCACCACAAGAGGGCCTACATTGCGGCCTCTTCTCCAGCACTGATTTCTTCGATGATTTTCGAGTTAGGCCTTGCACCCGAACCCATCCGGACGCACAGTCCTGTGATCAGGGAACCCCATTATGCCCGATGCCACACAGCCAGCCCAACCACCGCTTGCCCCCGAAACGGCAAGCCAGCCGCAACATGGGACGGCCAACAATCATCCCCGCCACTCATTGAAACGTTTGCTTGGCCCTGGAATTGTTGCAGGGGCTGCCGATGATGATCCATCCGGCATTGCCACCTATTCGCAAGCTGGCGCGCAATTCGGCTTCAATCAATTATGGACAGTGGTTGTCACCCTGCCTTTCATGATTGCCATCCAGATGATTGCCGCCCGGATCGGACGTGCCAGCGGTGAGGGCCTGATGGCGGCAGCAGCACGCCGCAGCCCGCCTGCGCTGATCATCAGCGTGGTTCTACTGGTTCTGTTTGCCAATATCATCAACATCGCCGCCGATCTCGCTGCTATGGGCGAAGCTTTGCGGCTGGTGGTCGGCGGTTCGGACCTGTTTGCAAAAGTCATGACTGTCGCTTTTGGGCTGCTCTGTGTCGTACTCGAAATCACTGTTTCCTATCGCCGCTATGCAGGTGCGTTGAAATGGCTGACGATGGTGCTCTTTGTCTATGTCATCGCTGTGTTGACCATCAAAGTACCATGGATCGAGGTCGGCCACGCTTTGATCATGCCCGAGATCAGCTGGACCAGTGATTATGCGCTGACCATGGTGGCCGTGTTCGGCACAACCATCAGCCCTTATGTGTTCATCTGGCAGGCCGGACAAGAGGTCGAGGAACTGAATCTCCACCGCGCTGCGGCCTTGCGTGGTACGCCGCGTGACCAGCATGGCCATATCAACCGCATCAAGTGGGATACGATGATCGGGATGGTCTTTTCCAACACCATCTCGTTTGCCATCATCCTCACAACTGCCGCCACCCTGCATAGCCAGGGTATTGTGACCATCAACACTGCAGCCCAAGCCGCCGAAGCCTTGCGCCCTATCGCCGGAGTGTTCACCTTTCTCCTGTTTGCCTGTGGCATTATCGGCACTGGTCTGCTGGCCGTTCCGGTTCTGGCGGGCGCATCGGCCTATGCGGTATCCGAGGCCTTGCATTGGCGCGCTACTCTTGCCGCCAAGCCACTCGATGCCATCGGCTTTTACGGTGTCATTGCAGCCGCGACCTTCGGCGGGGTAGCGATTACCCTGATCGGGATCGACCCGATCCGTATGTTGTTCTGGGCGGCTGTCATCAACGGCTTTGCCGCAGTGCCGATCATGATCGGCATGATGGTGCTGTCATGTGACAAGCAAACCATGGGCGTCTGGACGCTGCCCCGCTCCCTCAAATTCATGGGCTGGATCGCCACATTGATCATGGGACTGGCAGCCTCACTGCTGATCGGCTCGGAACTGTTTGGCCACTAGGTCTCGATCAGGCCTGTCGTATTGCCGCTCACCACCCGCTTGACGCCGTGGGAATGCGAAAGATACTCCTCGGAACGCATCTCGATCAGGCGTGACACTGTGCGATCAAATTCAAATGCCTCGCGGCCCTGCTGCCCTTCATAGAGCAGATTCGCCTCGACCTCGGCACTGGCGACCAATTTGACATGATTGTCATAAAGCATGTCGATGAGCGTTATGAACCGTTTGGCCTCGTTGCGGCGTTCAATGGCCATTTTCGGGATATTTTCCAGAAAAACCGTATGGAATTTTTTGGCCACCGCCAGATAATCGGAGGCTCCATACGGTTTTTCACACAAATCCCGAAAATCGAACCTCGCCATACCCGCCGCAGCCTGCGGCACGTCCAGATCGTGTCCCAACACATTGAGAACGAGCGGCTTGGCCACCAACCCTCCTGAAAGACGCTGAAAGGCTTCCTCGAACGCCGCGCTGGTATGGCCCGAAAGCGGCGTATAATAGACAGGCAGGCCACCGAGCTTTTCCATACGGAAATCGGTGCGGGCATCGAGTTGGGCAATGTCCATACGCTGCGACAGCAGATCGATGAACGGCAGAAAAAGAGCGCGATTCAAGCCGCCCTCGTAAAGCCGTTCAGGCACGACATTGGATGTGGCCACAACAACCACGCCAAGTTCGAACAAAGCGGTAAACAGGCGCCCCAATATCATCGCATCGGCAATGTCGGTGACGGTGAATTCGTCGAAACACAGCAATTTTGCCTCCGCCGCCAATTGGGCGGCGACCGGCGGGATCGGATCGGTATCCTTGACCTTGCCCTGTTTGACACCCTGCCGGAAGGTGTGGATACGCGCATGGGCATCAGCCAGAAAGCCGTGGAAATGGACCCGCCGCTTTGAACTGCTCTGCACCGAATTGAAAAAAAGGTCCATCAGCATGGTTTTGCCCCGCCCGACCGACCCCCAGATATAAAGGCCCTTGGGAGCCTCGGGTCGGGTCCTGTGGAACAACCAGCCCAGCGCACTGCCCTTGCTGGCAATGGATCGCTGGTTCAGGGTTTGCGCCAGCTCGTCAAGACGGTCGACAATCGCCAATTGCGCCTGATCTGTCTCGATCGCACCGGAGGCGGCCATGCTTTCATATTGATGTCGGATAGGCTTCACGGGACGAAAACTCTGACTGAGGCAAAGACAACTAAGCCCCTAAGCGCTCGGGCAGCCTTGAGCAAGCAGCCAGAACGCTTGAGGGGTCAAACGATGGGAAAAGACCAGATCACGCCGGCAAAGGGTGTCCCGGCATCAGGTCATAAGGATGCTGCCAGCCGGGCAGAGCGGCAATACGGTCTTTCCATGCCTGCAGATGCGGATAATCGCTCCAGTCAATCCCGACATCCTCGGGGTAATAGACATAACCTGCCATCGAAAGATCGGCGATGGTCGGGCGGTCGGCCGCGGCAAACTCATGACTGACAAAATGCTCGTTAGCCAGTTTGAAGGCTGCTTTCACCCGTCCGCGCAGAAATTCGGTCGCCCCCGTCTCACCGGTTTTGGCAAAGGACAGCAAAAACCGCAAAGTGGCATAGTTGCTGGTGAATTTATGGTTGTCGAAAAGGATCCAACGGTTAACCTCGTAGCGTTCATGTGCGGATTTTGGCGCGAAATGGCCGCTTTCTTCCGCCAGCATGCTTAAAATCGCACCTGATTGGGTAAACAACCCGTCCTTGCGCTTCAAGACCGGCACCTCCCCCATCGCATTGACCGCCTCCCGATAGGCTTTCGAGCGTGTCTCGCCATTGAAAAAATCGACGAATTGCGGCGTCCACTTCTCGCCGGTCAATGCGAAATAAAGTGCGACCTTGTAGGCATTGCCCGACTGGGCGAAGCAATAAAGCACGTTGTCCTGGGTCATTGATCTGGATCTCCCTCATTTTTATATTATCAGCCAGTCCCGCTGCGCTGGAAAGATCCTTTTGTTAAAATTTGTGCAGCACCTTCACATTCTTGCCACAACTATCGGCAATTGTGCGCTGCACAAACTTTGTGTTTCGTGTAGTCTGTTTATTCGTCATGGACGAAAGAGGGTGTTATGGGACAGGTGATCAAGCCAAATGGCTTTATCCGCAAATTATGGCCCACCGATCTCACGGCCTTCCGCGACCATTTGTTGCGTCTGGATGCCGATACCCGCCACAACCGGTTTGGTATGAGTGCCAATGATAGCTTTGTCAGCGATTATGCCGAGCGTTGCTTTGCGCTGGTTGGCGTGACATTTGGCTATTTCGAGGATGGCATGATCCGCGGTGCTGCTGAACTGCGGGATATGGGGCATGATGGACTGGACGGGGAAGCCGCGTTCAGCATCGAAAATGGCTGGCGCGGGCGCGGTCTCGGCACGGCTCTGTTCAAACGCGTGATCAGGGCGGCCCGCAACCGCCGCATGAAGCGGCTTTATGCCAGTTGCCTGACGCATAATCGCGCCATGCAGGCTCTGGCGCGCAAATTCGAGGCCGAGTTGACCTTTGATTCGGGTGACGTGATCGGCGTGCTGAATGCCGATGAGGCGACCGCCGAAAGCCGCTTCAGCGAAGCCTTTGACGATGCCAACGGATTTGCCACCGCCGTGCTGGACCTGCAACGCCGTTGGCTGCAGCCTTTCCATCTTAAAACCCATTGAGGCTGTGAACCGATCCTGTCCCATTTGCGTAGACAGGATCCAATCACACGGATGTCCGATCATGACCATTGCCTATTACTGTCTCCTGATTGCCGGATTGCTGCCCTATATCGCAGTTGGCTTTGCCAAAAGCGGCGGCGGCTATGACAATGCCCGCCCGCGCGAAAGCATGGCCAAATTCAAGGGACGCCAGGCCCGCGCAGTCGCTGCCCATGCCAATAGTTTCGAAGCATTCCCCTTCTTTGCCGCTGTGGTTTTATTGGCTGGCCTGACCCATGCCGATCCGCTGTCGGTCAATGCGCTTGCTGTTGTTTTTATCCTCGCACGCATCGCCTATATCGGTGCCTATCTCACCGACAAGCCATTGCTACGCTCGATCGTCTGGATGGTCGGTCTTGCTTGCGTATTGGCGATAGGTGTTGTGGCAATCACGGCCTGAAAACGATTAGACCAAGCCATTTATGAGAAATGACCGACAAAAAAGGGCACCCTGAGGTGCCCTTTTTTTATCGGTCATCGTCTTGCCCGGACAGCCGAGGTCAAACCTGACGCGAGACCATCATCTTCTTGATTTCGGCAATCGCCTTGGCGGGGTTCAAACCCTTCGGGCAGGTATTGGCACAATTCATGATGGTATGGCAACGATAGAGACGGAACGGATCTTCCAGCGCATCCAGACGCTCGCCAGTGCCCTCGTCCCGGGAATCGATCAGCCAGCGATAGGCCTGCAACAGAGCCGCAGGACCGAGATAGCGGTCGCCATTCCACCAGTAGCTCGGGCAAGAGGTCGAGCAGCAGGCGCACAAGATGCACTCGTAAAGACCATCGAGCTTTTCGCGGTCATCATGCGACTGTTTCCATTCGGCTTCTGGCTGCGGCGAGCTTGTGTGCAACCAGGGCTCGACCGATGCGTGCTGGGCGTAGAAATTGGTCAGGTCAGGCACCAGATCCTTGATCACAGGCATATGCGGCAAAGGATAGATTTTGACCACGCCGGGCACATCATCCATGCCCTTTGTGCAGGCCAGCGTGTTCAGCCCGTCAATATTCATCGCGCATGACCCGCAAATCCCCTCGCGGCACGAGCGGCGGAAGGTCAATGTCGGATCAATCTTGTTCTTGATCCACAACAGGGCATCCAGAATCATCGGGCCGCAATCGTCACGATCGACGAAATAGGTATCGGTGCGCGGATTGCTCTCGCCATCCGGATCATAGCGATAGATCCGGAATTCTTTCAGATTCTTTGCTCCTGCAGGCTTTGGCCACACTTTGCCAACACCGACGCGGGAGTTCTTGGGGAGGTTCAACTGGACCATGATCTCTTCCCGTTCCAGACCTTCAGGATCAATACACGCGAGCTTTTGGCTCGATATATTGGATGTCGTTGCTCATTGTATAGGTGTGCACCGGACGATAGTCGATTTTGACCTTGGCATTCTTTTCATCGAGCCAGGCCAAAGTATGCTTCATCCAGTTCACGTCATCACGGGCCGAGAAATCCTCGCGCGCGTGCGCGCCGCGGCTTTCCTGCCTGTTGAGGGCCGAATCCATCGTCACCACCGCTTGGGCGATCAGATTGTCGAATTCCAGCGTTTCCAGCAGATCGGTGTTCCAGATCAGCGAACGGTCGGTGACACGGATGTCATCCTTGCCGCCAGCGACCTTGTGGATCAGCGTATGGCCTTCTTCCAGTACGTCGCCGGTGCGGAACACCGCGCAATTGTTCTGCATCGTGCGCTGCATATCCATCCGCAGTTCAGCCGTTGCGGTTCCACCCGAAGCATGACGGAACCCGTCAAGACGCGACAAGGCCAGATCAGCCGAGGTCTTGGGCAAATCTGCATGGCGTTCACCAGCTGTCACCAGCTCGGCGGCGCGCAGACCGGCAGCACGTCCAAACACCACCAAATCGATCAAGGAATTGGAGCCCAGACGGTTGGCACCATGCACCGACACGCAAGCCGCTTCGCCGATTGCCATCAAGCCAGGCACAACCCGATCAGGATCACCGTCCTTCTTGGTCAGCACTTCGCCGTGGAAATTGGTCGGGATACCGCCCATGTTGTAATGCACGGTCGGCAGAACCGGAATCGGCTCCTTCGTCACATCGACGCCTGCAAAAATCTTGGCACTTTCCGAAATGCCGGGCAGACGTTCGGCCAGGATCTTCGGATCGAGGTGGTCAAGATGCAGATAGATATGATCCTTGTTTTTACCCACGCCGCGACCACCGCGAATTTCCATGGTCATGGCGCGTGACACCACGTCGCGCGAAGCAAGATCCTTCGCGGAAGGCGCATAACGCTCCATGAAGCGCTCGCCTTCCGAATTGGTCAGATAGCCACCTTCACCGCGCGACCCCTCGGTAATCAGGCAGCCTGCACCGTAAATACCAGTAGGATGGAACTGCACGAATTCCATATCCTGCAATGGCAGGCCCGCCCGCAGCACCATCGCATTGCCGTCACCTGTGCAGGTATGGGCCGATGTCGCCGAGAAATAGGCGCGGCCATAACCGCCTGTCGCCAAAATCACCAGATGTGAACGGAAACGGTGGATCGTACCGTCATCCATCTTCAAGGCAACCACGCCACGGCAGCGGCCCTCTTCATCCATAATCAGGTCGATGGCGAAATATTCGATGAAAAATTCGGTCGCATTGCGCAAAGCCTGACCATAAAGCGTATGCAAAATCGCATGGCCGGTCCGGTCAGCTGCCGCGCAGGTCCGCTGGGCGATGCCTTTGCCGAAATCGGTGGTCATGCCACCAAAAGGACGCTGGTAAATCTTGCCTTCTTCGGTGCGCGAGAACGGCACACCCCAATGTTCCAGCTCGTATACGGCAGCCGGAGCATTGCGGCACAGATATTCGATCGAATCCTGATCGCCCAGCCAGTCTGACCCCTTGACGGTATCATACATGTGCCAGCGCCAGTCATCCGCACCCATATTGCCGAGCGAGGCAGAAATGCCACCTTGTGCTGCAACCGTATGCGAACGGGTCGGAAAGACCTTTGAAATACATGCGGTACGAAGTCCGGCCTGAGCGCAACCCACTGTTGCGCGCAAACCCGCTCCGCCCGCACCAACCACCACGACATCAAACGTATGATCGGTGATCGGATAGGCCAGACCATTCACGGATGGTGCTGCTGTTGAGCCCTGCTGCGATGCCATGGTTTCAGCCTCCAAAACTCAATTTAAGAACAGCAAACAGACAGACCACAGCGATGGTGGCCGAAAAAAACGTGTTGAGACCGAGCGCGATGACTTTCGCGCCTTCCTCATGCACATAATCCTCGATAATCACCTGCATGCCGATCCGCATATGGGCGATGCCGCTGACAATGAACAGCAGCAAAAGAACAGCAACCAATGGTTGCGCCAGCACGGCGCGTGCTGCAACCGCATCTTTGCCAACAGTGCTGACCAGCACAACAACGAGCGCAAGAGCCAGAAGCATGGTGGCCGCGGCGGTCAGACGCTGGGTCCAGAAATGATCGGTACCGGTCTTGGCAGACCCAAGACCGCGCACCCGTTTCATCGGTGTTTTCATTGAAGTGGCGTCGGACATGGTTTTTACCTGACTGAATAAACGACGACCCAGATCAGGCCAGTCGAAAGCACAGAACCCACCAGGGTCAGAACAGCAAACAGATGGCGCTCGTCTGCGCCAAAGCCACGGCCCGTATCCCAGACAAAATGGCGGATGCCGCCAAACATATGATGCAACAAGGCCCAGCTGTAACCGATCAGGATCAACTGACCGAACCATGACCCCAAAAAGCCATGCACAACCGCGAAACTCGATGCGCTGGTGGCCGCTGTCATCAGCCATACGGCAAGAATAACAGTGCCGAAATACAAAGCCGCACCCGTAATGCGGTGGACAATCGACATGATCATGGTCAACGCAGGGCGATAAATCTGCAAATGCGGCGACAATGGGCGATGGAGAGGCGGTTTCGAATGAGCCATGGACACTTTCGCTTTCCCGAAGCAAGTTTGTGCAGTGCTTCTAAACTGATCTGCACCATTCTGCAATCATAGGTCGATATGACCATTAGGCTAGGGGGCGGAGAAAAAAAACCCCTCTTTATGATTTTTACTGAACAATCAACGCCCAATAATCGAGATCGAGGATCACAGCGGGGTCATAGGCCTTGCCTTCCAGATACGGGAAATCATGGCAGGGACGGTTTTTGGTGGCCACTAGCCGCATTCTGAGGGCACCAACATCGTCGCGCCCGGGCAAAGTGGCCTTATCAAGCACCTCGCTCCAAGCAAAAACCGTCTCTCCAGCAAAGAGCGGCGCAACATGACGGCCCGCATTGATGGCTGCCACATGGAATACGTTGCCCAAACCGTTGAAAGACAGGCCACGGGCCAGTGAAATCACCACTCCGCCATAGATCAATCGCTTGCCGAACCGGCTATGAGCCTGATGGAAGGCATCGAAATGCACTTTCGCGGTGTTTTGATAGAGCCGAGTTGCCATCTGGTGTTCGGCCTCTTCCACGGTCATGCCGTCAACATGGTCGATCCGTTCGCCGATCTCGTAATCGGCAAAGCGGAACAACGAGCCCGACAACACCGGATCATAATCATCGGGCACGATCACCGGACAGGCATCCCCCAAAGCATCGGCCTCCAGACAGCCGGGCAGATCGGGAATATGGGGCAACAAAGCCGGACTGGCGGGATCGGATTTGCGCACCATCACCCAACGCACATAGTCCAGTACCGTATCGCCATGCTGGTTGAACCCGCGCGAACGGACATAGACCACGCCGGTTTCGCCATTGGAATTTTCCTTCAAACCGATCACTTCGGATGTCGCCGAGAGCGTGTCTCCGGGATAGACAGGGGCAAGAAAGCGGCACGATGCATAGCCGAGATTGGCCACCGCATTGATCGAAATATCGGGCACGGTTTTGCCGAAAACGATATGAAACACCAGAAGATCGTCAACAGGTGCCTGCGGATAGCCGATGGCACGGGCGAATTCATCCGATGACTGGACTGCAAACCGTCCGCCGTAAAGCGCGGTATACAGCGCCACATCACCGCTTGTGACTGTCCGTGGGGTTGCGTGCGGGATCACATCGCCCAGACGAAAATCCTCGAAAAAGCGTCCAGTTCCGGTTTTGGCAATACCCATTTTCGTATCTCCCTCAAGCCACCATTGTCGAACACATTCCCGCATTGCAGCAAGTACGAATGCGTGCCCTTTTAGACTAAGACTGCGCGATGCCGAGGGCATAAAAAATCCCCGGACAGACTAACTGTTCCGGGGATCTGGATCTGGATCGGTTGGCCGCTCTCACATGGTGGAGGTAAAGCCACCGTCGATCACCAGCTGGTGGCCCGTAATATAGCCTGCGGCCTCGGAGGCCAGAAACACTGCAGCGCCGCCGAGCTCGGAAGGCTTACCCCAGCGCTTCAATGCGGTGCGGTTGTTGATTCGGGTAACAAAAGCCTCGTCGGCGAGCAAAGCCGTGTTGATTTCGGTCTCGAAATAGCCAGGGCAAATCGAATTGCTGGTAATGCCGCTTTCACCCAATTCAGCGGCAAGCGAGCGGGTAATCGCCGCCAAACCAGCCTTGGAGGCAACATAGGCATGGATGGTGGCGCGACCGAGCAGGCCTGTGATCGAGGTGGTGAAGATAATCCGCCCGAATTTCTGGGCCTTCATCGGCTTTGCCACCGCTTGCGCGAGAAAGAAGCACGCTTTCAGATTGGCATCGGTCACCCGATCCCAATCATCGCCCTTCCAGTCCTCGATGGCGTTGCGATGCTGGATACCGGCATTGCCGACCAGAATATCCAGCCGCCCGTGCGCTTTCACGATCCGTTCCACAGCCATTTCTGCTGCATGGGTATCGGTGACGTCGAAGGCTTCGACCGAGGCCTTCTGGCCGCGGTCATGCAGCAACTTGGCCTGCTTGGTCAGCGCCACGGCATCGCGGCTGTTGAGTACGACATGGGCGCCTGCTGCTGCCAGCTGTTCGGCCATGGCCCAACCAAGACCGCGGGAGGCGCCAGTCACGAGGGCCACACGGCCAACAAGCGAGAAAGGATGGTGAGACATGGTTCAAACTCCTGAATTCAAGAATAATTTTTGAAGATCGGATACTTGCTTAGGTCAGATCGTCGCTTCGATCATCTTGCGCAATTCGGGTGTCACGTCGGGCATGACACCAAACCACGCCTTGAATGCGGGTCTGGCCTGATGCAACAGCATCCCCAAACCATTGACCGTCGTATTTCCACGCTGCCGCGCTGCCGAGAGTAACGGGGTTTCCAACGGGATATATACGATATCCGAAACAAGGGCAGAATGGGGCAACAGGTCCAGCTTCAGATCCATGTCAGGTTGGCCGACCATGCCTTGCGACGTGGTGTTGATGAGCATGCCGCACCCTTGCAGGGCATCATGCCGGTCATCCCAAGCCACAGTTTTGATCGGACCACCGAATTCGCTGGCCAAATCATCGGCGCGCGAGGCGGTACGGTTGGTCAGGCGTATTTCTTTTGCACCTTCGTCAATCAGGCTCACCAGCACAGCACGCGCCGCGCCACCTGCTCCCAGCACAGTGATAGGACCCGCATCGGCCCGCCAGTCGGGTTTGGCCTCGCGGATGCTGGCAATATAGCCGAAACCATCATTATTAGTGCCCGATAGCGAGCCATCCGCACCGACAATCACGCAATTCATCGCCCCGATGCGCTTGGCGACCGGATCGAGATGATCGACGATTTTCATCGCCTTTTCCTTGTGGGGAATGGTCAGATTGCATCCGGAAAAGCCCAAAGCGGGCAGAGCGCGCAGGGCTTTTTCCAGACCTGCTTCCTTGATTGCCAACGGCATATAGGCGCCGATCAGGCCATGCTGGGCCAACCAGTAATTGTGCAATTTCGGTGAGCGTGAATGCATCACCGGCCAACCCATGACGCCGGCAAGAAGATAATGATCGGGATGGCTCATCAGGGACGTCCTTTGTTGATTACGAATTGGCAGCGCGAATAGCAGCAATGGCCAGTTCGGCCAGTTCCTCGTCCTCGGCTTCGGTCAGACCGGAAACGGCTACCGCACCCACTGTCTGCCCATCGATGATCACCGGCAACCCACCGCTAAAGCCGATAAAACGCGGATCGCTGTAATAGGAAATATTGAAACCCGTTTCAGGATGGCGGGCATTGCGCCCGATCAGGCTCGAGGGGCGTTTCAGGCGTGCAGCGGTGAAGGCCTTGTTGGTGGCGACATTGACCGAACTGAAGGCCGCACCGTCCATACGCAACAGGCTGATCAGCTCGCCGCGGGAATCAACCACAGCAATCACTGCACTTTTGCCGCGTTTTTCTGTTTCAGCCCTGATCACCTCAACAGCGATCCGCGCATCATGGTCACTCAAAGTCAGTTCTTGCAGCATCGCCGTTTCTCCGCACTGGACTAGGCAGCCGTTGGCTCCATTGCACCGCCAAGGAACAATTGCCCCACGCGCGGATCGTTCAGAAGCGTTTCAGCTGTTTCAGCCATCCTAGTGCGCCCGAGTTCAAGCACAAGCCCATCATCGGAGATCTGCAATGCACTTTTGGCATTCTGCTCCACCATCAAGATCGTGACACCCTTGGCGCGGAGATTTTTCAAAATATCGAAAGTCTCCTGCACCATCAAAGGCGAAAGGCCGATGGAAGGCTCGTCGATCAGGATCAGCTTGGGATCAAGCAACAGGCCACGGGCGATTTCCAGCAACTTCTGCTGACCACCCGACAGGGTCGAAGCCTGTGCATCGGCCTTCTGCCGCAAAATTGGAAAACGGACCATGGCTGCCTCTATCCGCTCGTCGATGTTGATGCTCGACGGTGCTGCAAAGCCGCCCAGTTCCAGATTGTGACGCACTGTCAATTCAGGAAAAATATTGCGACCCTGGGGCACATAGCAAATGCCGCATGCCAGCAAATGGCGGGGCGTCGTGTTGGTAATATCGGTACCATCAAAAGTGATCGTCCCTGCTCGCGCTTTCAACATGCCGAAAATCGTTTTGAATACGGTAGATTTACCTGCGCCGTTGGGACCGATCACCGTGGTGATCGTCGCACGCCGGACCTTGAAAGTGGTGCCATTGAGAATGGTCATCGCCCCATAGCCGGCGACGATATTGTCCAGCGCCAAAACGGTGGTGTGTTCAGTGTCCAAGATAGGCCTCGATCACTTCGGGGTTGGAACGGATAGCGTCGGGAGTGCCTTCAGCAATCACTTTGCCTTCGGCCAGCACAATGATGCGATCGCATAGCGCCATCACAAATTCCATATTGTGCTCGATCACCACGAAGGTGGCATTCTGCTCCGCGTTGATCGCCTGCAAACGCTCGCGAAGATGGCTCAGCATGGTCAGGTTGACCCCGCCCGCAGGCTCATCAAGCAGAACCAGTCGCGGCCCCGCCATAAAGGCCATTGCAGCATCAAGAAGCTTTTGCTGGCCATAGCTGAGACCGCCAGCCTTTTCATCCGCCACATGGCTCAAGCGGAAAAATTCGATCATCCGGTTTGCAGCTTCGGTCAGACCGGCATCACGCGCACCCAGTAGCCGCGTTCCCATGCTGCCTTTGTGTTCCTGTCCGGCAAGGATCAAATTGTCACGCACCGACAGCTGCGGAAAAACCTGAAGCAGTTGGAACGTACGGCTGACGCCCAGCCTGTTCAAATCGCAAGGACGCAAGCCGGTGACCAATTCTCCGTCGACACGCACCTCGCCTTCCGTCGGCTGCAACTGGCCCAGCACGCAATTGAACAGGGTCGACTTTCCCGATCCGTTCGGACCGATAATGCCAAGAATTTCGCCTTCATTGACACTAAAGGACACACCGTCGACAGCTGTCAAACCGCCGAATTGTTTGCGGATATTGGTGACTTGCAAAACCGGCGTCATTGTCCTGCCCCCCCATTATTCCCTGCCTTGTCCTGCCCCATCGCTTCCGCCTGTGCTGAACGCTCCGACGAAATCTTCTTCTGGCGCAGGTGGGAGATGAAACGCTCACCCAGGCCGATGATTCCTGTCGGGCAGAACATCATCAAGATCATCACCAGCATCGCATAGATGATCAGATAATAGCCTTGCGCAATGCGAAGCCATTCCGGCAACAGGACCTCGGTGGCCGCACCGATAAACGGACCGAAGAAAGTGCCTGCGCCCCCGACGATCACCATCAGCAGCAATTTAAGCGACAGTGTCAGCGAGAACGAATTCGGCTCGAAAAACTGTACCAACGGCGCATAGAGTGCACCGGCAAAGCCGCCGATTGACGATCCCATCGCAAAAGCCATCAGCGTGTAGCGGCGGGTATCAACCCCGAGCGACAACGCCCGCACCGGATTTTCACGCAAGGCAACAAAGGCGCGTCCCCATGGCGAGCGGATGATCCACCAGACACAGAAGGCCAGAATACTGGTCATCAGCAAAGTGAAAAAATAGAAATCCTGGGCCTTGCCGGTATTCCAGCCGAACAGGATTGGACGGGGAATATCGGTGAGGCCATAAATGCCGTTGGTCAGCCATTCCTCGTTGCGCATGATCAAAAAGACCAGCGTGGAAAACGCCAAAGTGACAAAGGCAAGATAGTGATGCTGAACGCGCAGGGCCGGATAGCCCAAAATCCAGCCGATTCCAAAGCAAAGCACGCCCGAGCACAGGAAGGCAATCGGATAGGGCACCCCGGCCAGTGTCATCAGGCCAGTGCAATAGGCCCCGATTCCGACAAAGGCACCCTGCGCCATGGAGATCTGGCCGGCATAACCCAATGTGAGGTTGAGACCGAGTGCCGCCACCGCATGAACCATCCACATCGCAATCAGCAACAGCCCAAAGGGACGCAGGAAGAAGGGCAGGACAATCAAACCAACCATGAGCAGCGCAAAGACCGTGCCTTTGAAGGCACGAGAGGTGAGAAAATCCATCATACCGTGCGCTCCTCTGCGCGGCCCATCAAGCCCTGTGGACGCCACAAGATCACGACAATCAGCAAAATCAGCGGTATGGCACCGCGATATTGGGCCGAAATATAGGCTGCAGCGAGATTTTCGATCACGCCCAAGATCAGGCCGCCGACAATCGCACCGCGCACCTGATTAAACCCGCCAACAATTGCCGCGATAAAAGCGGCAAGACCGAGTGTGTCCCCATTGGTGAATTTGGCCAGGTAGATCGGGCTGATCATCAGCGAGGCAAGTGCCACCAAGAGCGCATTGATCAAAAATGTGTACATGATCATCCGCTCGACGGGGATCCCCAAGATCCTGGCCACTGAAGGGTTTTGCGCCGTCGCCTGCATGGCGCGGCCAAGGCGGGTACCGTTCAACAGCTTGTTGAGGCCCAAAACCGCCGCACTCGCGATCAGCAGAATGAAAATACTCTGGCTCGAAATGACTGCGCCGAACAGGTGGAGATCTTCCGAGGGGATCATCGCCTGGAAAGGCTGGGCTTGCGATGAATAGAAATCCTTTACCGCCTCCTTGAGGAAGATCGAGAGCGCGATGGTCGAAATGACCAGTGGCAATACGCCATGCTTGAGCATCGGATCGACGATCGCACGTTTGAACAGCAGACCCAGGATCAGCAACGAAGCAAGCACCGCAATGCCCACGGCCGGCCAGAACCCCACACCGAGAATCTTGATGGCCCACAACACAAAAAAGGCCGGGATCATCACAAATTCGCCTTGTGCGAAATTGATGGTTTGCGACGTCTGCCACAGCAACATGAAGCCGACGGCCACCAGAGCGTAAATCGCCCCTGTCGCCAAGCCGGATACGAAAAGTTGGATAAAAGCGGCCATTCCTATGGTTCCGTTCTGTGGCAGGGACCCGCTTTTCGCTTGTGCCGTGCCTTTGGCAAAAGGTGGTGTTGTGGGTGACCCCATATGCAACAGCTGCGCATCGAGAGCGGGCTTTCCGCCCTCATGCGACACCGATCAGTCCATACACAAAGTTCATTCGCTACGAGATATGGTGCGAGGACGCTGCCACGCTTAGTCAACTGTTCCGGAGACCACCTGCGCAATCCCGTTCAACCGGAAAGACCTGACGGCTAGATCCCAATGAACCGGATCAACCCTAGGACGTGGACCGGCCAGTCAGGCCGACCGATCCACAAAGAACAAAACTTACTTGCTGAGTTTTGGCAAAATCTCGACGATCTTCTGTTTGCCATCGACGATTTCGGCCAGGAAGCTGGCGCGGTCGATATCGCCATTGGCATCCCATGAGGCTTCCATCAGAATCCCCGGCTCCTGTTCAGGCTTGATGGTCATACCATGCAGGGTCTGGGCAAACAGTTTGGAGTCAAACTTGCCGATTTTTTCAGTCACAGCCTTGATCATATAAACGGCAGTGTAGCCTTTGATGCCGTTGTGGTCGTTGACATAGTTGAAGCGAGCCTTGAAGCGTTTGGCGAATTCCTGAATGGCAGGAACAGGCGCATCGGCAGTCAGACCGATATGGCCGCGAACCCCATTGGCGGCATCGCCAGCCAACTCGATCACTTTCTGCCCGAGCAGAGTGGTTTCACCAATCAGAGGCGTCTTGATGCCCTGCTTGCGGGCTTCCTTCAGGAAGCGGGCGCTTTCTTCTTCATTGGTATAGACGAAGATCGCATCGGCATTTGCCGCTTTCACCTTCACCACATCGGCCGAGAAATCGGCTTGACCGGATTCGGTGGAAATATCGGCGACAACCTTGATGTCGTTCTTGGCCATTTCCTTCACAAACGTATCGCGGCCGCCTTTACCGAAGTCATTGTTGACCCAAACCACTGCAACATTCTTGGCCTTCAAGCCGTCGCGCATGTAATTGGCAACCTTGGGGATCGAACTCTGCTGGCCGAAAGATGTGCGGAAAATATATTTGCTGCCCTTCTGGGTAATGGCTGCGGCTTCGCCACCCATGATTTCAGGCACTTCTGCCTGTGCTGTCAGCGCCAGATCGACCAGCACCGAGCCGGAAAATACCGGACCAAGCACGACATAGGGGTTTTTGTCGAGCACCTTCTGGACCTGTGTCCGCGAAATGCCGGCATCCGACTGCGTGTCTAGATTTTCAAGCTCGATTTTGCGGCCCAACAAACCGCCTTTGGCATTAATTTCTTCAACAGCCAGAATAATACCGTCACGCCAATTTGTACCGGACACAGCACCTGCACCCGAGAGTTCAACAACATTTGGCAGATAAAGAGTTTGCTGCGCCGTAGCGCTTTGGGCCGTCAATGCCAAGCCACCAGCCAGCAAAGCCCCCATCAAACGAGATGTGTTCAAGATCATATGCCTATCCTTCCCTGATATAAAGTCCGATTTATTCAGACAAATCTTTTAAGACGATGCGACGTCTGGTGTGTTTCTATCAGTCTCTTAATCGCAGGCAAAGCTCCTAAAGCCTTGCAGCGGATCAAAATCATCCCCTCCACACACACAACGCACCCGCGACCCGTTTTATTATCCGGTTTTGGAACCGGTTTTAGGCTTGCAGATTACTGCTAATTTGTTCGCATATCGAACAAACGTCCTGCGTGCGAACACCCTAGAAAATAAAATTCTTTCCGTCAATCTCCTATTTTTTCTATAATATCCTATTTTATGTGTTTTATCTCAGAATTTCTATCAGGATTTCTTCGGAACCGTCTCGTTGACAGCGACCGTTTGTGCGCCTTTAAGAATATGGGCTTCCAGAAGAACCACTGCCCGCTCGGCATCGCGTGCCAGAGCGGCATCAAGAATTTGCTTGTGTTCGTTGGCAGACTGGGCACGCGGAAAGGGGCGGGTTTTGAGGGACAGCATGCGGTAACGCTGGCTCTGTTCATACATGGCCTGTCTGAACAGCAGCAGCCAGCGCGATCCACAATTGGCGATCAGGGCCGTGTGGAACTCTTCGTTGTAGCGCTCCCAATCCGCACCCCAGCGGTCTGGATCATCTTCCACCACCGCCTCGACCCGCGACAATTTATGATAGCAACCAACGATTTGTGCCTCCCATTCGAGATCCGCACGGGCAATCGACTGGCGCAAAGCATGACATTCCAGCAATTGCCGCATCTGGGTGATATCACGCAAATCCTCGATTGATACAGGCGGAACGGTAAATCCACGCTGCCCCTCGGCAACCACCAGACCATCGGAAGCCAGCCGCGACAAAGTCTCGCGCATGGTATTGACGCTGACCTCATAGGATTTGCTCAAGCCTTCGAGTTTCAACTTGGCCCCCGGCTCGAGAGCACCCATAATCACGTCACGACGCAAACGGTCATAAAGCTGCGCGGTCAATGTGCCCGAAGCATCGCCTTTGGAATGGTCTGGTTTTGAATGATCATCACTCACGTTTCTGTCCTTCACGGCCTGCCGCTTGTCTTGAATGAAATTAATTCGTTCCGAAGCGCAATTCAAGCATTGCCGCAAAATTAAAAAAAAGATATGAGATTTATAGAAATATAGGAGATTAAAAATGTTCGCGTGGTCAATCGCTACCGTCTGTCTGGGCGGAACATTGGAAAGCAAGCTGTCCGCAATTGCCAAAGCCGGCTTTCGGGCGGTCGAATTGTTCGAAAATGATCTGACCTTCTTCAATGGCCGCCCCAGCGATGTAAGACACATGGCGGATGATTTGGGTCTTTCGATCGTTGCCTTGCAGCCGATGCGCGATTTCGAGGCCATGCCTGCCGCCGCCCGCCTGCGCAATTTCGAGCGTGCCGAACGCAAATTCGATCTGATGGACGAATTGGGCGTCAATCTTTTATGTCTGTGCTCCAATGTCAGTCCTGAGGCAATCAACGATGACCGGCAAGCTGCCGCCGATTTGGCGGAGCTCGCGGATCGGGCCGGTGCGCGCGGGCTGCGGATCGGCTACGAGGCACTGGCTTGGGGCACCCATATCAAAGACTGGATGCAGGCTTGGCATCTGGTCGAGCAGGCCGATCGGCCTAATCTCGGACTGGTTCTGGATAGTTTCCATGCCTGCGTGCGCGGCAATCCGATTGCACCGATGGCCAAATTGCCCGGAGACAAGATCGCACTGGTACAGGTTGCCGATGCACCCGGTCTCTTGATGGATGCGCTGGCGCTCAGCCGCCACCACCGGTGCTTCCCCGGGCAGGGTGATCTGCCCGTCGATGCCTTTATCGAAGCCTGTCTTGCTACAGGCTATCGCGGTCCGGTATCGCTCGAAATTTTCAATGACCAATTCCGTGGTGCCCTACCCGGCCAGATCGCGCTGGACGGCATGCGTGCGCTCGAGGCCTGCGCCGAGCGCATCGCCAAAACCGGCAACACGCCAGACATTGAGCGGCTTCCCGGTGCGCATCTGCCGTCACCCAGCACGGTCTCCAAGGTCGAATTCGTCGAATTTGCGACATCCGGCCCCGAAGGTGACAAGCTGGAAACAGTCTTGCGCGGTCTGGGCTTCCAGAAAGTAGCGCAACATCGTTCAAAGGAAGTGGTGTTGCTACGCCAGAACGACGTCAACATCGTCATCAATCGCGAACGTGACGGCTTTGCCCATTCATTCTATCTGGTCCATGGCACATCCGTGTGCGCCATGGCCCTTGCGGTTGATCATGTTGACCAGACGCTTGAACGCGCCAATGCCTTGGGTGCCACAACCTATCATGGCCGAATCGGGGCGGGCGAAGCAACAATCCCTGCAGTCCGCGGTGTTGAAGGCAGTCTGATCTATCTGATTTCCGATACGCCGGAAGGATTGAGCTTCTGGGAACGTGATTTCGTGTTCGAGCAAGCGGCACAGGCAGCGGGGCCTATCACCGGCATCGACCATCTCTCCAATACAGTGCGCCGACCGGAATTTTTCACGTGGCTGACCTTCTACAAGACAGTTCTGGGCTTCGAGGATGTGCCGCAGGTCGAAGTTGCAGATCCTTATGGGGCCTTTTACAGCCGTTGCGTGCGCACACCCAATCGCTCGGTGCAAATTCCGTTGAATGTGTCGGATGGCGGAGCCACTGTGCTGGCACGTTTCCTCGATGCGACATCGGGATCGGGCGTCCAGCAAATCGCCTTTGAAACTCCCGATATTTTCAGCTTTGTCGAAAAGGCACGCTCGGAAGGGGTCACGTTCCTGCCCATCCCTGATAATTATTATGCCGATCTGGCCGCCCGCTTTGATCTCGATCCCGCTTTGTTGGAACAGATGCGCGGTCTGGGCATTTTGTATGACCGCAGTGCAACAGGCGAATTTTTCCATATCTATACGGAATCATTCGATGAGCGCTTCTTCTTCGAAGTGCTTGAGAGACGCGATTATGATCTGTTCGGCGCGGCCAATACGCCGGTTCGTCTGGTTGCCCAAGCCCGCTCACAGGACTCCCGCCGCGCCATCAGTTGACACTGCACAGCCACGGGAGCATCTCCCGTGGTCTTTTGCCTCCATTTTTAAGGCTTTTTCAAACCTGGCGGGCGGCAATCGCTTCGGCAATGGCCAGCGTGCGCCGGCCCATCTCGGCATGCATCAATTCCACCATGCGGCCATCAACCGTGATGACGCCTTTGGACTGGTTTTCAGGCAGATCGAAGGCCGCAACAATGGTGCGCGCCTGTTCGATCTCCTGATCGGAGGGAGCAAATACCTGATTGGCCGGAGATATCTGGTTCGGATGGATCAGGGTCTTGCCATCCATGCCCATATCACGACCTTCTTCGCACTCACGGATCAGTCCGGCTTCATCTTGCAAGCCGTTATAGACGCCGTCGAGAATATCGAGCCCATGGGCGCGCGCGGCAGCGACAGCAGTGGACAGCCAGCCCAGCATAGGCATGCGTCCCGGCGTCAGGCGGGCGCGGGTCTCTTTGGCAAGGTCATTGGTGCCCATGACAAAACAGCTCAAGCGGCTTGAAGGCATGGCCGCAGTCGCGGCAATCTCTCTCAAGTTCAAAATCGCCAGCGGCGTTTCGATCATGATCCACAATTTGGATTTTTCCAAAACACCGGCATCTCTCAGAGCAGCCTCGCAACGGGCGACTTCTCCAGCGCTCGAAATTTTAGGAAACAGGACTGCATCCGCCCCTGCTTTGGCTACCGCCGCCACATCCGCGTGTCCCCAAGCTGTATCGAGCCCGTTGACTCGCAAAATCACCTCGCGGCGTCCAAAACCACCTGCGGCAATCGCAGCACAGGCCTGTTGGCGGGCCAGATCTTTGGCATCGGGGGCCACTGCGTCCTCGAGATCAATAATGATTCCGTCGGCATCCAGCACCTTGGCCTTTTCAAGTGCGCGGGCATTGGAGGCTGGCATATAGAGAACACTGCGGCGGGGTCTGAGAAGGGCGGACATCGGGTAATCCTTGTGGGACGAGTCAATCTGGGCAACCAAGAGAATTTTAAAGCAAGATAACGCGAAATGACCGCCTGTCACGTGACCAAAAGGGCTATGGCAGGGCCATCATTCGACCTATTCAACTAATAGGTCTATTTACCTTGTGCCATCCTGGCAGGCAGAGTGGCACAGGTCAAAAGGGATAGAGAGACTGTGCGGATCGCGTTTTGTGCGGATATTCACGGAAATCGGGCGGCATTTGAAGCCTGTTTGCTAGACTCCGGGCGGCGCGGCTATGACCAGCTGGTGATATTGGGTGATGTGGTCGGCTACGGCCCTGATCCGCAATGGTGCACCGATCAGGTGCGCGATCTGCAAGCCAAAGGTGCCCTTGTCGTGCGCGGCAACCATGATGCCTCATTGCGCGAAGGGACGTCCAGCATGAACGAGCTGGCGCGCAGGGCAATCGAATGGACCCTCACCCGGCTTACCCCTGATTCTGTCGAGTATCTGACCAGCCTGCCGCTGTCGCATCGGCAAGAGGAGCGGCTGTATGTCCATGCCAATGCCTGGGCGCCCGCTTTGTGGGATTATATCAATACACCGCGCGAGGCCGAACGCTCGATGCGGCTCACCGATGCACGCCTCAGTTTTTGCGGCCACACCCATGTGCCCGAGCTCTATCATATGAGCCCCCGACGCCCCGCAGCCGCCTTCACGCCACTCACCGGCAAGCCGATCCCGATTTCCACAATTCGGCACTATTTGATGGTGGTGGGAGCTGTCGGCCAGCCCCGCGACCACAATCCGGCGGCGTGCTGGGCCCTATATGATACAGCCAAACGCGAATACACCATCTACCGCGTGTCTTATGACATTGAATTGACAGCCCAAAAAATCAGAGAAACCGCCATGCCTCAAGCCATGGCCGAGCGTCTTGCCAAACGGTTGTTTGTAGGGAGTTAAGCATGGAAAGCCACCGTTTGCGTGCCGGTCGGGTGATCGACGGTTTCAAGCTGGAAGAATTGGTCCATACCGGGGGTATGGCCGCCTTGTGGCGCGTCACCAAAGCGGGCGAAACACGCTCGATGTTGATGAAAGTCCCGTTTCTCGGTGAAGGCGACGACCACTCCGCCATAATCGGTTTTGAAATCGAACATATGATCCTCCCGCGCCTGACCGGACCGCATGTCCCTGCGGTGATTGCGGTGGGTGATTTTGCAATCCTCCCGCATTTGGTGATCGAACGGCTTCCTGGAAAATCTCTTGATGCCCGTCTGAAGGATGCCCCCTTGTCGCCTGAAGATGTGTGCTGGCTGGGGGCAAAAATCGCCACCGCCTTGCAAGACATCCACCGCCAGCATGTCATCCATCTCGATGTCAAACCGGCCAATATCATGCTGCGCGAAAGCGGCCCCGCTGTGATGATCGACTACGGGCTCGCCCGTCATGATGAATTGCCGGATTTGCTCGCCGAAGAATCCGATCAGCCGATCGGTACCAACGCCTATATGGCTCCCGAACAGGTATTGGGTATCCGCACTGATCCGCGCAGCGATATTTTTGCGCTTGGTGTGGTGCTGTATGAAATGGCCAGCGGCGAGAAACCGTTCGGCAATCCTTCAACCCGAGCCGGCATGCGTCAGCGGCTTTATCACGAGCCACGGCCTTTGCGGGCTTTACAGCCCCATATCGCCCCATGGTTACAAGAAATCATCCTGAAATGTCTGGAGGTCGATCCTGATGACCGCTTCCAGACAGCCGGACAACTTGCCCATGCCTTGCGCAATCCTGATCAGGTGGTGCTAACAGAGCGGGCGGCGCGCACCAAATCACCTGGCTTTGTCAAACGTGTCAAAAACTGGTGGCAGGGCCAAAATCGCGTGATCGCACCCCCGATGCGGGTGGCGGACCGTCTCGACAAGGCCCCGATCATTATGTGCGCGCTGGATTTTTCGGTCGACGAGGCCGATGCAATCAGCGATGCGGTCAAGCGGTTGGTCAGGCGTCTGCTCGAAACCGATCCCGAAGCACGACTGGTCTGTCTGACCGTATTGAAAACCTCGCTGGTCAAGCTCGACGAAGCCCTCGACCAAGGTGGGCGCAATATCTATCTCAAGCGGCTGGTTGCTCTCAAGGATTGGGCACGCAGTCTCGATCTGCTGGAAGAAAGTGTCAGTTTCCATGTGATCGAGGCGGTCGATCCGGCCCAGGCCATTCTCGATTATGCGCGTTTCAACAGCGTAGACCATATCGTGGTGGGAGCGCGCGGACACTCCACGCTGCGGCGTTATCTCGGCAGCGTGTCATCCCGCGTGGTGGCCGAGGCCTCCTGCTCGGTCACCGTGGTGCGGTTGACCTTTACTGGTGAGGACGACGACACATCGAGCGTGCATGGTGCCACACCGGAGATGGATCATACCGGGGGGTAGGAATGAAAGACACCATGCCTGTCGCGTATGCGCGCCTGGTCCGCCGTCTCGATGGTGACTGCATCAGACAGGATTGAGACTTTTCCATAACCGCCGGGAATATCGAGCACATAGGTTGGCTGTGCCAGACCCGACAGATGGCCGCGCAGACCTTCAACCAATGCCTTGCCTTCCGACAGGCTTAAACGGAAATGGCCTGTGCCCGGCGCCAGATCCGGATGATGCAAATAATAGGGCCGGATACCGTGTTCAACAAAGCCGCGCATCAATCCGACGAGTGTTTCGATGCTATCGTTGATGCCTTTGAGCAGCACGCTCTGGCTGAGCAGGCCGATGTCTGCCGCCCGGAGGGTTTGACAGGCTTTTGCAAATGCGGGCGTGAATTCGCGCGGATGGTTGGCATGGATAGCCACCCAGTTGATCTTGCCCGACGCGGAAAGCGCTTCGGCGAGTTCCGTGGTGATATGATCGGGCGAGACAACCGGCACGCGTGAGTGCCACCGGATGGTTTTGATATGGGGAATGCGGCCCAGCGCCTCCACCACCTGCCGCAAGCGGCGGGGTGACAGGATGAGCGGATCACCACCTGTCACAATCACTTCCCAAATCGACGGTGTGTCGGACAGATAGGCGATGGCTTGGGTCAGTTGGTCCTTGCTCAATCCCTCGCCTTTGTCGGGACCGACCATCTCGCGGCGAAAGCAGAAGCGGCAATAGACCGGGCAAATCGATACCAGTTTCAACAAAGCGCGATCAGGATAGCGATGCACGATCCCCGGACAAGGACTGAACGCATTGTCTCCGACAGGATCATCCCGCTCGAAGGCTCCAGCGACTCCCTCCTCCATACGGGGCAGAAACTGGCGGGCAATCGGATCATGACGATCCCCCTCCGCGATCAAATCCAGCATCGGAGCAGTAACGGCTATGGCATAACGCGCGGCAATCGGGGCCAACCGATCCTGTTCATCCACATCGATCAGCCCAAGGGCTGCCAACTGCGCAAGCGAATGGGCGGATTTCGGCGATTTTGTCATGAATCGTTCCGGTCAGGTTCAGGCCGACAATGGCGCGAGCGGTGTCCATAGCACATCATCGATGCGGGGCGCACCAGTCAGAAGCATCACCAGACGGTCAAACCCCAAGGCAATTCCTGATGTTGGAGGCATCAATGAGAGGGCTGACAGCAGTTCCTCGTCTATTGGATAAATCTCCCCGTAAATCCGTTGTTTGAGGGCCATATCCTCTTCAAACCGCCGGCGCTGCTCGAGCGGATCGGTCAATTCACCAAAACCGTTGGCCAGTTCGACACCGCAGGCATAAAGCTCGAACCGTTCGGCAACCCTTGGATCGGCAGGACAGGGACGTGCCAAAGCCGCCTCGTGCACCGGATAGTGATGGAGGATGGTGGAACGGCCATGCCCCAATTCGGGTTCGATTTTCTCGACCAGAATCCGGCTGAACAAATCCGACCAGCTATCATCTTCGGCCACCCTGATCTTGCGCTCCCGCGCGGCCATGGCGAGGATGGACAGATCCGGCACCCCTTCGGGCGTGCTGGATAAAAGATCAATATCCGCATACCTGACAAAGGCGTCCTGCACACTCAGCCGTTCAGGCATCACAAAAGGATCGGCGACGGAACCACGGAACTGCAACTGTGTGCTGTGACAGGCTCTGGCGGCGTGCTGCAGCAGGTCAGCGCAATCCGCCATCAGATCGTCAAGCGACCCGCCAGCCCGATACCATTCCAGCATGGTGAATTCGGGCGCATGCAGCACACCGCGCTCGCGGTCTCGAAACACCCGCGCGAAGTCAAAAATACGGGTTTCACCGGCCGCCAACAGTTTTTTGCACGCAAATTCAGGGGATGTATGCAGATAAAGCGGTTCCGTCCGGCCATCATGTCGGCGCAGCGTCACCGATATTCCATGCAGATGCGTTTCATTGCCGGGCGAGACCTGCAACTGTCCGGCTTCAACCTCGATGAAGTCGCGCGCCTCGAACCAACCCCGCAAGGCCGATTTGATGGCATTGCGGGCCATCAGCAGGGGGCGGCGGTCGCGGTGCTTGTCAGGCGACCAAAACGGCGAAAAATCACTCATTGCGAATCCCGATCAGGCAAGGGCAGGTTTGTGTTGATACCATCAAATATGGCAAAATATGATTTTACACTGGCAACCAGCGGTCGAATATGGGAAAAGCGCCCGCGCAGTGTATGATCTTGCTGCATGGATTTGATCTGCCAAAGATGTTTCGATGCCCGCGCATGAGACGGGCCTAAGCCAAGGATGAGTAACGTGAAGGTCATCGCCAGTTCGCTTCGCAAGGGCAATATTGTTGAAAAGGACGGACATCTCTATGTCATCCTGACAGCAGAAAATATCCATCCCGGTAAGGGCACACCTGTGACCCAGCTTGATATGCGCCGGATCAGTGATGGCGTCAAAGTATCGGAGCGTTACCGCACAACCGAGCAGGTCGAGCGCGCTTTTGTCGAAGACAAGGATTACAACTTCCTCTACGAGGATGCCGACGGTTTCAATTTCATGAACAATGAAAATTACGATCAGGTATCGGTTTCCAAAGATGTCGTGGGTGATCGCGCTCCATTCCTCCAGGAAGGCATGAAGTGCATTCTTTCGGTTTACGAGGGCAATGCCGTGTCGATCGAGCTGCCGGCCCGCATGGTGCTGGAAATCGTTGATACCGAACCGACAATGAAGGGCCAAACGGCCTCTTCATCGTTCAAGCCTGCCAAACTGTCGAATGGTGTGCGCACTATGGTGCCTCCCCACATCGCCGTTGGCACCCGCGTGGTCATCATGACCGAGGACGCCTCTTACGTCGAACGCGCCAAAGACTGATTGGTCTCAACAGATCCCTTACCGGCATCTGTCTTGCGGAACGCCATAAGACAGATGTCGCAAGAGATGTGACAAAGGGGGATTGCGATGCGTGCTTTGCTCGATGTTGTATTGATCGCACTCGAAATGTTCAGCTGGATGATCATCGCCACGGCGGTGCTGAGTTGGCTGATTTCTTTTAATGTCATCAATATGCGCAATGATTTTGTGCGCGGCGTCTGTCAGGGCCTCTACCGTATTACCGAACCGGTCATGCGCCCCTTACGGCGTGTCCTGCCTTATATGGGCGGCATCGACCTGTCGCCGATTGTGGTGCTGCTGGTGATCATGTTTATTGAAAAAGTGATCGTCTATTACATTTATCCCAATGTATTTTGATCCTGTCTAAGGTGGTGTGATCATGGTTGATCCGCTTCCAGCCTGCCGTATTTTACCCGAAGGACTTGAGGTTCTGGTGCGTCTGACCCCCAAGGGCGGGCGCGATGCGCTTGACGGGATTGGCGCATTGTCCGATGACCGCAGCGTGCTCAAGGCCCGGGTGCGTTGTGCCCCCGAAAACGGTGAAGCCAATGCAGCCCTTGAGTCCCTGCTTGCCAAGGCATGTGCGGTTGGCCGCAGCCATGCAAGCGTCACATCAGGCGCCACCAGTCGACTCAAAACAGTGACGCTATCAGGCCACACCGATCTGCTGCTGGCTGCACTCCACAAAAGCCTGAACGGATAATCACCAGTCTCTCTCAGTTTGACGATGAAGGATCACGGGAATGACAGCACAATTGATTGACGGCACCACCATTGCAGCGAACCTTCGCGCCAAAGTGGCCGCCTATGCCGCCGATATTCTGGACCGGCACGGCGTTGTGCCTGGCCTTGCCGTTGTGCTGGTGGGCAACAATCCGGCCTCTCAGGTCTATGTCCGCTCCAAAATCAAAATGACCAAAGAGGCGGGCTTGAATTCGATTGAACATATGCTTCCCGAAACGGCAACACAGGCCGAATTGCTGGCTGTTGTCGCCACCCTCAATGCCGACCCTTCGGTGGACGGTATTCTGGTTCAACTGCCGCTGCCCGCCCAGATTGATGCCGATGCCGTCATTGCTGCCATTGACCCTGCCAAGGATGTCGACGGCTTCCACCCGATCAATGCTGGACGATTGATGACCGGGACCGGCGGCTTGGTCCCCTGCACGCCGTTGGGCAGTCTGAAACTGCTTCAATCGGTCAAGGCTGATCTTGCAGGGCTTGAAGCCGTGGTGGTGGGGCGTTCCAATATTGTCGGCAAACCGATGGCGCAATTGCTGCTGGCCCAAAGCTGCACGGTCACTATAGCCCATTCCAGGAGTCACGATCTGCCTGCCATTTGCCGGCGTGCCGATATTCTGGTGGCCGCTGTAGGCCGTCCCGAAATGGTCAAAGGTGACTGGATCAAGCCAGGTGCGATTGTGATCGATGTCGGCATCAACCGGATCCCGGATCCCTCCAAGGGAGAGGGCAAAACCCGGCTGGTCGGCGATGTTGATTTCGTCTCGGCCTCAACCCGGGCCTCATTCATCACGCCTGTGCCTGGCGGTGTCGGGCCGATGACCATTGCTTGCCTGTTAGCCAACACCATGACTGCAGCAGCAAAGCGGCGCGGCTGGCCCGATCCCAAGCTGTAAGCAGCAATATTTTACCAATCCCATTCAGCTGATTCCACCCCGATTCGGACTGGTTCCGTTCATGGTTAGATGCGTTTTGTCCCGAACAAGGAATTGAAAATACTTGGCAATTACCATTTATTAACGATGTTCACAGTAGTGGATAACCTCACTTGTGAATTCTATTGCCAACGATCGACAACGTGACCGCACAAGGCACTATCCCGATTCGGTCATGGCCTGTTCGCGCTTGTCCCTGATTGATCCCGAAAAGGGATTGGCCAAATCTGGGTTCTTAAGAGCGTATTAACCATAATCAGCCCCAGGACTTGCCAGCCGGATCAATCAAGCGGCCAAAACCATCAATGCCGATTCGGACATGGCCTGTTCCCGCTCATCCCCGATCTGTCCTGAACAGGGATTTCACAGAGATCGGGTATTAAGTTTCGATTAACCATCATGACGGTTTGATAGTGCCAGAACTGTGAATCAGTAGGCCAAAACCGCCAATTCCGATTCGGTCACGGCCTGTTCCCGCTCGCCCCCGAACTGTCCTGAATCGGGATTTCACAGACATCAGGTTTTAAGTTTCGATTAACCATCACGACGGTTTGATAGTGCCAGATGTGTGAATCAAGCGGCCAAAACCATCAATCCCGATTCGGTCACGCCCTGTTCCCGCTCGTCCCCGAACTGTCTTGATTGGGGATGACAAAGACAGGCAATATTAGGCTTTTATTAACCATAACAACGCTTCTGTCTTGCCAGCATCCTGAATGACCGGGCCAAAGCCGCCAGTGCCGATTCGGACACCGGATGTTCTCCATTCAGCCGAATATGTCCCGATACGGGACGCGGCATCAGGTGATGGATTTGCGCACAATCCGCACAATATCCTTCATGATGGCATCCATCGCATAATCTTTCGGCGTATAAATGGCCGTCACACCCATATTGCGAAGCACATTTTCGTCATCAGGCGGAATAATGCCGCCCACCACCACCGGAATATGCGCCAAGCCCGCATTGCGCATCCGCGCCATGACATCGCGAACCAAGGGCACATGCGAGCCCGACAAGATCGACAGCCCCACCACATGCGCCCGGGTGGCTAATGCCTGGGCAACAATCTCTTCGGGTGTGAGGCGAATACCTTCATAGGTTACATCGAAACCGACATCACGGCCCCGCAAAGCAATTTGCTCTGCTCCATTGGAATGGCCATCCAACCCCGGTTTGCCGACCAGCATGCGCGGGGTCTCGCCAAGCAGTTCGGCCAAATCGGCCACCACCATCCGCACCTCGTCGTCGGCAGGATCGGTGCAGGTATCGAACGTCACGCCAGTGGGCGCACGATAACGACCAAACACGTTCCGCAAGGTTTCGCCCCATTCACCGGTGGTCACCCCCACTTTGGCGCAGAGGATCGATGCGTCCATGATATTGGTGTCGGAACGGGCCGCCTGTTCCAGCTCTGCCAGTGCCTTGGCCACCTGTGATCCATCCCGATTGTCGCGCCACTCCCTGATCCGCAACACCGCATCGGTTTCAACCTGTTCGGACACGGTCATCACTGTGCCTTCGCCCGCTGTCAGCGGCGATTGTTCGCTGTCGCCCCAGCGATTAACTCCCACCACGACCTGACGACCCGATTCGATGCCTGCAATCCGGCGTGCATTGGATTCCACCAGCGCCCGTTTCATCAGACCCTGTTCGATGGCCGCTACAGCCCCGCCGGCCTCCTCTATCTCTGACAACGCCAAACGCGCCGCTTCTTTCAATTCAGCCACCTTGCGTTCGATCTCGGTCGAACCGTCAAAAATATCGCCGTATTCGAGCAAATCGGTCTCATAGGCCATGACCTGCTGCATCCGCAAAGACCATTGCTGATCCCATGGACGCGGCAGGCCCAGCGCCTCATTCCAGGCAGGAAGCTGCACCGCACGCGCCCGCGCCCGCTTGGATAACACCACCGCCAGCATTTCAATCAAAATGCGATAGACGTTGTTTTCCGGTTGCTGCTCGGTCAGCCCCAAGGAATTGACCTGCACACCGTAGCGGAACCGCCGATGTTTTTCATCAGTGACTCCGTAGCGATCCCGGGTAATGTCATCCCACAATTCGGTAAATGCACGCATTTTGCATAATTCTGTAACAAAGCGCATGCCTGCATTCACGAAAAACGAAATGCGGCCGACAATCTCGCCAAAGGCCTGATCGGTGAACTGACCCGACGCCTTGACCTCGTCCAGCACGGCAATGGCTGTGGCCAGCGCAAAGGCCAATTCCTGTACGGGCGTCGCCCCGGCCTCCTGCAAGTGATAGGAGCACACATTGGTCGGGTTCCATTTCGGCATGTCGGAGGTGGCGAACAAAATCGTATCACGGATCAACCGCATTGATGGCGCTGGCGGAAACACATAAGTGCCGCGCGACAGATATTCCTTGATGATGTCGTTCTGGGTTGTGCCCTGCAATAGATGACGCGGCGCGCCCTGCTCGTCAGCGACAGCCACAAACAGGGCCAGCAACCATGCGGCTGTGGCATTGATGGTCATCGACGTGTTCATCTCGACCACTGGCAACGCATGAAACAGCGCACGCATATCACCGAGATGGGCAATCGAAACCCCAACCTTGCCAACCTCACCACGCGCCAGCACATGATCGGGATCGTAACCTGTCTGGGTCGGCAGATCGAATGCGACAGAGAGGCCTGTCTGCCCTTTGGCAAGATTAGCCCGATACAGCGCGTTCGAGTCCGCAGCGGTTGAATGGCCCGCATAGGTCCGGAAAATCCACGGCTTATCGATGGTTGCCGGGTTGATCGAGGAAGCGCCTGGCTTGCGGGCGGGCGAACTTGCAGTCGTCGTCATCTCGGCACCACCATTGGTAAAGGGTCTGCATTGGTGAAGGGTCTGCATCGTTGAAGAGTCTTTTTGCAGGCTATATTGCATCGCAACATTCGATATCATGCGGCATCTTTGTTCGTCTGTCACTCAGCATTAAGATGAAGAGAACAGGTGCCGTAATCGTGAAAGTTGCATTTTTTTGCCCATTTGATCCAAATTTATGCCTGACCTCAACTTTTAGCTTATGGCGCAGTGCAGCAATACCGTTCATCATTCTTCCCGTTTATGCCGGATCCGGCAAAGACATTCATGAGGCAAGCACCACATTCTCAAGGAGTCACCGATGACGATCACTCCCCATGATGCGCCGTTGAAAGATCTGTATGCCATTGGCGAAATCCCTCCGCTTGGCCATGTGCCTGCAAGCATGTGGGCATGGTCGATCCGAAAGGAACGGCATGGCCCCCCAGAACAGGCCATGCAGCTCGAAATACTGCCCACTTGGACGATCGGCGATGACGAGGTGCTGGTTCTGGTGATGGCGGCAGGTGTCAACTACAATGGAGTTTGGGCCGCGCTCGGCGAGCCGATCTCGGTACTTGATGCCCACAAGACACCCTATCATGTTGCCGGTTCCGACGCGTCTGGCATTGTCTGGGCGGTAGGCCGCAAGGTGCGCCGCTGGCAAGTGGGCGACGAAGTGGTCATCCATTGCAATCAGGATGATGGTGACGACGAGGAATGCAACGGCGGAGACCCTATGTTTTCCACCTCGCAACGCATCTGGGGCTACGAGACGCCGGATGGCTCCTTCTCGCAGTTCTGCCGCGTCCAATCGCGCCAGTTGATGCCGCGCCCTCGACATCTGACATGGGAAGAAAGTGCCTGCTACACGCTGACGCTGGCGACAGCCTATCGAATGCTGTTCGGCCACGCGCCCCATATCGTTCGCCCCGGTGATCATGTGTTGGTCTGGGGTGCATCCGGCGGGCTTGGCGTATTCGGTTTGCAATTATGCGCAGCGTCGGGAGCCAATGCAATCGGTGTGATTTCGGATGAATCCAAGCGCGATTATGTGCTGGGTCTTGGGGCCAAGGGTGTCATCAACCGCAAGGATTTCAACTGCTGGGGCCAGCTGCCCAAAGTCAATTCTCCCGAATTCACCACCTTCATGAGCGAAGCCCGTAAATTCGGTAAAGCCATCTGGGATATTACCGGCAAAAAGGATGTGGATATTGTTTTTGAACATCCCGGCGAGCAGACTTTTCCTGTCTCCACATTTGTCGCCAAACGCGGCGGGATGATCGTTTTTTGCGCCGGCACCACCGGCTTCAACATCACCTTTGATGCCCGCTTCGTCTGGATGCGGCAGAAGCGGATTCAGGGCTCGCATTTCGCGCATCTCAAACAGGCCAGTGCAGCCAATCAATTCGTCATCGACCGCCGCATCGATCCCTGTATGAGCGAAGTGTTTGACTGGCAGAATATTCCGTTGGCGCACACCAAAATGTGGAAAAACCAGCATGCACCCGGCAA
This sequence comes from Hyphomicrobiales bacterium, assembly GCA_947455995.1. Classification (GTDB taxonomy): domain Bacteria; phylum Pseudomonadota; class Alphaproteobacteria; order Rhizobiales; family Beijerinckiaceae; genus CAIYZJ01. Next base: position 2,236 of record CANGQA010000002.1, on the reverse strand, counting down.
TATGGCCGTGCTGGTCAATGCCCAACGACCCGGCTTGCGCAGTTTCGACGATGTGTTGGAGGCCCAACCGCATCTCGCGCCGCGCTGAGAGTGTTCCGCCCGCCATTCGCATGGCGCAATAAAATTAGCCAGCTGGGGTCCAACTCGGCTAAGAGAAGGAATCTTTGCTCTTCACACGTTTTAGGATTCGCAGTCCATGTCGCCCCACCATCATGCGCTTGTCTTGCGGCTGGCTCCGGTATTCTTTGTGTTGCTGTGGTCGACAGGCTGGATTGTCGCGCGCGCCTCGGTCGATCATGCTGACCCGCTGACCTTTCTTGCCCTCCGCTTTTTGCTGGCAGGCTCGGTGCTGGCGGTGATTGCTGTGGCTGCAGGAGCCAAATGGCCACGCGGTAGGCATATGGCGCATGCCCTGATTTCCGGAGTTTTTCTGCATACCATCTATCTCGGCGGGGTCTGGTGGGCTGTCCGACATGGTTTGCCTGCCGTGATTTCCGGCCTGCTCGCTGCCATACAGCCCATTGCCACCGCCTTGCTGGCACCGGTATTTCTGGGCGAGCGCATTACCCGCATGCAATGGATCGGCATCAGCCTGGGATTCTTGGGCATGTCCTGTGTGCTCGCACCCAAATTGCAAAGCCTCGGCCTTGATGCCCTGACAGCGGACATCATCCTGATCGGCATCAATGTCATCGGCATGCTTTCGGCGACCGTCGGCAGTTTCTATCAAAAGCGTTTTATTCCTTCCAGCGATCTGCGCACCCTGAGTGTTCTGCAATATTGCGGTGCTTTTTTGACCATTCTGCCAGCGGCCTATCTGCTGGAACCGATGCATATCGAGTGGACCGGCACCATGATCATCGTTATGGCGTGGTCGGTACTGGCCATTTCGGTTGGTGCTATCGGTTTGTGGCTCTTTCTGATCCGCGAGGGCGAGGTGTCGCGCGCCGCTGCCCTGATCTATCTGATACCGCCAGCCGTCGCCATCGAAAGCTTCTATCTGTTCGGTGAACAGCTTTCGCTGGTGCAGGCCATCGGCATGGGCCTTTCGGTCCTTGGGGTCGCCTTGACCGTTAAACGCTAGACCGCATGCAATGAACGCGCATGGTCCTGTGGCCCGGCCCATAAGACAAAGGGGGCATTGATAAGCGCAACGCAGCAAGGCATGCTGCATTGCACCTTTTCACAGGAACAGCAGCATGTCTTCAGCAATAATCTCACCTGCCACCATTGTGTCTCAAGCCCTATTGGCTGCTGACACGGCCCGTATTGTGCTGGATCTTGCCACACACACTGTGCGCAGCCGCGTCACTCTTGATGGTGCCCTGTCATCCGCATTGCTTGAACAGGAGCAACGAGCCGCCCACGGCTTGGCATGGCTGGCAACCTATAGCGAGGCGATCCGTGAATTGGCAGCCTATGGCCAGAGGCTCGAAAGCCAAGGCCGCTTGGGTGAAATAGAATGTCTGCTGATCAGCATCGGCACTGGAGAATATCTGGCCCAAATTTTTGGCGGCATTCCAATGAGTCAGGGCGAGATGGTGCGCTTGGGGGATCTCGGTCTTGCACAGTCGACCGTAACATCCGTGATGACCCCCGAGATTGAGACCCTTTTGCATACGAGCAATTGCGCCCCCAATCGGGCCCGTCTTGTGACGCTCATGGGCCAGCAGCAAGGCGCTGCGACGGTGGGAGACCCTGGCCTTGATGAGACACTGGAATCCATCCGCACCGAAATGCGCAAATTCGCGGCTGCCGAAGTTGAGCCCTATGCGCATCAATGGCACCTCAAGAATGAATATATTCCGATGGAAGTGGTGGAAGGCCTCGCCGGCATGGGCGTGTTCGGCCTCACTTTGCCCGAGGAATTTGGCGGCATGGGTTTGGGCAAGGAATCCATGTGTGTGGTTTCCGAGGAACTGTCTCGCGCCTATATCGGGGTTGGTTCTCTTGGTACCCGTTCGGAAATTGCCGCAGAGTTGATTTTGTGCGGTGGCACCGAAGAACAAAAAGCCCATTGGTTGCCCCGCATTGGCAGCGGCGAAATCCTGCCGACCGCCGTCTTTACCGAGCCGAATACCGGTTCCGATCTGGCATCGTTGCGCACACGCGCCGTAAGGACGGGCGACACCTACCGCATCACCGGCAACAAGACATGGATCACCCATTCGGTTCGCGCTGATATGATGACCATGCTGGTTCGCACCAATCCGGATGCACCGGGCTATAGGGGCTT
>CANGQA010000001.1 GCA_947455995.1 Hyphomicrobiales bacterium | reverse complement strand
CATTTATTTTGAGATCTGATATTTTTCTATAAACAGAACTTCTGCTTGATATTTTTTTCTCAAGTATTTGATTAATAGTAATGTTTTGTCCCCTAAAATTCATGTCTAAAATTTGAAACAGTATAGCGCGATGCAACCCATCCAATTCAATAAACTGATGCTTGGTTTCAAATTCTCCAAGCAGCATCAAAAATTTCTGTGGGCGGGTCAAACCAGCTTCTTTATGTGTTTTTTCATCGAATTTTCCTTTTTAATCATGCGGTTAAAGCCTTTCCCGAACCACATGAATACCGACAACCGTCAGGACAAATCGACCGGACGCACACCCAATTCCAAACCTTGTCAACTGTATACAATTTGCAACGTCGCACAATAGGTACGTTTCCAAATATTTCTAAAATATTAGTCAATGATTTCAGACATTTAGATTTTATACAACAACAATACTTCAAAATATTTCAATATAAATGTTCAAATTGAACCCTTGAGTTGAAAATCCAGCCCTTCAAAGCATCCGGCTTCGCCAAAAAGGATTATGATCGGAGGTCGCTGCAAGCTGCCCGACACGACGAAGGGACAATGACACCGGACTAAAGAAATAGCTGCCATAACCGTGTTTAACAGATCAACAGGAGAGGGCGAGATGCAGAATCAACAAGTCGATCTGGTCGATGGCCTTCGTGGCATTGCTGCCCACGTCGAATTCCTGCAAAACCAGCTCGAAGATCTGGCTCAGGAAACAGTGCGTCTGCGCCAGCGGACCATGAGTACACAAATGTTCAGGCTTGATGACCAGCATGCCAATGATCTGTCCCTTGTCAGCATCCAGAGCCGCATCAAAAGCCTGACAAATGAATATGCCATGGCGATGCAGTCTTTGCGCCATGCCGTCGCCGGCAATGAAAACCATCTGACCCACTTGGCGCATTCGTCTGAACTGGTGACGATGACACGGGTTATGTAACTGCGATTTTTAAGACAGAATGCGGTTATCAGTGGGAATGAATACAAAAGCACACCACGCCCCGCATGAGCAGCCGGACAGTTGCAAGAGTACACCCCAATCAACTTTGATCATCGGCGCCCTTGGTGTGGTATTCGGCGATATCGGCACATCCCCTCTTTATGCCTTCAAGCAGTCCATAGAGGCCGCTGGCGGAATCAGTACCGAAACAGTGCTGGCCATTCTCTCGCTGATGATCTGGTCCTTGTTGGTGGTGATCACGTTCAAATATGTTCTGGTCATCATGCAGGCCAATAATAAAGGCGAAGGCGGGACACTGGCTTTAACGGCTTTAGCCGTGAATTGTGTTGAGAGCAGCGGCTTGCGCTGGCTTGTTCTTTCGGTCGGATTGATCGGAGCCTCGCTGTTTTACGGCGATTGCGTCATAACCCCTGCCATTTCGGTATTGAGTGCCATAGAAGGTATCGAAATAGCCACTCCCTTGCTTTCACCCTATGTCGTGCCGATCACAGTGGTGCTGATTGCCGCCCTCTTTGCAATCGAGCGGCACGGCACGGCCACCATCGGCTTATTGTTCGGCCCTGTCATGCTCATCTGGTTTCTGGTCATGGCGGTTCTGGGCCTGATGGCCTTGGCCAACAACTTGTCGGTGCTGGCTGCCTTCGATCCGCGCTATGGTATCCGTTTTCTGTTCGATCATGGCGGATTGAGCATGGCGATCTTGGGCGCCGTGGTCCTGACTGTGACAGGCGGCGAGGCCCTTTATGCCGATATGGGTCACTTCGGTGCCGCCCCGATCAGCCGCACCTGGTTGTTTATCGTGCTGCCATCCTTGTTGCTGAACTATCTCGGCCAGGGTGCGTTACTCCTCAATGATTCAAGTGCGATAACCCATCCCTTTTACCGGCTTGCTCCCGAATGGGCCTTGTTTCCGATGGTCGGGCTGGCGGCACTGGCCACCATCATTGCCTCGCAGGCTGTGATTTCCGGTGCATTTTCAATTGCCAATCAGGCTGTGCAGCTGGGTTATATTCCCCGTATCCGCATCCACCACACTTCATCTGATGAAATCGGCCAGATCTATGTCTCGCAGGTCAACCTGTTTCTTTTTCTAGCTGTTGTGGCCCTTGTGGTGTCGTTTAAAACCTCCGACAGTCTGGCATCGACCTATGGCATCGCTGTCACGGGGACGATGGGAACGGTGACTGCGCTGGCCTGTCTGGTGATGATCCGCCGCCTGCATTGGAAACCATGGTTGGCCTTACCGCTGTTCGGCCTTTTCTTTGCAATCGATCTGCTGTTCTTCGGCAGCAACCTGCTCAAATTCGCGCATGGCGGCTGGTTTCCGCTCACTGTCGCAGCGTTCATTTTTTTCGTGATGATGGCATGGGTGCACGGGCGCGAACGGCTGCTCAAAGCCCGTTGGCATGAGGCCACGCCGCTGGACGACCTCATCAAACAGTTGGCTGCCCACACGTTGCCACGCGTGCCCGGCACTGCCATTTTCATGGTCCCCAATACAAAAGTGGTTCCTTTGTCGTTGCTTCACAGCATCAACCACTACCATGTGTTGCATGAGCGGGTGATCCTGATGGTGGTTGAAACCAGCACAACGCCCTACATCAAAGACCAACACCGGATGCAAGTGATTTCACTTGAAAATGACATTCACATTGTCCGGCTGCATTACGGTTTTTTTGAAGAACCGCGCATCTTGCGGGTGCTGGCGCAACTGCGCATCAAAGAATTCCATTTCAAGCTGCACGACGTCTCTTTTTTCATAGGCCGAGAACGCATCACCTCGCGCGCCACCGGCCTGTGGCGCAGCATGTCCGATGCGATTTTCATCGCCCTGCACCGCAACATGCTGAGTGCAACAGATTATTATGCCATCCCGCCCGCCCATGTTGTCGAACTGGGTGGCCATATCGAATTGCCAGCCTGAGCCATGCCCTATGCGAGCCTTGGATTGACCGGAACGAACGACAAGACCATCGCGCTGGTGATGATCGCCCGCAATGAGGCGCGCTGTATAAGCCGCTGTCTCAAAAGCATTGCGCCCTGGGTAGATCAGATGATCGTGCTGGATACAGGATCGAGTGACCAGACCATCGCCATTGCGCGTTCGTGCGGGGCCGAGGTCTATCATTTTCAATGGTGCAATGATTTTTCTGCTGCGCGCAATGCGGCACTCAACCATTCGCAGGCAGACTGGAATCTGGTGTTGGATGCCGATGAATGGCTGATCTCGGGCGGCCCACTCCTGCGCGCCATCAGCCAGCAAAGGAACGAGTTTGCCGACCAGCATTTTGTCGGCGCTATCCAGATTGAAAGCAGTTTTGACAACAATACACGGATCGATGAATCAGCGTGTTGGCTGACGCGCCTCTTGCCCAAAGGTGTGCAGTTTATGGGGGCGGTGCATGAACAGCCCGTACACACGCAACCAAGGCGCAAGCTCGACATTCTGGTCGGCCATGATGGCTATGAAAATCAACAGCTCAAACGCAAGCAGGGCCGCAACCAGGCGCTGTTGCAACAGGCCTTGATCACCCATCCTGATGACCCCTATCTGCATTACCAATTGGGCAAGGAATTCGAAGTCGGCCATAGCTTTTCCCAAGCGTGCAGCCATTTCAGAAAAGCCCTGTCCCATTGCGGTCCTGACCAGCCATGGCATCACGATCTGGTGGTCCGGATGCTCTATTGTCTGAAAATGACCGGACAATTTGAGGAAGGCCTGGCTCTCGCCCATGACATGCTGGCCCATTATAATTCTTCGCCCGATTATTATTTTGTGCTGGGTGACCTGTTACTCGATATGGCCCTCAAGCAGCCCGACAAAGCCGCCCATAACCTCGGCCTGATCGAGGAATGCTGGCTCACCTGTTTGCAACTGGGCGAGCGGCCGGAATGGGAAGGTGCGGTCAAAGGGCGGGGTAGTTTTCTTGCCCAACACAATCTTCACGTGTTCTACACCAGCATCGGTGCAACCGACAAAGCCAGACTCTATACCCCGCTTGATTGACCGGAAGCCTCATTTTCGGCAATGATGCCAATCAAAGCGGGGGTAAGGTATGCGTAAACTGTCAGGGATTGGCCTGTTGGCCTTGTGTATGATGATCGCGCCAGCAGTGGCGCAAGAGGAGGTGTCCAAGGAATTTCTGCTCAACGAGTTAAGCGTCAGCAAATCACGCTCGAGCAACGGAATGCATGTGCTGCGCTACAAGACCGGCAACGACAAGCTGGTGATCAACGATATCATCGTCAACAAAGGCCGCTGCCACACTGTTTTTACCAAATATCCACTGCTCGCTGCGATCAACACCACGATCGAGGTTTATGTCAATTGCGAGCCTTTCAGCGTCAAAACCACCACGGTCAACAAAGACTATCTGAATGTTTTCAATAATTACTGAGCTTCAGATCATTTTCTCGTAAAAACGGTTCCATGTCGGGCTGATCACCACCTCGTTGATGCAGACATGTGGTGGTTGGCTGGCGATATAGACAATCAGATTACCCATATCCTCCATCTGCAACATGCGCGCTCTTTCCTCGTCGGTGACTTTGACGGGCCGCTTGTCCAACATCGGTGTGGCTATTTCATTGGGGCACAGCACCGAAGAACGGATGCCGTTACGAAATTCCTCGATATTGATTGTCTCGCTCATGGCAATCACCGCCGCCTTGGCGGTGCTATAGGTACTGCCCGAAATTTGCGAAATATATTTGCCAGCCCATGAGGCCGTGTGGATCAGCACACCATCTTTTTGCTGGCGCATGACATGAAGTGCCGCCAGCACATTGTAATATGCGCCGTTGAGATTGCCCGCAACCATCTCGTCGATCGTATCGGGGGTCAGTTCGGCAAGCTTGCGGTTTTTGATGTTCATTCCCGCATTATTGACCAGAATATCCAGACGGCCATATCGCGCAACGATCTGCGCAACCACGGATGAAGCCGTAGACTTATCGGTCACATCACCTGCGGCAACCATCACTGTGCCGCCATCGGCGGCAATGCGCGCGGCTACCGCTTCGAGCGGTTCGATACGCCGGCCTGTCAAAACCACTCTGGCTCCTGCCCGAGCCATCAGCACAGCGGCCGCCTCGCCGACGCCTGATCCGGCACCAGTAACCCACACAATTTTGCCTGCCAGTGGCGTGCCGCCCGAATGATACTGTGCGCTCATAATTCAATCCTGCCCATAAAGTCGTCATTGTTTTTATTGTCGTTTCGATTTTACAAGCTGCAACCCATCTGTCACGACTTTTCGGTGGCATAGCTGGGTTGCATGTCCCAACCTGCGTGATGGTGCAATCGCCAGCCATACAGTAAAGTTGCCTCTCGTATTTGTGTGAGTCCCGCCCTCTTCAACGATCGAGCTGATGATGACAAAATTTTCTGCTTACGAGCGTCTGCACCAGCGTTTCGAGCGCATGGCGACTATCCATGAAGCCTCTGCCATGCTCGGCTGGGATGCATCCGCCATGATGCCACCGGGCGGCGGGCAAGCCCGCGGCGACCAGTTGGCTGTTTTAGCCAGCCTGGCCCATGGCCTGCTGATTGAACCCGCGGTTGCGGATGATCTTTTAGAGGCTGAGGACGACAAGCAGCAGCTTGGTCTGTGGCAGGCGACCAATCTTAAACTGATGCGGCAGGCCCATATCCGCGCAGTCGCACTTCCGGCCGATCTGGTGGAAGCACAGGCGCGCGCCAATTCCGCTTGCGAGAAAATCTGGCGGCAGGCGCGCCAGACCAGCGATTTCGCCCTTGTGCGTCCGGCCCTGCAAGAGGTCGTCAGATTGGTGCGCCTTCAGGCCCAAGCATTGGGCGAGGCCCTGTCGCTCACACCCCATGACGCACTGATGGACGGCTTCCAGCCCGGTATCTATGGGGCCGATGTCAAGCCCGTTTTCGATCGTTATAAAATCTATCTGAAAGACGCGCTGCCGCAGGCGGAAGCCTTGCAGGCACGCCGTCCGGCACCTGTGATGCCGCAGGGACCTTTTCCAGTTGCCTTGCAGGAAACGCTTTGCCGCAACCTGTCGCAACGGGCCGGCCTTGAGGCCGACCATTCGCGGCTTGACCGCTCGACCCATCCGTTTTGTGGGGGTATTCCCACCGATGTCCGCATCACGACCCGTTATGATGAATCCAATTTTGCTAAAAGTCTGCTGGGCGTGATGCACGAAACCGGCCATGCTTTGTATGAACGCGGCCTTCCAGCCGACTTCGCCCGCCAGCCCATCGGCTACGCCGCAGGCATGGCAGCACATGAGAGCCAGTCCCTGATTGTCGAAATGCAGGCTTGCCGCTCCGATGCCTATCTGGGCTGGCTCGGGCAGGAATTGCACGCCACTTTCAATGGCGATGCTGCCCCCTACCAAGCAGACAATTTGGGCCGGTTATGGCGCAGGATCGAGCGCGGCTTCATCAGGGTTGATGCGGATGAGATGACCTATCCCGCCCATGTCATAATGCGATTTGAGTTGGAACAGGCTTTGATCGCCGGTGATCTTCAAGTCGCCGATCTGCCTTCGGCATGGAACGAGGCTTTGCACGCCCTGCTCGGCATTACCCCGCCCGACGATGCCCACGGCGTATTACAGGATATCCACTGGTATGATGGCCTGTTCGGTTATTTCCCCAGTTATACCCTTGGGGCCATGGCTGCCGCGCAATTGATGAAAGCGGCCCGCCACAGGGTGGGCGGCCTTGATACTGCCCTTAGCCAAGGTGACTTTGGCCCATTGCTGGGCTGGCTGCGCCAGAATATCCACAGCCAGGGCAGCCTGCTAGGCTTCAATGACCTGATGCGCCAAGCCACGGGCAAGCCTCTTGATCCTGCCGATTTCGAAGCCCATCTGAACGCCCGCTATCTGGCGGACGAGGAATCATAATCAATCCGGCAATTCGTTGATTTTATCCGGGCGCATGATTTCGATCTCGATAAAGGCAATCGGATGGTCCGAGCCGTTTTTGACATCGTGCTGCACATTGGCCAGACGGCGATAGGATTGACCTGCCTTCAGCGGCACATCGGTGACGTTTGTGCCGTCATGGATCGACAGAATGCCATCGACCAGCATAACCACCACATAGGGCCAGGCATGGGTATGCCAGCCCGTAACCGCACCCGGCTCGAAATCCCAGCGGGTGATCCGCATACACTCGTCATCAAGCTGCACGGTTGGTTTGGCGGGAATATCGCAGATAAAAGCCATGGCGCAGTCCTTTATTGAAGTGGCGAGAAAAAGGCGGGCTTGAGAATTTTATTGTCCATATGCTCGATATAATCGCGCGTTTTGGGGATGAAAGCCAGCCATTCCGGATCGGCATAAAGGGCAATGCGCCTTTCTTCGCGATCGGCATAATTCTCGTAGCGCCACATCATCACAATCTCGTTCAAACCGCCGATGTCGGTGTAGAACCAACCGATCGAAGGCCCGAGATAACGGCAATGGATCTCGAACCCCTCTTGATGGTAGAAGCGCAGATAATCCTGCACCATCCCCACTTTGATCCGGTAGGTGCGCTGTTCGATGATGGCCATACCGGCCTCCTTTTCGGTTTAGACTGGCAAACGGGACACATAGCGTCCCCCGCCGATGGCCTGATCATCAAGCTGCAAATCACGCATAATCATGCGCCCGCGCAGCACGGTGTGGATCACCCTGCCCGTCAGTGTTTGCCCCTCATAGATGGAATAGCCGGCGGAGCTTTTCAGATGCGACTTATCAAGCACCCATTGGGCCTTGGGGTCGATGACGGCGAAATCGGCATCCATACCCACAGCAATTCTGCCCTTGCGGTCTGACAGGCCAAAGGCTTTCGCAACATTGGTGGACGTGAGTTGGGCGATCCGCTCCAGCGTCAGTCCCCGCCTTGTATGGCCCTCGCTCAACATCACCGGCAACAGGGTTTCAAGTCCAGGACAGCCGGGTGAGGCATCCCACACCGAGGCCGATTTAGAACTGATATCGCGATGCACATGATCGGTGCCAATGGTATCGACATGGCCATCGGCAATCGCCTGCCACAACGCCTCCCGATCCTTGGCGGTACGCAAAGGCGGGTTGATCTTGCCGACCACGCCACCCGACCAGGTCTCGTCGTGCGTCAGGTAATGCGGGCACGTCTCGATTGTTACACGACTGCCCGATCGACGCTGCATCAATGCAGCCTCAAGGGCTGCTTGCGACGAGGTATGGACAATATACACAGGGGCACCGGTGACCTTGCCAAGATAGGCAGCGCGTTGAACTGCATCGGCCTCGACGAAATCGGGCCGTGAGGCATTCCATGTCGCAAGGCCGCCTTTACCCTCGGGATCGCTCTGCTTCAAACGCTCACGCAATACCCAGGCGATTTCGATGGTTTCAGGATGGGGGCAGACAACACCGCCATGGGCTGCGGCCGCCTCGCACAGACGGAACAGATAGCCATCGTCAATGTCGGGCAGGCCAAGACGTGCTCCTTCTCCGCCGCGGTTGTTCATAAAAATTTTAAACGAGGTTACGCCATGGTCGCGTGCATAAACCGGGACGCCGGACAGTTGTGCCTCGGTGGAAATGATAAAGTGATAACCAAAATCGATCCGGCTTCCGGCCTGCGTGACGGCACATACCTCATCGAACTGGGTCTCGAACGGTTCGGTGCTCATCAGATAGGGAATGAAGGTCGTGATGCCCCCAACTGCGGCAGCTGCGGATTCGGTGGCTGCATCCTCGGGCACACGGGGACGGGCAATATCCTTGCCGTGGCCGAGATGCAAATGCGGATCGATCACACCCGGCATCACAACCAGACCGGACAGGTCGATCTCCTCGACCGGCGCCCCGGCGGGATTATGCAGTTGGGCATCATAGTCGCCCAAGCCGATGATTGTCCCGCCCTGTGTGATCACATCACAGGCCACCAACCCCTTTTCGGCACAGACCACTTGGCCATTGCTGAACCGTTTTACTGTTTGCTCGTCAGACATGGAACACCGTATTTGGAGGTCAGGGGGTCAGGCGTGGTGCCATCAGGCTGTTGGCCAACAGTCCGAAGTCGGAATGGTTGTCGATGTGCAGCCAAAAGTCGATGATCTGTTTGATTGCAACAGCAGCAAGACTGCGGGCAGCATTGGCCTCGAATTTCTCGAGCACTTTCTCTGCACTCACCGGACGGCTGGCATTGCCAAGGACATCATCCTTACTGACGCCCAGCACGCGACCATCTCTTAGCACGCATTGCACATCTGCCTCGAAGTAGCGCGGAAAGCGGTTGGGTTGCAGTGGCTCCCATGTGGTACGGGCCGCCAGATCAAGCACCGGCTGGCTGGGGCTGTTGGCAAATGTATCAAGATCGACCTTGCCTTCGACCAAGCGGGCTGCGGTAATCACAGGAAGGCTCCAGCGGATTGCATGGCCGGTCTCGGGACGCTGTTTGCTCTCCCACGGCTCACATACGATGGGGGCAGCTCCTTCGGCTATTTTAAGATGTATCCGTTCGATCTGCGCAGCGTCGCCGATCTGGTCAGCCAGTTCTCCGGCTGCTTCAACAAAAGAATGCAGATAATGGCAACTCGGCACCAGTTTAAAAGCAACATCACCCAAATGCCATTGGGTGCCGAAATCAGATAACTGCATCTCCAAACGCGCTGGTGCAGCAGGATCACGCGCAAAGGCCATAAACAAGCCGCGCTGTCCTTCAAAACTGGTCTGTGGACCATGCAAGCCAGCCATAGCCAGGCGGGCCGCGACCACACCTGCATGGGCAGACCATCCGGGATGCATGGATTTAACAGAGGAACCATTGCTGAGAAATTCGAACACACCAGACGACTGGCTGAGCGCAATACCCATTGCATCAACGCACTGGTCTTCCTCCGCTCCCATCAGATCGCAAGCCATCAGGGCGGTGACCAGCGTTCCCGCCACCGAGGTAATCTGAAAGCCGTGGCGTTGAAATCCGCCTTGTCCGGCAAGTCCGATACGGATCAGGCATTCATAGCCCTTGATATAGGCGGCAAGCATCGCGGCAGGCGAAGAACCGACCGCTTGCGCGACAGCCATGGCTGCAGGCAATAAGACCGCACTGCCATGCACGATAGACTCGGTATGGGTATCATCGTATTCGAGCGAATGGATCAGCCCGCCATTCACCAAAGCGGCATCCGACGCATCAAGCCCTTTGATGCCGTTCAGGGTCGAGACCGGACCTGCAGCGGCTTGTTCCGTATAGCGGCCATAAGGCTGCCCCTGCTCAAGCGAGGATGCAGCAATTCCGACCCCCATCGCATCGAGACAATGCAAGGCAGCAAAGCCCCTGACATCGGGGGGAACAAGCGACCCATCAACCGCCTTCCAGCGATTGACAAGCTGGCGGGCCAAATGATGTGTGACAGCGCTCATCCTTGCGCCTTTGCAATCTCGTGGGCTGCGGCCCTCCCTGCCAGGCGGCCCAGCGCAATCGCTGTCAACAAGCCGTTACCCGATGCATAGCCCAAGGCCCCCGCTTTGCCCGAAATGCCGGCCGCTGCTCCGCCTCCTGCGAACAGATTGGGAATGGCTTGTCCTGCTTGGTTGAGCACACGCGCATCACCATCCACTTTCAATCCGCCTTGGGTATGGAACAGGCCAGGCACCACACGGCAGATATAATAGGGTGCCTTGAGTGCGGCCAAGCCGAAATTGGTGCGTCCGAAACGGTCGTCCTGCTTGCCCTCGGCCGTTGCGTTGTAGGTTGCAATCTCCGAGCTGACAGCCTGCGGATCAAGATCGAAAAAGCCCGCAAGGGTTGCCAGATCATCAGCCTTTTTTACGCCGCCATATTGAACCAGCTCCATGAATTCTTCTTCAAGCGAAGCCACATCAAAAATAGCCTGATCGAAAATGGCATAGGCAAATTCGCCCTGTTCCAGAACAACACGCGCATAACCGGAATAGCCCAGACTTTCGTCACCGAAGCGCTGGCCATTTTGGCCCAACAGCACTCCGCCTTTTTCAATCGTTGTCCATGACAGCAAACTGCCATGCGGATAGGCAACTGCGGCATAGCCCTGATAGGCGCCCATATTGGCCAGAGCAGCCCCCACTTTACGGCCCCATTTAACCGCATCCCCATGTGAGCCGCGCGCGCCAAAATATTGCGCGCCGGCAATCTCGGGACAATGCTGTCTGACCAATTCAGGATCTGCGGCAAAGCCGTTAACGGCCAGAATGGTTTTTCTGGCTCGTACTTCGGCAATCCCCTCTGTCGACTGGATGAGCGCGCCGACAACCGCATCCCCTTCGACAAGCAAATCATCAACCCCGTTACCGACCGCCAACGGAATATCGCGCTTCTCGACAGCTTTCAGGAAATCGTCGACCAGATCCTGCCCGCGCCGAGAAACAGGTGCGTGCAGACGTTGGATCGAATGGCCGATATGTTTGTAGGCAGTGATCAGCACCATACGTGCTTCAACCGTGTCAATCAGCCATTCCACTGTTTCAGCCGACACATCGGCCATGCGTTTGACCAAAGCAAGATCATCGGTTTCTTTGGCGATCCCCATCAGGTCCCGCACCATGGTTGCGGGATCATCAACAATCCCGGCCTCGCGCTGGAAGCGGGAATTGGCGGCAGGCACCGATCCGGTCGAGAGCGACGAATTGCCCCCCGGACGATCAAGCTTCTCGACAATAGCGACAGAGGCTCCCTCGTCATGCGCCGCAATGGCTGCTGCCAAGCCGCACGCCCCAGCACCGATCACCAGTACATCGACATCAAAAGCCATATCACACCTTTTCCGAAACCCGGGAAGCGATCATCCGCCTTACACATGCACGCCATGGCATAAGCTCAACGCCCTGCTCCCGATGCAGCAAAGCCGTCAATACGCCTGCCATAGCGGGAAAAAGGGATGCTGTATTTTCTGCAAGCTTGCCCAGCAAAGTCGCCTCGTCGAACGGCTGATCAGCCCCGCCCCGGGCATTGATTTTCTCTGCCGTATGGCGCGTGCCATCGGACATGATCCATGTGACACGGCTGGGCCGGTCATTGGGCCAGGGGGCCAATGGTTCATAGGGCTTCAAAGTCACATGGTCACGCAAGGCGGCAATATCATCACGCGCCAAGGCCGCAGCTGAAAATGCCGCCTGCCCTCCGGTCGCCAGCACGGCCACAGCTGCTGCAGCATGGGGCATCGAGAATTGCGCTGCGAGCACATTCTCCGGCTTGGTTCCTGTCAGTGTCAGACCGCGCGGATGGGTTTCGATTTCGATGGCGGCAATGTTTGCGCGTGCTGAGATCCCCAACTGCTCATGCAGCGACAGGGAAGCTTCCAACATTGCATGGGCATATTGGCAGCAGGCAAATACTTTGTGATAGCCATCGGCAATGGCCCAGACCTCGCCTAACCCAGCGTTTAACTGGTCGGGATCACAAGCGGTATGGAAGCAGGTGCTGAAAACATCGTAAGGCGTCTCGGCAATTCCGCCGATCCCGTCTTGCGCCCATTCAACCGACAATGTGGCAATCGAAGGGCTGGCAGCCGTCCATGCATTGCGGACCAACGCACCATCAACCGCATGGCGATAGGGTCCGGCAAAGCTCATGCTGCAAGCACCCGTCAATGCCTTCAAGAAGGTCTGAGCGTCGAGCCGTTGTGCCAGCGCACTGGCCACCGTTGCCCCCACCGTGGCAAAAGCCGCATGCGGATGCACAGTCATCGCGGGAAACGGAAAGGCACGGGCAAAACGGGCTGTCACCTCATAGCCGACGGCAAGCATCATCAGGAGCTGTTCGCATGAGAGATCACGCGCCTCGGCCTCAGCCAGCAAGGTCGGCAGAACATAGGCGCCGGCATGACAGGGAGCCAGCCGGTAGCCTTCATCCAATTCGCACCATGCCGCAGCCATGCCATTGGCGGTTGCAGCTTGCAGACGATCGAGCTGCATGACCTCAGGGCCAAAAACGGTGGCTTCCTGTGCGCGGGATTTGGCTGCTGCCCGCTGGCGTGTGGCTGTCACTTCGGGCTCTTGCGAGGCGGCTACCATCGCACCCAAATCATCCAGGAGAACAAGAGCGGCACGGGCACGGATCGTTTCGGGTAACGGTTTGGCTGATGCCGACACTGCCCATTGGCACAGATCCTGAACAGCGCGGGCTGAGCGTGCGCGAAGATCGGTTGTCTCGTGAGACGAAACGCTTAAAACCATTCCCACAAATCCTTCTTGTCATTGAGTTCAGCAGTGGTGCCGTTGAACACGATCTGACCGGATTTGATGATGATGGCGTGATCAACCAGCTTCAGTGTGGCCGGCACATTCTGCTCGACAACAATGATGCCGGTTCCAAACCGCTTGTTTACATCCCGCAATCCGTCCATCACATTGCGCACGATGACCGGCGCGAGACCCGTGGATGGCTCGTCGAGCAGCAGCCATTTGGGATGTGTCATCAAGGCCATGCCGAGTGCAAGCATTTGCTGTTCGCCGCCCGACATAGACCCTGCCCGCTGGCTTCGCCGCTCGAACAGGACCGGAAACAGCTTGTAGACCTCATCCAGGAATTCTTCACCGAACAAGGATCCGGCAATCCGCAGGTTCTTTTCGACACTCAATGTCGGAAACACATTGTGGCCCTGCGGCACATAGGCAATGCCCTTTTTAACGGTCGCAGGCACATCACCTTGCGGCAGTGCTTCCCCCCGCCAACGCACCTCGCCACTGGAGGGAACATGAGCCCCGATGATGCAGCGCATCAATGTGGTTTTGCCCGCGCCATTGTGTCCGAACACACCAAGTTTCGATCCATCGGGTATCGACAATGCAATGTTCTGGATGGCGTTCAGAGACCCGTAACCGGCACTGATATTGACAAGTTCCAGCATGGTTCAAGTCCCAAAATAGAGTTCGGTCAGGTGCGGATCGGCGATCAGCTGCTCGACGCTGCCGCGTGCCAGCACCTTGCCTGCAAACATAAACACACCTTCGTCACACAAATCGCGAATGAAGGCGACATTATGCTCGACCACGCAAATGGCCACACCGCTGGCGGCAATATCGCGAACCGCCTTCTGGATCAGCGCATAGGTCTGGCCTTCAACCCCTGCCATCGGCTCGTCAAGCAACAGGCAGCGCGCGTCATTCATCAAGGCACGGGCCACACCGACGAGCTTCTGCTGGCCGAAGGAAATATCCTGCACGCGCGATTGGGCGATCGGGGAAAGTCCGGTGCGTTCCAGAATGTCGCGCGCACGATCACGTGCCTCAGCCTCATTGGCACGGATCTGGGCGGGACGGAACAAGACATCCACCAGACGGTCTGCACTGTAGACGCGCGGACCGAGCATCAGATTGTCCATGACCGAGAGCGAGGGGAAAAGCCGCAAGTTCTGCCACGTGCGGGCCAGTCCCATCCGCGCCCGCTGATAGGTCGGTAATCCTTCAAGGGATTGGCCATCAAGCCGGATCGAACCGGCATCGGGTTTGACAACGCCGCAGACCAGATTGAACAGAGATGTCTTGCCCGCCCCATTCGGTCCAATCAGGCCGAGCACGCGTCCCGGCGACAGATCGAGATCAATGGAATCGGCCACGACAATACCGCCGAAACTTTTGCACAGGCCGCGAATTTCCAAAGTGGAACTCATGAGCGGGCCTCCTTGCCGGAGTGGCCAGCACCTTCAAGCGGTTTGCGGCCCACCCACAAATCGGCGGCCGGCAGCAATCCCTGCGGGCGCACGAACATGAAAAAAAGGACGAGACCGGTAAACAACAGGCCTTGCAAAGGCCCCAGAATACTTGGCGGCAGGTTGAAGAAGGTGATGACCTGCGGCATCAGCTGCAACACGATCGCCCCAATCACCGGACCCATGGTGGTGCGCATGCCGCCGACCACCACCATGGTCAGCACTGCCGAGGATTGCAACAAGCCGAACTGGTCGGGCTCGATAAAACGGAAATAATGCGCGTAAAGACCACCGGCAATGCCAGCAATGCCCGAGCCGATGGCAAACACCGCAACCTTGATCCAGATGGCGTTGCGGCCCAGCATCGAAAAGGCCAACTCGTCATCACGCATCGCTGTCATCATGCGGCCATAAGGCCCTTGGGTCAGCCAACGGATGAACAGCACCGTCACCCCTGCCAACGCCAGCACCAGCACCACATAGCTCTCTCGGCCGAAGTCCTTGATCAGGAAAGAGGGGATATTGGTCAAACCACCCGCCCCGCCGATCTCGTGAAAATGCTTGGCGAGCTCGATCAGGCCAAGCTGGAAGCCAATGCTGGCAATCAGCAAATAATCACCCGACACCCTGAGTGCGGGCACCGAGACCAGTGCGGAGGCCAGCAAAGCGCCAACCCCGCCACACAGGATCGACAAAGGCACCGGCATGCCCGATTGCTTGGACAGCATGGCCGAGACATAGGCCCCAATGGCATAGAAAATCGGGTGGGCAATTGAAATCAGCCCGCAATGACCAATGACCAGATCGAAGCTGGAGGCCAGAATGACAAACAGGCCGATGAAGATCAGGATCGAGTACACAAAATCCATGGCTCAGTTTCCCTTTCCATCGCTGAGGGCTTGCGGTGCAACCGCCATGCGTTTGAGCGTGTTGCGCCGTTCGGGCAAACGGAACCCGCGAGGAAAAAGCACAATAGCAAAGAACAGAAAGGCAAAGAGCAAAAAGCCCTGCCATGCCGAGGGGATGAACAAGATCGAGCTGTTTTGCACCACGCCCAACACCACCGCGGCAATCGCCGCCCCCCAAATATTGCCGATACCACCCAGAATGGTCGCAGCCACAGCAAACAGCATCAATTCTGTTGCTGCCGCAGCCTGAACCTGTGCGCGGGAACCATAAAGGAACATGCCAACCGAGACGATCACTCCGGCCATCACCATCGACAGCATCAGGATCCTGTCTTTCTGGATACCATAAAGCTCTGCCAGATCAGCATTATCGGCAACGGCCAGCATGAACTGGCCATTGCGTGAATATTTCAAAAAGGCCCAAAGTCCCGTCAGCACCAACACGGTCGCGGCAATGGCGGGCACATCCCATGCGCTGACAGCAATGCCGCCAACCAGCGTCACTGGCCAGAACATCGAGGCGAAAATCGTGGTCGGCCAGGTGCCGAAAATCATCATCACCGCATAGGCAATGAACTGGGACACGATTAACGTGAAAATGAACACAAACATGGCCGAGGCCTTGCGCTGGCGCAGCACGGCAAAGCCAAAATATTCGAGCACAAACGACATCGCGACACCGCCCGCAATGCCCAGCATAAATCCCGCATAACCGGGAAGGTTCAAAATCCGCACCCCGACATAGGCGGCATAAAAGCCGCATGTCATCACACCTGCTTGGGCGAAATTGAACACCTTATTGACCTTCAGCACCAAAGCGAAGGCCACAGCGAACAAGACAAAATAACTGGATGTGGCGAAGGACGTCCACAAAATCTGGCTGACCACCGCTAAATCGAACATGATGTTCGCACTCCTTCATAACAAAACGGGAGGGAGAACATCCCCCTCCCGCCCATTGGATGATTACTGGCCGACAACAGCCTTTTTGGTCCATTTGCCGTTTTTAACTTCGACAAGATAAACTGGCTTGTTGACGGTGTGGTCTTCAGAGAACGTAATCTTGCCGGTCAAAGGCAGGTCGAAACTCTTGATGGCCAGCATTTCCTTACGGAAGTTTTCACCGGTCGCGGCAATCCCCTTTTTGTCGAGAGAGGTAAAGACAGCGGCAATCAAGGCAGGGGCATCATACAGATATTGGGTATAAGGCAGGCCGTTCGGCGCACGGCCGACATCTTTCACCCAACGGTCCACATACTCCTTCACCAAGGGAGAATCTTCGACGCCGGGAGCCAGTGAGGTGGCGATCACATTTTCAGCCGCCGCACCAAGTTGCTCGATCAGCTTCTGGTTATAGATGCCGGAATAGGAAGTGATCGGCACAGTGATGCCAAGCTGGCGGGCCTGTGCAATGACTTGTGGTGATTCAGCGACCAGACCCTGCAAATGGATGATTTCGGGATTGGCTGCACGGATTTTCAACAAAGGACCGGTAAAGTCGGTGGCCTTCTGGTCATAGGCCTCATAGGCCACAACCTGTCCGCCAGCTTTGGTGAAGGTATCGCGATACACTGTCGCCGAACCGATGCCGGTCTCGTTATTGATGAACAACACGGCGGCCTTCTTCTTGCCCATGTCCTTGGCTGAATAATTGGCCACAGCGCGGATATCCACATCGGCGAGCGGGAATGTCGTGTAGACATAATCGCCAAGCTGGCTGATATCGGGCGAATTCGCACCGACCGACAGTTCAACCACCTTGTTATCGTTGGCTATAGGCGCGACGGCCTTCACCACGCCCGACCATGCGGTCACGAATACGGCGACTTTGTCGACGCTGATCATACGGTTGACCGACTGAATACCAACCTGCGGATCCGCCTGGGTATCAAGCACGACCATTTCAAGCTTTTTGCCGTTGATCCCGCCTTTTTTGTTAATCTCTTCAACGGCCCATTCGGCAGCCTTGACCTGATCATTGCCATAAGTAGCCTGACCACCGGTCAGCGGCATAGCAAGACCGAATTTATAGCTGGTCTGCTGTGCGAGAGCACCCGTCGATAAAGCCAGCGCAAGCGCCAGCCCGACGGTTGATTTCAATCCCCAATGCTTCGTCATTTTTGCTTCCCTTCCAGAAGTAACACAGGTCTAAACAGTGTTTGTTGTTAACAGTGATTATGGTGCAGGCGAGAGTTCTTTCAACCGTGCGATGACATCATCGGTCGGCATGACATCAGCATATTTTTCAGCCATATCGAACAGGTTGACGGCATGCGACACTTGCGAACGATCAAACACCGCATCTTGCGGCACAATGGTGCGGAAATTATAGGCAAATCCATCGACAACCGTTCCGCGCACACAACCGCTGGTGCTGCATCCGGTCACGATCAGGGTATCGGCCTGAGTGTTGATGAGATAGCTGGCCAATGGCGTGCCGAAAAACGCACTCGGATGTTTTTTGGGCAGCATGATATCGTCCTCATGCGGAGCGATCTCGGCAACAAATTCATAGCCCTTGCTGGCCACACCCATGATGCTTGGCACCTTGTCGGATAAACGTCCCGCATCAAACCCCTGCTTGGGGGACACATAGGGATAGAGCACTGGCCAGTGATTGGCGCGAAACACCTCCAGCAATTTGGCAATATTGCCAACAGCATCCCAGGCAACTTCGCCGCAAGATGTCGGAAATTCCTTGATCGCTTCCCAGAACGGCAAACGCTGCGTACCGACGGTGCGGTATTGCACATCAATGATCAGCAAAGCAGGACGCTTGCCGAACCCGCTCGACCGACCGAAGCCAACCGCACGATATGCTCTTTGCTCTTCTTCCGGAATGTACTGATCCCAAGGTCTCGTGGTCATATCCTGATCCTTACACTCACCATTGCCTCAGACTTTATAACGGGCTTCCATCGCGTCCCATTTCGGCTTGTCAACGACGCGCTGACGTTCCTCGAACGATGCGAGTTGATCAGCCACCAGATCCAGCGAGCCGTGCTCTTTCAACGAGCCCAACACCTGATAGGCCGCGCGTAAAGCGGCTTGCAAAGAGGCATTGGCATAGAGGACACCACCAAAGCCCATATCAGCCAGACGGGCACGACCCGGATCGGGTGTTTTGCCACCGAATACAATATTGGCAATTTGCGGCACCACCAATTCACGCGCGATACGGGCCATTTCATCGAAATCCAGCGGTGCCTCGACAAAGGTCGCGTCGGCCCCTGCCTCGATAAAAGCATGGGCGCGCTCGATGGCCTTATCGATCCCCTCGATGGCGCGGGCATCGGTGCGGGCGATAATCTGGAAATCGGCATCGGTGCGGGCATCAACAGCCGCCTTGATCTTGGCGACCATCTCGGCACAAGGAATCACCTCCTTGCCGTTAAAATGTCCGCATTTTTTAGGGAACACCTGATCCTCGATCTGGATGGCGGCCGCTCCTGCCCGTTCCAGCACCTTGATCGTACGGTGCATGTTAACGGCATTGCCAAAGCCGGTATCGCCGTCCACCATCAAAGGCAACGTGATCGCATCACTGATCGCAGAGACCGCATTGGCAATTTCGGTCAATGTCGTCAGACCTATATCGGGCGCACCCAGATGCATATTGGCAATGCCTGCGCCTGACACATAACAGGCCTCGAACCCCAAATCCTCGACAACACGAGCAAACATCGCATTGGCAGCACCAGGCAGGGTCAAGGCCCGTTTCTGGGAGAGCAGATCTTTAAACTGTGTGGTTGAACGCATGATTACTGTCCCGAAATTTCAAAGGCCCTGGCATTGTTGCACCAGGAGGTGTGGATATGGTGGCGCATGGCGTGTTCGGCGGCAGCAGGATCACGTGCTTTCAGTGCTTCCAATATTGCCTGATGCTCATCCCAGGCCACCGATACGCGTCCCTTTGTCAGGCTCGACCGAAAGCGGTAAAGTCTGAGCACATCATAAAGCTCTTCGCACAGGGCCCGTTCGATCCGCGCATTGCCGCTGGCACGGATTATCATGACATGGAAATCATCTTCGGTGCCCAATTGATAATAGGACTTGCCCGTAGCCATTTCAGCGTTTTGCGCATCGCGTTCGAGAATTGTAGCCATGTGGGACAAGGTTTCATCTGAAATACGGGCCGCGGCCAAATACGTTGCCTTGCATTCCAATGCCTCGCGCATTTCGTAAAGGGAGCGCAAATCTTCCAAGGTCAATGCAACAACACGCGCACCCAGATGGGCAGTCCGTGTCACGAGGCCTTTTGACTCAAGTCTGAAAATCGCCTCACGTGCAGGCCCACGGCTCACCCCGAAACGATCCGCGATCTCGACTTCACTGATCGGACCACCCGCTTCGATCTCGCCGGACACAATCGCTTCAACAGCGCGGTCGAACACCTGATCAGCTAAAGTTTGTCTATGGATAGATGCACCCGTCATATTGTTAACTGTATACAATAGATCGGGTATTTCAAGCTCATCACCAAAACCCCCGACAGACGCTACGCTACATGGTCACAAACAATTTGACGCTGCTATCTTAAAGCGGATGTTTCAGATTCCAAGCAGTTGCTTGGCTATAAAGGGCAGATAATCGCAAAATAAGTCCCTCGCTGTAGGGGCGGCCGACCAATTGAAAGGCAATCGGCAGACCGGAGGGATCGAAACCGCACAAAATTGAGGCAGATGGCAGACCGAGATAATTGATGGCCCGTGTCGACAATGTGCAACGGGCAATCGCAGCCGCAACCGAGGCAGGATCCCCATCGGTGGTCTCGGCAATTGTCGGCACACCCTGCGCCAATGCCGGAATCAGAGCAAAATCGGCATCACCCATGGCCTGATCCAGCCAAGCACGGGTCACATCAGCGCGCATCGCCAAAGCTTCGACATAGCGGGTAGCTGGATAGGTCAGGCCCGGCTCGATCCGCCCGCGCACCTGCGGGGCGTAATCCCCGGGGCGGGTTTCAAGCCAATGCCGATGCAAGGTTGCCGCTTCCACCGTCATAAGCACATGCGCACCTGCATGGGCAAGAGCAAGATCGGGGCCTGTCGTATGCGTGATTACGACACCTAATTCGGCAATCACTTTGGCAGCATCCACCAGAGCCGCCTCGATATCGGGACGGGTCTGAGCCCGATAATGCCCCCCGACAACCGCAAGTTTCAGGGCTTTGGCAGATCCTTTGCCCGAGCCGCTGCATCTGTCGCGATAATATGTACCGCGCGCCGTCAGCACATCCATCAGCAACGCGGCATCTTCCGGGCTGCGTGTCATCGGACCAACGACGTCGAGACTATGCGAAAGTGGCATCACGCCAGTGGTAGGCACCAATCCCCATGTCGGTTTAAGGCCGAATACCCCGCACATCGCTGCCGGATGGCGAATGGAGCCGCCGGTATCAGTGCCCAGAGCGGCAGGTATCAATCGGGCCGCCACCGCAATCCCGGAGCCACTGGACGAGCCACCCGGGCAGTGGGCCACCGACCACGGATTCAGTCCGTGACCGTGATGGATATTGTAGCCGGTCGGCGACATGGCAAATTCGGCCATATGCAACCGGCCGAGATCAATGGCACCCGCCTGATCCAGACGCTCGATCACCGTCGCAGTGAAGGGAGCAACAAAATCCTTGCGGATCAGCGTGCCACCTGTCGAAATTTCGCCCTTGCGATAAAACAGATCCTTGTGCGCCATGGGCACACCGTGAAGCGGGCCGAGGCTACGCCCTTGGGAGCGCGCCTGATCGGCTGCGCGGGCCGCTTCCAGAGCCTGGTCGCGACGCAACGATACAACAGCATTGAAACGACGGCCTGTCGTATCAAGCGCATCCAGACAGGCTTGGGTTGCTGCCACACTGGTCACTGAACCTTCAGCGATAGCCGTAGCCATCTCTGTGAGACCCAGAGCATGGAGACTGTCATCCATCAGCGCGATCTTTCCTGTGCTTCTGCTTCTTGACGGAACCAGAGATCGAGCGCACGCGGATCAGAATCCAGTGTGACCAGACGGTCCGCTGCATGCGCCAGAACATCGCTATTGGCATCAACCAGAGTGTGATGGCTATGAGCGCGGCGAAGTGCCGCGTCGCGCAAGGAGCGAGCGTCTGCCTGTTGAGACTCTTCCCCCATCAGCCGTGTACTCCAAGCCAACGTTGCACTGCGCCTTCATCCTTGGCGAGCTCATCGCTCGTGGCGGAATGGACCACTTTGCCCGTCTCCATGATATAGACGCGGGAGGCCACAGCCAGCGCACTGTAGAGATTTTGCTCGACAAGCAAGATACCAAGACCCGTGCGGCCCAGCTCGGCAATCACCCCTTCAAGATGTTGCACCATCACAGGGGCCAGACCTTCCGACGGCTCATCCATCAGGATCAATTCGGGGTCCTGCATCAAGGCCCGCGCCACCGCCAGCATACCGCGCTCGCCACCTGACAGTTGATTGCCGCGGTGGTGGCGGCGTTCGCCCAAACGGGTAAATGTCGAGAAGATACGGTCGATGGTCCACCCGTCAGTGGCTCGCGCGCTTTTGAACATGGTGAGATGCTCGGTCACCGTCAACGAGGAGAACAACCGCCGCCCCTGCGGCACGATCGCAATTTTTTTATTGGCGATGTCATGCGGCTTCATCCGGGTGATCGCCTCGCCCTTCCACACCACTTCGCCTTGTTTGACGGTGGGTGGGGTCAGCCCCATGATCGAGCGGATCAATGTTGTCTTGCCCATGCCGTTGCGGCCCAGCAAAGCAACCACCTCGCCGGGCGCCACCTGCAAGGATGCCCCGTGCAGAACATGCGCCGCACCATAGAAACTGTGCAGATCCTTGACCTCAAGCATGGTGTGGTTTTCCCAAATAGACTTCCTGAACACGCGCATCGGTCCGGATGTCGGCAGGCAGTGCCTCGACCAACAACCGGCCCTCGTGCAGACATGTGACGTAATCAACAAGCCCCAGAGCCAGATCCATATCATGTTCAATCAAGATCACGGTCAACTCTTGCGGAAGACCACGGATCACATCGGCAACAATCGAACGTTCTGACGGCGACAGGCCTGCTGCAGGTTCGTCCAGCAGCAACATGCGCGGTGTGGCGACAAGGGCCAAAGCGATTTCAAGTTGACGCTGGTCACCATAGGCCATCTCGGTCACAACAGTTGCCGAACGATCGGCCAAACCCGCCAGCCGCAAGGCGCGGGAAATTCGGTCCTGATCCGCAGTGCTCAAGTCCGGCGAGCCAAACAGCGAAAATTTTTGCGGGCTCAAACCGCGCAGTGCCAGAACCATGTTTTCTTCGACACTCAGGCTCGGGAACAGGTTGGTGATCTGGAATGTGCGGGCAATGCCCAAAGCCGCGCGCTTGTGCGGCGGCAGATTGGTAATGTCATGGCCTTCGAACACCACCCGTCCTTCGGTCGGCGGCACGACGCCGGTGATGGCGTTGAACAAGGTGGTTTTGCCGGCCCCATTGGGACCAATGATCGCGCGGCGCTGGCCTGCCGGAATGGACAGATCCACACCATCCACAGCCCGCAGCGCCCCGAAGGCAACGGCAACACCGGACAAAGTGAGTGCAACTTCGGCCATGTCTTCTCCACATTCCTGGTGGGAGGCGGGTGCACAAGACATGCACCCGCCAAACGGTTTAGGACTTTTTCACGCCTTGATAATTGCGCGAGAAAGCGGGTTCCTTCATGAAGGCTTCAGGATCATATTTCCAGAACTGTGACACTGCCGGATAGGTCTCCACTGGCACATTCCAGAATTTGCCGTCGGCCCGTTTGGTGACCTTGCGGATATAGACGTCATAGATAGGGTTACCGTAAGCATCGAGCTTGACCGGCTTGCCAAGAGGGGAATCCGTCAATTCGGTTTTCAGAACCGCTTCGATCAGCGCCGCCTTATCCTCGACCTTACCGCCAAGCTTTTCAATGGCGCGTGACACCCACATCATGCCCGAATACATCGAGAACCCGTAAAGCGAAGGGATCTTTTCGTATTTTTTGGTATAGGCTTCGACGAATTCCTTGGTGGCAGAAATGTCTGCCCCTTCGGCAAAATGGGCTGCGGAGATAATACCCTCCACTTCCGGGCCCATGGTGCGGATCACCGATTGGTCGGTCATGTTCATTGCACCGAGCAGGGGGATCTTGCCTTTGAGACCGAAGCTGTTGAACTGCTGGGTGAAGCGTGTCGCATCGGCACCGGTTTCCATCACGAAAAGCGCATCGATCTTGAGATCTGCGATCTGTCCGAGATAGGGGCTGAAATCGGCCGTATTCAGCGGATGCCAGAACTGCTGCACAATCGTGCCGCCACCCTCTGTAAACACCTGCGAGAAACCGCCACACTGTTCGTGACCGAAAGTGTAGTCCTGCGAGATGGTGGCAATGCGCTTGTAGCCCTGCTTCAAGGCCCAATCAGCCAAGGGACGCGGGAAAGCCGAACCCGAATAGCCCGCAGTACGGATGACGTTAGGAATACGGCCACGCTGGGTCAATTCATCAGCAGCAATGATGGGAATGAAATAGGGCGTGCCCGTCCCTTTGACATAATTGGCGACCGCAAGACCGGTATTGGCCAGAAGATTGCCCGTCAGGAAATGCACATTGTTCTGTTCAACCAGACGGCGGGCTTTCTGCAAGGCCGTATCGGGATTTGACGCATCGTCTTCGATGATCAGTTCCACCTTGCGGCCGGCAATCTGGTAATTGATTTTTTCAAACCAGAATTGAGTGCCTTCGACCATTTCCTTGCCGCCCGATGCAATCACACCGGTCAGCGGAGCCATCAAGCCAATCCGGATCGGCTCGCCTTGTGCCATTGCCCGCATCGGCTGCAATCCGGTGCCGGCAGCAGCCAAACCTGCTGCCGTTGATTGGAGGAATTGTCTGCGATCCATCGTCAATACTCCTGTTGTGGATGTGAGAGTCGTTTCAGTGTTTGTTGGCATATTTTTCCCTCAAGGCGCGGAATTTTCCTACAATCCCTTCGGGTGCAAAAATCATAATCAGGGTAAAGGTAATCCCCAGAACCGATTGCCAACGCTCGGTATGGCTGGATACAAGATTCTGGAGCGCGATCAGAGCCGAGGCGCCAATAAACGATCCGTAAAGTGTGCCGACACCACCGATAATCGCCATCAAAAGCGATTCAACCGATTGGGTCAGTGCCACCGTCGAAGGGCTGACAAAATTGTTGAAGAAGGCATAGAACGCCCCGGCAACACCGGCAAAAAAACCTGACATCGTAAAACCGATAAACAGATGCAGCGGCACATTGTAGCCCAATGACCGCATCCGGCTGTCACTGTCGCGGATGCCGCGCAGGGTCAAGCCGAAAGGAGACTGCACAAAACGGCGGATGCCGAAGGTCACCAAAGCTGCCAAAGCCAGAATGAACCAGTAGAAGTCCTTGTAATCCGACAGAGCCTTGGGGCGAATATCGCCGCGCAGGCCGTTTTCACCACCGGTCACTTGCGTCCAGCGCAGGCAGATGCCCCAGACAATCATTCCCAAAGCAAGCGTCAGCAGAAGGAAATAAACCCCGTTGGTCCGCACCGCCAACAATGCGAAAATCGCTGCCAGTACCGTTGCCGTGGCAATGCCCAGCAACACCGCAAGATAGGGCGAAAGACCCGATTGCGTGACACAATACAACACCACATAGGTCGATGCGCCAAAGATCGCACCGTGGCCCAAAGAGGTGCGGCCGGTAAAGCCAACCAGAATATCAATCGACATGGCCAACATGCCGAAAATCAAAATCTGCGTCGCCAGCCCGATCTGGTAACGCGAAAGGAAGAATGGCGCGATCACACCAACCGCCAGAATGGCAAGAACCACCAAGGCGCCCATCGGACTTTTGCTGCGGCTAACCCCCGACATGTCAAACAGCCTTTCCAAACAGACCCATCGGGCGGAAAGCAAGGATCGCCGCCATCGGACCAAAAATCACAAAATAAGCCAGTTCAGGGAACATCACCTGACCCAGCGTGTTGAGCAGGCCAACCATCAGCGAGCCGACACCGACGCCGATCAGGCTGCCGCGTCCGCCGATGATGACAATGGCCAGGCTGAACACCAGAATTTCGGAATCCGCTGAAGGGTAAAGCGACAGGAACGCCCCGCCCATTACCCCGCCCATGCCTGCCAATGCCGAACCGAGCAGGAAGGTCATCAAAAACACCCGCTGGATATTGATACCTGCTGCCTCGACCATTTCGGCATCATCAACACCGGCACGGATCAATGCCCCCAGCCGTGTCTTGTTGATCAACACCCAGAGGCCAATAAAAATAAGAACCCCCATCAGCAGCACGAACAGGCGGTATTTGGGATAGAACGTTCCGAAAACGCGAAATCCGCCCGTCAGCTCTTCCGGTATCGGCACCGTGAAGCTGTCACCGCCCCAGATCACCAAAGACATATCGTTAAGGACAAAAGCCACGCCAAGACTTAACAAGACCTGGCGAAGTTCGAACCCGCGCACAAAGCGCAACAGGCCCTCGTTCAGAGCAAATCCCATCACGGCCACGGCGGCCATAGCGCCGACAATGCCGAGAGTGAAACTGCCGATCTTGGTTGCGATGGTAAAGCCGATATAACCGCCGAACAGATACAGCGCGCCATGCGCCAGATTGACAATTCTGAG
This sequence comes from Hyphomicrobiales bacterium, assembly GCA_947455995.1. GTDB lineage: Bacteria > Pseudomonadota > Alphaproteobacteria > Rhizobiales > Beijerinckiaceae > CAIYZJ01. Next base: position 68,582 of record CANGQA010000001.1, on the reverse strand, counting down.
CAGCCCGAAGATCAGTGTAAAACCACTGGCGACCACAAACAGCAGGGCCGCAAAGGTCAGGCCGTTGAGAAGTTGAAACAGGCTCATCGCGTCTTAAGTCCTTCGCTCTTGTACCAGTCCGTATCGCTTGATCAGGCCGTTGCCTCTGGTCCTACGTCCCGATACCAATCATAGATCTGTTCACCCGTGCATAGCATCACATCTTTGCGGGACGAAATCGTCTCGAAAATCTTGCGGAAATATTTAAGGCGATGCGGCGCGCCCATAATATAGGGATGCACCACCAGCGCCATCACGCGGGCCGACTCTTCGGAATCCGTATAGATCTGCTCGAATTGGTCAATCGCCCGCTCGTAATATTCTGATGCCTTGTGATGCTGTATCAGCATCATCGCGACATCGTTACATTCTTGTGTGTAGGGAATATTGACGATCGGCTTGGTGCGGGTTTTCAGCCAGACCGGCTGGTCATCCAGCACCCAATCGCACACATAATCATAGCCTTCCTCGACAAGCAGATCAGGAGTTTCCCATGTCTCGGTCAAACCCGGTCCGAGCCAGCCACGCGGCCGCTTTCCGGTCGCTTTTTCGATGACATCAGCCGTGCGGCGGATGTCTTCGCGCTCGTTCTCAACCTTCTGCATATTGCGTTGGGTAAAGCCGTGACCCATGAACTCCCAGTTGCGCTCAAGTGCAGCCTCAACAATCGGCGGATAGGCCGCCAACGCCGATCCATTGATCGCGAGCACACCGGGGATTTTAAAATCGTCGAATACTTTCAGCATGCGCCAGAAACCGACCCGATTGCCATATTCATGCCAAGCCCAATTCGGAATATCGGGGCTCGGTGATCCGCCCGCAGGCGGTGTCAATACCGTGCGAGGCATCGGCTGGGTGGCATCCCATTCCTCGACATTCACAATCACCCACACCGCCATCCGCGCGCCATTGGGCAGTTTAAGCGGCTTGCGTGTGTTGATTGGGGAATAAGTGATCCGCTCTGTCGGCAACATGCTCAAGCCTCCTGAACCAAGTGGGACCCTTTTGGACCAATATGGATGGTCAGCGGGGCCAAGCCTTCTACTTCTGCGACAATGACATCACCCGGATGCACAGCGGCCACACCGGCGGGCGTTCCGGTCATGATCAGGTCGCCGGGCATCAAAGTCACCTGTCGTGACAACTGGACGAGAATTTCAGCCCCGTTCCAGATCATCTGTTCAAGATCACCGCGCTGCTTTTCCAAACCATTGACCTGCAGAGTAATCGCGCCCTTGGGCTTGTGGCCGCACTCCGTTGCCCGATGCAGCGCGCCACATGGCGCACAGTGATCGAACGCCTTGCCGACTTCCCATGGCAACATGGCAGCCCGTGCATCCCGTTGGCGGTCTCGGCGTGTCATATCAAGCGCGACGCCATAGCCCAGAACATGATCCAGAGCATTACCCTCTGTCAGATTGACCCCTTGCTTGCCAACCGCAATCACCAACTCCACCTCGTATTGGTAGTCATCGGTCAGAGGTGGATAGGGAATGGTCGAACCATCCAGAACAATGCTATCGCGCGGCTTCTGGAAGAAGAACGGCGGATCGCGCTCGTCAGCCTCTTTCATCTCGCGGATATGGGAGATGTAGTTGCGGCCCACGCAATAAATCCGTCGGACAGGAAAGGCCCCGCCACCGACAACCGGCACTGTTGTCTCGCCTTGCGGTGGAAGTACCAGACTCACATCACTCATTGTTCGTGTCCTGTCATCAAAGCCATGATCATCATACGCCGGCCTGCCCGCTTGCATACCAGTCGTAAATCTCCTCGCCATTCATATGCACAACCCCTTCAAAGCGGTTGATATAGGCATAGACCTCTTCGAGATATTTGATGCGGTGCGGTTGCCCCGAAATATAGGGATGAATCGAAATCGCCATGACGCGGGGCCGCTCGGCACCTTCGGCATAGAGCCGATCAAACGCATCGGTGCAGCGTTGTTGCCAATAGCCCGATTCATGATGCTGGACGATCATCGTCGGAATATCATTCAGCTCCAGTGTATAGGGCAGAGCCACCAGCGGACCGTGGGTGGTGGTGATTGTGGAGGGGATTTCATCGAACACCCAATCCCCGATATATTTCACTCCTGCTTCGGTCAGGTAGTCGGGCGTTTCGAGTGTCTGTGTCAGGCCGGGTCCAAGCCAGCCTACAGGCCGCTTGTGGGTGAAGGCTTCGATCACATCCATGGTCTTGTGGATCATCGCGGATTGATACTCGACCTTGTGGATCGGACCCTGCTCATAGGCATGGGCCATGAATTCCCATCCCTGGTCGAGCGCCTCTTGGGCAACGCGCGGATAATCCTCGCAAACGCGTGCATTGATGGACAAAGTCGGTTTGATCCCGAGCTTTTTGTAAAGATCGAAAAAGCGCCAGACCCCGACCCGCATGCCGTATTCATGCCAGGACCAGTTCGCCACATCCGGCAAGAGCGCCTGGCCGGATGGCGCGGGCACCATCTGGCGGGCCATCGGACGGGCAATATCCCAAACTTCCAGATTCACGATAGACCAGACGATGATGCGGCCGTTATTGGGCACTTTCATCGCCGGACGATCGACGATCGGGGTAAAGGGTATGCGTTCGCGGGGGATCATTGTCATGCGAGCACTCCTTGCAAAGCCTTGATACCAACACCCAAATGCTGATCGAGCGTGGTGAATAGAAATTGGGCACCGCGAGACTGCCAATCGCGCGCATTGTGGACATTGACAGGCAGTCCGAATGGAACCCCGAGACTGTGAAGCCTTTGTGTGAGATGCGCAACCTCGGCCACAACCTTTGGTTCTGTTGTGTCGCCCAGATAGCCCATCGAATGGGCCAGATCATTCGGCCCTACCAGAATGAGATCGATGCCTGCAGATCCGGCAATGGCATCCAGCTCAGCCACACCGCCCACGCTTTCGATCTGGGCGATCAGCAGCAAATCATCCTCGCGACCCTTGGTGGCATAGCGGGCGGTCTCGACGAGTCTCGCGCAATCCGATGCGTGTTCAACCTGCGGCAGGACAAGTCCGTTGATGCCGCAATCGAAATAGCGGACCCACTCGCCCGGCTCGCGCGACGGTGTGCGGACCACGGCCGCAAGGCCGTGCGCCTGTGCTGCGCGCGCCATCGCATGCACACTCTCGATGCCCATCACCGAGCGTTCGGCATCAATAAAAATGACATCAGCGCCCAGGCGGGCAATCATGTCGACCGCTGTGAGGTTGGCCCCACCCGGATTGACCGATAACAGCGCGCCCCCGGCTGCCAGTTTGGCTTTGCTCGGTATCATGCCGCATCACCGTTTTGATGGCCGGCCTGCTGCTCGAGCTGCCACTGCCGCGCTAGTCCGACAGCCTCTTGGGCGACCATGGTGACGCCAAAAGCCGTACGCAGGCACAATAAGGCGGCCTCGTGATGATCCCGAGTGTCCATCGTGTCCACGCAATCCTCGATAACCACCACGCTGTAATCACGCACATTGGCAGCAATTGCTGTGGCCAGCACACAGGAATTGGTATTGATGCCGGTCATGAAGATCGTATTGATGCCAAGCGATTTCAACCGAAATTCCAGATCGGTTCCGATAAAGCAATCATACCGCTTTTTGGTGTCGATCACGCTGTCACCGACTTTCAAAAGACCCGGCATGATGGCTGTTCCTGCTGAGCCAAACAGATTGTGCCGCATCACATTTTTACGCGTGGCATTTGGATCGTCCGCCCGCATCCGCCAGAACGGATTCATCCGGATTTCAGCCTCTTCGCGGTACCGCGTCACCACATGGATGATCGGGATCGACAATGCGCGGCAGGATTCAAAAAATTGCCGATTGGCTTCGGTCAGCCGTTCGGCAACCTCTGGCGAGGCGGGCATGGTGGCCACCAGCGGATCAAGATGGCCGCGATGGCAATCAATCGCCACCACCGCAACTTTGGGGTTATCAACTCCGAGAGCCCGCATTATCGCTTCCTCGCATCCCTAAGGTTTCGATCGATTAGAGAAGCGTGTTCCAACCGGTTTTAAGCAAAGCGCGCTGGTCAATCCCGAAACGGTCGGCCAGCCAGTCGGCCATAACTTCCTGCCCGATGGTGGGATTGTCATGCTGGCAATGTTCAGCTCCGGTTTCCTCCGGCGTCAGGAAACGCAAAGTCACATCAACACCGTTGGCCTTGGCCGATTCATAGGCTTTGGTTGCCGCCGACATGGTCAAAACATCGTATCCGCCATGCAGAATAAAATAAGGACATTTCATATGCTGCAAATGGCCTTCAAGCGTGAAGGGTTTCATCTTCTCGTGGGCTTCTGCCATGGTCTGGCAACCCAGCACGAATTTGATGTGCATGGCCAGACCGAATTCGTCGGATTTATCACCCCACAATTCGTGCACATCCCAGATAGCGCCATGCGAGATCACAGCAGCGAGACGCGGCTCGTAACAACCCGCGCGCGCTGCGTAATAACCACCGAAGCTCGACCCGCAAAGCGCAATACGCGAGGCATCGACATCGGGACGTGTTTCCAGCCAGTCAATCACTTTACCGATCGGCACCTCGGTATCATGACGGCTATAGACCTTGTGACGGCGCAACGTGCCGCCTTGGCCCGGACCGTCGATCATCAACACTGAAATGCCACGCTGTAAAGCGCCATGCGCCTGCATGAACCACATCTCGTCCTTGATCGAATCCAGACCACCCATGCAGATCAGCACCGGCATTTTATCACCCGGGTAAGGCGCGCGAACAAAATAGCCGCAGATCGGCTTGCCATCCTCGTAAGGAATATCGACCGCATAGCCTGGCGGGTTCAAATGCGACAGAAAACCGAGCGAGCAGGATTCCATCAGTTCAAATGTCGGCAAACGACGTGGATCGTCGGGGAGCAAAAAGAACTCGGCCTGACGGTAATAATCGGCAGCACGCAAATAGCAATTCATCGCCGTGCGGATATGGCCGGTCTTTTCCGCATCAATGGCCCGGTGGCGGTTGGCATCACCGATCACCTTCCATTCTTTGTGCCAACTTTCTTCATCACCTGCGACAATGCGCGAAGCAGCCAAAAAAACTTCGGATACAGAGCCGCCGCCTTCTTGCGTCTCTCCCAAGCCCCGCCGGAACTGATAGGCGAACCAAGGACTTTCCGGCCAATGATGCCAGCCATAGGGTTGATAATGGGCGTTCTTGTTGGCCGTGATCTGTTCAATCGCTGCATCGCCGCTGGCAATATCAATCATCCGATGTCTCCCTGTCTCTCTCTCCTGGGCCTTGTCACGCGACGCTGCGGACACAGACACGATTATTGCGTTTCAGCCTGATGCGAACCCTTGTCCCGATCAGTTTTTAAAAGCCTGTTCGACTTTAGATGGGGAATGATTGAATACATCAACAAATGAGTCAATTAATTTTGTATACATTTTCAAATTGTCTTGCGATATTTTCCACGTGAGGTTGCGAATGTTGCCGGCTATGGGCATATGCCCTTTATTAGGGCACCATCTGCATCATGATCAGACTGAAACCAGCAATAGGTTAAATGGAATGAAGGTTGCCCTGTAATGATCAGCAATGCCACGCGCTCATTATCTGTCACCGATCATCTGCGCGAGTCGATCCTGTCAGGCGGCTTGCCTGCCGGCACTAAACTGCAAGAGGTCCGCTTGAGTGAGGAGCTGGGCGTATCGCGCACACCCATCCGCGCCGCTTTGCAGACACTATCCGCCGCAGGCCTGCTCGATTATGCGCCAAATCGCGGTTATGTGGTGCGTGAATTCCCGATTTCTGAGTTGGTTGACGCTTACGAAATTCGTGGGGCACTTGAGGGACTGGCTGCCCGCTTTACGGCAGAACGGGGACTGGGCGACAACCAGCGTCTGGTGATCGGGCAATCCCTGACCAAGGGCCGCGATATTCTAACGGCTTCGGACTTGATGAATGATCATGTTCTGGCAATTATCGGTGAAACCAATGCCAGTTTTCATGACACGATCATGGAGGCGTCGCTCAACCGATTGTTGAGCCAGATGGCACAGATGTCGTTTCAAATCCCGCGCGTGTCGAACCGGAACATTATTGCGTTCAGTCTTGATGAATTGCGCCAGCGCCACGATGAGCATTATCTGATTTATGAGGCACTGCTGGCGCGCTCTGCAACCAAGGCCGAAACCCTGATGCGGGACCATGTGGCCAGCATTAAATTCGCTGCTGTCAGGGCCTTGCGCGAAACGCGCTAAACCAAGGGCCAGTATTAGCGGACTTCCAAAGCCAGATCCTCGGGGATCAAAGCATCCGGCAAGTCACACAAGGAGACCCTTACAATTTAGGGGCGCTTGTTGGCTCACCATCCGGCAGTTCAGGTTGATCAACCTGTCGTGGTGGCGGTGGACGATCCAGCATCCGCCACACCACAAAGCCTGCCAATCCGGCATGCACCACCGCATTATGGACAAACAGTGCACGATCCCCGAGCCATTGCATCAAGGCCGCGGCGATAACCGGCCCGACCACTGCACCGATACAATAGAAAAACAACAAGGTGCTGGAGACAACAACAGCTTCCTCGCCGCTGAAGCGGTCCATCACATGCGCCACGGTCAGCGGATAGATTACAGGAATGACAATCCCGAGGAGAAAGCCGAAAATATACAGCAATTCAACACGCTTGGCACCGATGCCTGCCAAAGCCAGTTCTACCAGCACCGCCACAATAGAGACCACGACAATCACACCGCGCCGGTCAATCAGATCGGAAATCCGACCCAGGGGATAGGGGCCGGTCGCACAGCCCAAAATGACAACCGTCATGAAACTCGCTACCGTACTGGCCCCCAAGCCGAGATGCTCGATATAGGCCGGAGCCAGCGACCAGAAACTCCCATTGGCGACCCCGACCAGTGCGATGGTGATCAGCCCGATCGGAGCCACTTGATGGATACGCCTAAAAATCAGTCGTCCTTTCGGGGGTAAAGGTGGTGGTTCAACTTTACTGACGGCCATCGGCAACAACGCCGCCATTAAAAAAGCCGCTGAAACACTGAACAACTGGAACTGGCGGGGATCGAAAATTCGCAGGAATTGCTGGCCTGAAGCGGAACCGGCGAAATGAATGATATTATAGAGGCCGAGCATCCGCCCGCGGTAATTTTGGCCGGACTTATAGGTAATCCAGCTTTCAACGATGCCGTAAAGCCCGCCAAAGGCGAAACCACATAATCCGCGCAATGCCATCCATAACCAGACATTGTTGACCAATGGAAATCCCAAAGCGGCAATCGCCACCACAGATGCATAGGCCGAAAACGCTCTGATATGGCCGATACGACGCACGATAACCGGCGTCATCCATGTTCCGGCAATCATGCCGACAAAGTAGGCCGAACCGATCCAGCCGATATCGCTGTGCGAAAATCCCTCGACCGCCGCGCGCAAAGGCACCAGTGTCGTCAGCAAGCCATTGCCGACGATCAAAAAGAAAATGGCCGCAAAAACCGGCACCAGAAGCAGGATCAGGGATAACACAATTCACATCTCGCGCTGCGTAATGAGCAGTGTGACTCTGTTCGGCCCGATTGGCCACAGCCCCGCGATGCTTTTCAAACTATGAGGAGCCGTCCAAAATTGATTCATCCCGCCCGTCTTCGTGCCGATGGGAGGCATGGCGCGGGCCAAGATGATTGGTGCCGCGCTGCTCGGCCAAAATCATCTGCTTGTGGCGTTCGCGGGCAGAAGCCTTTTGCTGCGGAGACAGCACCGTCACGCAATAGGGGCAGCAAACACCTTCTTCATAAGCGTTGGATTGCCGCTCTTCCAGAGACAAGGGTGCGCGACAACCCGCGCACAGATGCAGATGGCTGGCGACTTTCAGGCCATGTCCAACGGCCACGCGTCGGTCAAATACGAAACAATCGCCATGCCATTTGCTTTGCTCTTCAGGAATGAGCTCAAGATATTTTAAAATGCCGCCTTTGAGATGATAGACCTCGGAAAAACCTTGTTGCAACATGTAATTGGAGGCTTTTTCGCAGCGGATACCACCTGTGCAGAACATGGCGATTTTTGGGTGTTTTTTGGGGTCAAGCTGGGTTTTGACATAATCGGGAAACTGGCTGAAAGATTTGGTTTGCGGATCAATCGCTCCTTCGAAGGTGCCGATTCTGACCTCATCGGCATTCCGGGTGTCGATCAGCACGATATCGGGATCGGCAATCAGCGTGTTCCAATCCTCGGGCTCAACATAGGTGCCAACCAGACGTGTGGGATCAACCGACGGCACACCAAGCGTCACGATTTCTTTCTTGAGGCGTATTTTCAGTCTCAAAAACGGCATTGTCTCGGCATAAGACAATTTGTGTTCCAGATCGGGAAACCCGGTCAGCGCACGGATCTCGGATATAACGACCTGCATATCCTGCGGCAATCCCGCCAGCGTGCCGTTGATGCCTTCATTGGCCAAAAGGCAAATGCCCATCACACCGCGGCTTTCGCACAGGGCCGTCAGCGGTGCCTGCAAGGACGCATAATCGGGCAGTTGTCCAAAATGATAAAAGGCAGCGACGTCAAAAGGGCCGGATGGGTCCAAACCGGCACCGGCATGATCTCGATTGGCCTGATCTGACAAAGATACGTCCACGTTGTTTATCCGGCTCGAATGACGAAAGAGGCCCAACATATAGAGGGGCTCGCAACAAGCCCCCAAGGCAAACCCTGTTCCAGTCTGGATGGAAGGCCTATCTATCCCGAAACACCCAAGCAGATAAACAAAAAAATCATAAGGCCTTGTCCGTGAGACCTCGGCCAGCTTTGCGGTCAACACTCCATTTCATACGATCTGGTTGCTCAAAGCGGCGGGATCCGCTTGATCGTCTCCACCCGCCCATAGCTGCTCAAGATTACCCATCAGCAGATCGATCACATTGTCTTCATAACGTCGCGTTTCACCGGCACTGTGGGGCGTGATCAGCACATTCGGCAAATCCCACAATGCCGATGAGGCCGGCAAAGGCTCTTCGACACAGACATCCAGCCCCGCCGAGTCAATCCGTCCGTCCTGGATAGCCTTGATCAAGGCCGCTTCATCAACAACCCGCCCGCGTGCCACATTGATGAGACGAGCATGTGGTGCCATCGCCGTGAAAGCGGCCTGATCAATCAGGGATTCTGTCTCTGGTGTCAGAGCACAGGTCAGCACGACATAGTCAGCTTGCGGCAGCAGCGCCAACAACTCGCCGATGGCATGGATCGTGTCGGCCCCGTTGGTCCCCTGTTCGGGATGCCGTCTGATTCCGATCACCTTCATGCCGAAAGCGCGCGACAACGTGCTGAAATGGTGTCCGATCTTTCCCATTCCGACCACAAGCACAGTCTTACCGCCCAATTCATCTTCCCGCCGTGACAGATCACCGATCATGCCACGCCAGTGATGTTTGTGCTGGTTATCGCGCGCTTCAAGCAGGCGGCGGCTAAGCGCCAGCATCAAAGCAACGGCATGTTCTGCCACCGCCCGCGCATTGACGCCCGATGCGCTGGCCAGTCTGACACCGCGCTCCTTGAACAGGGGTCTGGAGAATTGGTCGGTGCCCGCGCTGATCGACTGGATAAACCGCAAGTTCGGTGCATGGTTGAGAAGGTCGTTTTTCCACAAGCCGGAGACAACCAGCACATCGGCTTCAGCCAACCGTGCCTGTAAATCATCATAGGTGCGGACCTCGAAATGGCGAATTCCAGTGTCGCGCAGAGCGAAGCGATCAGCCAATCGATAAGCCGCATGGGCAAAGCACAGGGTCAGATGGTCTTTATCGGGCAGCATGGCGGATCTCCGTGTCAGACACAGGTGAATTCAAGAACGAATTGATGGATCGAGTTTACAAATTGTGCGTGCCCCGTCTGGGTCTGGCTTTGCTTGCCCTGGCTTTGGCACAACCGCTGTGCATTTTGCAGGGCCAGCGCATTGGCAGCAGCAGGCGATGTGCTGGAACTGGTCACCGCATAGGTATTGGGGCCCAATGCTTGAAAGGCGGAACTCGGAGGACTGGCCGATTGGCACGCCGTCAAACCCAAGCCGACAACCATTATTGATACGGTTTTGCCGCAATGGCCCATCACACACCTCCGCCGTTCACCATCCCGATTGCAGCGTTTGAGCGCCCGCAAAAAAACCCTGCAATGATACACCACCAACCGCCCATGCCATAAAATTCAGTTTCGGACCGCTACAGCAAACCCCCGGACGACCGTTATTAAAGACTGACGGCTGGCATCACAGCCAGACAGATCACGGAGGGGGTTTACCGTCCGTTCACCCGTCGCCGTGCGGGAGTGGAGCAATATGATCCCCATGATCAAATATTCTCCACTCCCAAACGGGGTCCTGACCGTCTAAGGCCGCCTCAGCAGTTGCAGAAGCGGGGCATGAAACCATGGCCCTTGGCCTCGATGCGCATCCCTTCACCCCGCAGGTGATTGGGCACCAGCACAACATCCTCGCTGGCTGCGCAAGTGAACAAGCGCTGGCGGGTTTGGGCCGCGGCAGCCCCATCCAGACAGAACGCACTCGACCATTGCGGAAACAGCACCTGAGCGGGTGTGTGCACTGCATCCCCGCAAATGATGGCCCGCGTACCGGTGCCGCCGTCGATGTCTAGCCCAATCTGCCCTTTGGTATGCCCTTCCAGATCGATGATCGACAGGCCAGCCGCCAGACCATCACCAACACCAACAAATTGCTCCTGCTGACGTTCGATAATCGGCAGGACACTGTCGGCAAACGAGCCCTGATTGACGGGTGGATCAAGCTGAGTTTGGGCCAGTGCATGCCAATGCTCGAACTCGACCTTGCCCATCACATATTTGGCATTGGGAAAGGTTGGAACCCATTTGCCATTGCTCAGACGGGTGTTCCAGCCGACATGATCCGGGTGCAGATGGGTGCACATCACCATGTCGATATCTTCCGGGCGCAAACCCAATCCAGCCAAGCGCTCAAGATAGCCTGTCTGCTTACGTTGGTGCCAGACAGGTCGCAAGGGGCGGTGTTTTTCCTCTCCCACACAGGTATCAACCAGAATGGTCAAACCATCGACCTGCACAATATGGCTTTGCACCGTCAGCAAGACGGCCTGGGCATCGAAATCGATATGGTCCGGTGCCAGCAAATCCCGATGCGGTTCCAAAGAAGCCAGATCGGCTTGCGGCAGAATGATCGACAAAGGCATAGCAAAAGTTTCAATATCGACCAGCCGTTTAATGCTGGCTTTTCCAATCGTCATCATGGTGTGGTTTTCCTGTATCAATCAATGGTTTTGATCGCGCTGCTCGCCATCATGCCGTCTAGCCAATCGGGCTTGCGCAAGCCGGCTTTGACACGCGGCAGCAAAGCGGCTTCGGCGGCTTTCACGCCTTTCAAGCTCTCGATCACCTGATCGATCCGTGCATAAGGCACAATCACCACCCCGTCACAATCGGCAATGACCAGATCACCTGGTCCGACAGCCACCCCACCGCATACCACCGGCAGATTGACCGTGCCGGGGCCGTTGCGCACCGGTGAATTGGGCGTGATACCCGCTGCAAAGCATGGCAGGCCCATATCGCGGATACCCACCACATCACGTGCGCACCCATCGGTGACAAAGCCGACCGCACCGTTGTTTTTCAACATGCCCAAGACCAGATCACCGGTCACAGCGGTTTCGAGATAGCCATCTGCGGCCGCCACAATGACATCACCCGGTTGAACAATACCCAAGGCCACCATTACCGCCAGATTATCGGCCGGTCCGACATGCACCGGAAGGGCTACCCCACAAAAGACATCCTGTTCGGGGATCACCGGCTTGATGGCCGGAGCCAACGCGCCACGTCCCTGCATGGCATCGACCAGAAAGCCGGTCGGCGTGCCTTCAAGAGCTGCAATCTGCGCCGGGGTCGGGCGCGGCACCTGCCGCCGCATGGTAATCAGTGGTGGATCCTCGATCATTCTTGCTGCTCCCTCGTCAGGCTTTGTCGTTGAATTTATTCGTTTATTATAGGCTGGTATGCAGATTAGGCTGCAATCGCCCTCTCTTACAACAACTATATTGCAAGTCTGTTATCCCCAATCACGTGGGAAAGGCACAATAACTGTTGACCTGATCGGCCATGCCGACCTAGGCTTGGTCAATATGGTCACCCAAGCTTATTCAATGATCCGTGATAACGGGCTGGAGCTTGCGAGACAAAACAGGGGGAAATAATGAAGAAGTCAGTTTTACTGGGTATTTGCGCGTCGCTGCTGGTGGGGGTTTCGGCCTTTACACCTGTTCAGGCACAACAACCATCTGCCAATCTTATGGCTTCGGGTCTTGTCGGCAAACTAGAAGGACCTGAGCTGATTCTCGATGCTTCCAAATGGCCAAAAACATTCGGCGAAGCTCCCGAGCTTGCAGAATTGGTCAAGGCCGGCAAACTCCCCCCCGTCAAGGACCGTATTCCAGCCGAGCCGCTGGTGATGAAGCCTTTGTCCGAAGTGGGCAAATATGGCGGCACATGGCGTCGCGGATTTTTGGGACCGGGTGACTGGGAAAACGGCAACCGTCTGAACGCCTCCGATAAATTGCTGTTTTGGGATCCGACTGGCACCAAGATCGTCCCAAGTGTCGCTAAATCATGGGAACAGAGCGCTGATGGCAAGGTCATCCGCGTCAATCTGCGCAAGGGCATGAAATGGTCGGATGGCGCGCCATTCACTGCAGATGATTTCGTGTTCTGGTTCGAGGACCTCTATTCAAACAAGGACATCGTCTCGGCGCCTATTGCCGATATGTCCCCCGGTGGCAAGCCGGGCAAGGTGGTGAAGGTTGACGAGAACACCGTCGAATTCCAGTTCGAGAACCCACACTTCCTGTTCGTCGACTTTCTCGCTGGTGACACGCTGATCGGTGGCGGCCAGTCGGTTCGCCAGTCGCAGGGAACCACCTACGGGGCCTATGCACCGAAGCATTATCTCAAGCAGTTTTTGCCCAAATATTCCTCCGAGGCTCAGGTCAACGAAAAGGCCAAGGCCGAAGGGTTCGAGAATTGGGTGAAGATGCTGCATTTCAAGAAGGACTGGTCGTTCAATACAGAACTGCCAACCCTTGGCCCATGGAAGACCACCCGTCCGATCAACACCCCGACCTGGGTGCTCGAACGAAACCCCTATTACTGGGCGGTGGATTCAGCCGGTAACCAGTTGCCCTATATCGACAAAGTCGTCCTGACACTTGCCGAAGATTCCGAAGTCATCAATCTGCGCGCTATCGGCGGCAATTATGACATGCAGGAACGCCATATCAGCCTCTCGAAATTGCCTGTGATCCTCGAAAACCAGCAAAAGGGCGGCTATAAGGTCCATCTCGATCTGGCTTTGCACGGATCTGATACCACCTTGTTCATCAACCAGTCCTTCAAGGCTGATCCGGAAGTGGCCAAGTGGCTTACCAATGCCGATTTCCGCCGCGCTTTGTCGATGGGGATCGATCGCAACCAGTTGAACGACACATTCTGGTTGGGGATTGGCACGCCCGGTTCAGTGGCGCCCTCTGTCCAGATGCCGCAAAGCCCCGGCAAGGAATATCGTGACAAATATTCCACTCTCGACATTGCCAAGGCGAACCAGCTGCTCGACGGCATCGGCCTGACCAAGAAGGATGCCGAAGGCTATCGTGTCCGCACGGATAATGGCGAGAGGTTGCGTATTCAGGTGCAGGCAGTCAAAGCCCTGCTGCCATGGCCGCAACAGGCTGAAATGATTGGTGAACAGTGGCGCAAGATCGGCATTCAGGCCGATGTGCGCGAAATGGAGCGGACATTGGCAACAACCCGCACCAGAAACAACGAGCACCAGATCATGGTCTGGACCAATGGTGGCACGGAACTGCTTTATCTGTTCCCCCGCCATGCTATCCCCGTTGATCCGACTGAGGCCTATATGGCACCCGAATTTGCCACATGGTATGCCTCGAACGGCGCACAGGGTCGCGCCCCGACCGATCCGCAAATGCTCAAGATTTATGACCTGTTCAAATCCGCTTCCGGCCAACGCGAGGCGGGCGACCGTGACAAGACAGCTCAGGAAATCTGGAAAATTCTGGTCGATCAACAATATGCCATCGGCACGGTCGGGGAATCCCCGGCCCAGTTCGGTGTGCGCATTGTCAGCACGAAGCTGGGCAATATCCCCGCGCGTGCCTGTATCGCCCAGCATTGCCGCACCCCATCGAGCTCGCATGCCGAGACATGGTACTTCAAGCAGTAACGGCTCCATACAAACCATAACCCCTCTTCTTCCGCCCAGGCAGACTTCCCTATTACAGGGGCTGCCTGGCGGGAGATTTTCAATAGGGTTGAATGATCACGCTGTCTGGCCAGCGCTGCTTGGGTTAAGCCTTATCCGGACATCACGCGTGTGATGATACCTTTTGGCATTTTGCCATCTTACGAGAGAAAGAACTGTCCCGATGCTGGCCTATATTGCAAGGCGCGCGGTGCTGGCGATCCTGACAATGGCTGCGATTTCCGTTTTCGCATTCATCATCATCCAATTGCCGCCGGGTGATTTCGTCGATGCCTATATTGCCAATCTGTCAGCGTCGGGCTCCTCCGTTTCGATGGAGGAGGCCAAAAGCCTGCGTGCCCTGTACGGGCTCGACCAGCCTATTTATGTCCAGTACATGAAATGGATGTCGCGGGTGCTGGTCGGGGATTTCGGGGAATCGATGGAATGGCACCGCCCCGTTGCCGAAGTGATCGGCGACAGGTTATGGCTGACTATCGTCCTGTCATTATCCGCCTTGCTGCTGACATGGGGCATTGCCTTGCCGATCGGTATCTATTCGGCAGTGCGCCAATATTCGGCTCTCGATTATCTGTTCACCTCCATCAGCTTCATCGGGCTGGCCGTGCCCAATTTTCTGCTCGCGCTGGTGATCATGTATTTTTCCTTCGTGCTGTTTGGCGCCAATGTCGGCGGGTTGTTCTCCAGCGAATTTGACCTCGCCCCGTGGAGCGTCGCCAAAGTGTGGGATCTGGTGAAGCATCTGCCTCTGCCGGCAGTGATTCTCGCATTGGCCGGTACAGCGCAGCTGATCCGCATCATGCGCGCCAATCTGCTGGATGAATTGCGCAAGCCCTATGTTGTCACGGCCCGCGCCAAGGGGATGCCGGAGGCTCGTGTCATCTGGAAATATCCTGTGCGCGCGGCACTCAACCCGTTTGCCAGTACCATCGCCTATCTGTTTCCCTATCTGGTATCGGGCAGCATCATCATTTCGCTGGTTTTAAGCCTGCCGACTGTCGGGCCGCTGCTCCTGAAAGCACTGATTGCCCAGGACATGTTTCTGGCGGGTACGATCGTGCTGCTGTTGGGGGTGATGACCGTGATCGGCACATTTATTTCCGATCTTGTTTTGATGTGGGTTGATCCCCGTATCCGTTTCCAGATGGATTGAGGTTCTGATGTCCAGCGGATCCATTTCCACTCCCAAACCGACCCAAACCGCAGAGGATCGCTTTGCCGTTGCCACGCAATGGCAGCTCACGTGGTGGCGGTTTCGCAAGCATAAATTGGCGGTGGCCTCCGGCATTATTGTGATTGCCTTTTATGTGATCGTCGTATTGGCCGATTTTTTGGCCTATGCCGATCCCCATGCGACCGATTCCAAGCGCAGCCATATTCCGCCGCAAGACATCCATTTTTTCGATAATGGAGTGTTCAAACCCTATGTCTATGGGCTGACACAAAAGCGCGATCTGCGCACGTTCAAACTCAGCTACCAGCCGAGTCTGGACCGCAAGGTCTATCTGGCCTTCTACACCGAAGGCTACAGCTATAATTTTCTTGGTCTTTTCCCCTCAAACAAGCATCTGGTCGGCCTGGTTGATGCCCGGCCTGAAGACGGTATCTTCATACTCGGCACCGATCTGGTGGGACGTGATCTCTGGTCGCGCATCATGGTGGCGACCCGTATTTCGCTGACGATCGGGCTGGCGGGGGTGACAGTCAGCCTGTTTTTAGGGATTTTGCTTGGTGGCATGTCGGCGGTGTATGGGGGCATTGTTGATACGGTCATCCAACGTGTCATCGAAATTTTGCGCTCGATGCCGACCATTCCGCTATGGATGGGACTGGCAGCGGCCTTGCCCAACAGCTGGAGTGTGATTCAGGTCTATTTCGCCATTACCATCATCATCTCTTTTCTTGGCTGGACCGATCTGGCGCGTGTGGTGCGCGGTAAATTTCTGGCCCTGCGATCGGAAGATTTTGTGACGGCCGCGGAACTGGCAGGAGCCAGTCAATACCGGATCATTTTCACCCACATGCTGCCTTCATTCCTCAGCCATATCATTGCAGCCACCAGCCTTGCACTGCCTGCGATGATCATCAGCGAAACCTCGCTCAGCTTTCTCGGGCTTGGTTTGCGGCCACCGGCGATCAGCTGGGGGATTTTGCTGCAGGACGCCCAGAACATCGAAACGCTGGCTCTGGCTCCTTGGCTGCTGACAGCCGCCGTGCCGGTCATTCTGGTGATTCTGGCCTTTAACTTCCTCGGAGACGGATTACGCGATGCCGCAGACCCCTATGGTTGATCACCCCGATCATGAGGCTGGCCGCTCACCGTCTGCCACCTCTCCCTTGCTGTCCGTGCGTGGGCTGAAAACCTATTTCAAACTCGACGAAGGCATCGTGCGGGCAGTCGATGGCGTGAGCTTCGATCTGTTTGCGGGCCGGACATTGGGCATTGTCGGGGAGAGCGGTTGCGGCAAGAGTATTTCCGCGCGCTCCATTCTCGGCATTGTCGACCGTCCGGGCAAGATCGAGGGCGGGGAAATCTGGCTGCAACAAGAAAGCGAAGACTCGCCGGCTATCGACCTGTTGCAACTGCCGCATGAGGGGGCTGAAATGCGGGCCATTCGCGGTAAGGAAATCGCGTTGGTGTTTCAGGAACCGATGGCCTCGTTCAGCCATTATTACACCATCGGCAACCAGATCATGGAAGCGATCCTGCTGCATTCGACAGCATCCGACGCCGCAGCGCGCGCCCGTGCGATCGAACTGCTCGGCATGGTCGGCGTACCCAATCCCGAACGACGGGTCGATGAATATCCGTTCCAGCTCAGCGGCGGATTGCGCCAGCGCGTGATGATGGCGATGGCACTGGCCTGCGATCCCCGTATTCTGATCGCCGACGAACCAACCACCGCGCTGGATGTCACCACACAGGCACAGGTGCTCAACCTGTTGCAGCGCATCCAGAAAGAGCGTGGCCTGTCGGTGATCCTGATTACACATGACATGGGCGTGGTTGCTGAAATGGCTGATGACGTGGTGGTGATGTATTTGGGCCGAGCTGTCGAAAAAGGTCCCGTCGACGAGATTTTCCACGATCCCAAACATCCCTATACCCAAGCCCTGTTGCGCTCGATCCCCAGCATCATGGCCAAGCCGCGCACCAAACTGGCCACTATCGAGGGGTCAATTCCGCATCCCTTCGCGCGGCCCAGCGGCTGCCCGTTCCACCCGCGCTGCCCCGATGCCATCAAGGGGCTGTGCGATGTGACGGAACCGCCGACCCATGCCTTGCGTCCTGATCGCGCTGTGAGCTGCTTCCTCTATGGAGACGCGTCATGACTCTGCTAGAGGTCAAGGGACTCAAGAAATATTTTCCTATCCGCAAAGGCTTGCTGCGAAAGGTTGTCGGCCATGTGAAGGCCGTTGACGATGTCAGTTTCTCTGTCAAACGCGGCGAGACTTTGGCGCTGGTGGGTGAAAGCGGCTGCGGCAAAACCACCGTATCGCGCTGCATCATGCGTGCGCTTGACCCCAGTGCGGGCGAGGTCAATTTCACATTGGACGGCCGAACAACCGATCTGGCAACGCTGGACGGCAAAGGATTAAAACCGTTCCGCCGCCATTTGCAGATGGTCTTTCAGGATCCCTTCTCCTCGCTCAACCCACGCATGATGGTGGGCGATCTGATCGGAGAGCCTTTGCTCATCAATGGCATGAGTGATGCGGCAGAGCGGCGCAAGCGGGTGCGCGAATTGCTTGATGTAGTGCAACTGCCTGTCGAATATATGAACCGCTTTCCCCATGCCTTCAGTGGCGGGCAACGCCAGCGCATCGGCATCGCCCGCGCGCTCGCGCTCAATCCCAGCCTGATTGTCGCAGACGAGCCGGTTTCGGCACTTGATGTCTCGGTCCAGGCACAGATCATCAATCTGTTGCTGGATTTGCAGGACCAACTCGGCCTGACCTATCTGTTCGTCGCCCATGATCTCAGTGTTGTCAAACATGTGTCCGACCGCGTGGCGGTGATGTATGTTGGTCAGCTGGTCGAAATCGCCTCGACGGAGGATCTGTTCCACCGCCCGAAACATCCCTATACTGAAGCGCTCTTGTCGGCGGTGCCCAAGCCCGATCCGCGTGCCAAGACCGAGCGGATCATCTTGCAGCGTGAAGTCGCCGATGCCGCCAATCCGCCTTCAGGCTGCGCCTTCCACCCGCGCTGCGCCCATGCCACCGACCTGTGCAAACAACAAAGGCCCGCACTGGTCGATTTAGGCCAAGGCCATCAGGTCCGCTGCCACCACGCACATGAGCTGGATCTGAAAGGTGTCGGCTCTTTGGCTTGATGTTTCTGAGATATTGGCATCCCGGAAATCATCAAATGCTATGAATAACCGAATAAAAAATCAGGTCTTCACAAGTCAAGAATACCGAATAGAATCATTAAGGATTTGTTAATGATTCGGAGGTGGTTCTATGATGATCAACTTACCGCATGCAGCAGAAATCCCCGCTATCAACGGGATAGACTTGTCAGACTCCAGTATCGCCCTACTGGCTGATATGGTGTTCGATGAAATCATTGCATCCCCGCAATTTCCAAGCCTGAGCCACTCGCGCGAGGCGCTGATCCGGCAGGCCTCAATCCTTGTCAGCCAGAAGCTCGCCGGTCTTGTGGACGAGCATAGCGAGGACAATGACGACATCGCTTTTGGACGATCCGACTGCGAATTTATTTTCAGGGATTAATCACCCGATAATTCACCTTTCCAGCCAGGCGGCACCAATGGTCAGCCCGTTGGTGCCGCTTTTGTCTTGGCCGTATGTCTCTCGTAAGCGGTCGCAAGGGTTACACGGCTTAATTGCACAATAAAAATGCACAACTTCTATTTTGCTGATTTTTTAGCGCCCTTTGCCTAATTTTTGCGCCGCAACAAATCCTGAAAAGTTAAAAAAGCATTATAATTCAATAGAATACTCGGTTGGCACAGACGTTGCGTTACCTCTCTCGGTGCAACACTGGTCTGGAGATGGCCCCCTATGAAACCGATGAAAACACTTTTTGCTGCTGCGCTTGCTGGTGGCTTGGCTTTGAGCTCTTTTGCCGCACAGGCACAAAATACCATTAAGGTCGGCGTGCTTCACTCGCTGTCCGGCACGATGGCCATCAGCGAAACCACGTTGAAAGACGTGATGCTGATGCTGATCGAAGAACAGAACAAAAAAGGCGGTATTTTGGGCAAAAAGCTCGAAGCCGTGGTGGTCGATCCCGCTTCCAACTGGCCTTTATTTGCTGAAAAAGCCCGCGAATTGCTGACCAAGGACAAAGTGGCTGCAACATTCGGCTGCTGGACATCGGTATCGCGCAAGTCGGTTCTTCCGGTGTTCGAGGAGTTGAACGGCGTGCTGTTCTACCCCGTCCAGTATGAAGGCGAAGAATCCTCCAAGAACATTTTCTACACGGGCGCAGCGCCCAACCAGCAGGCGATCCCTGCAGTTGATTATCTGATGGAAAACGAGAAGGTCCAGCGTTGGGTTCTGGCCGGCACGGATTATGTCTATCCTCGCACCACCAACAAGATTCTCGAAGCCTATCTGAAGGCCAAGGGCGTCAAGTCCGAAGACATCATGATCAACTACACCCCGTTCGGCCATTCCGATTGGCAGACCATTGTCTCGGATGTGAAGAAGTTCGGTTCGACCGGCAAAAAGACTGCCGTGGTTTCCACCATCAATGGCGATGCCAACGTGCCTTTCTATAAGGAACTTGGCAACCAGGGCATCAAGGCAACCGATATTCCGGTTGTGGCCTTCTCGGTCGGTGAAGAAGAACTGGCCGGCATCGATACCAAGCCACTGGTTGGCCATTTGGCTGCATGGAACTACTTCCAGTCGGTTGAAAACGCCGATAACAAGGCCTTCATTGAAAAGTGGAAAGCCTACACCAAGAATCCAAAGCGTGTGACCAATGATCCGATGGAAGCGCATGTGATTGGCTTCAACATGTGGGTGAAGGCTGTCGAAAAGGCCGGCACCACCGATCCATCAGCCGTGATCGATGCTCTGGTCGGCGTGTCGGTCCCCAACCTGACCGGTGGCTATTCCACCATGATGCCGAACCACCATATTACCAAGCCTGTGCTGATCGGCGAAATCAAGGCTGACGGCCAGTTCTCGATCGTCTCGCAGACCGCTGGTCTGGTGGTCGGTGACGAATGGTCCGATTTCCTCGAAGGTTCCAAGGATCTGATCTCCGATTGGCGCGCTCCGATGTCTTGCGGCAATTTCAACGTCAAGACCGGCAAGTGCGGCGGCGCAGGCAAGTAAGCCGCGCCTGACCCCGACAATACCGGACGGGGGCACCCCCGTCCGGATCAAACAATAAGACGATCTTGTACGTACCAAGACAACAGGACACAGCCATGACGTCCAGAATTTTACTCCCGATTGTTGCGATGTTGGCCCTTCTGGCCTCCGCGATCGGGATGGGTGCTTCGGCAGCGCCCACCGACGAAGCCTTTGCCAAACTGGCAAGTGACCAATTCGCCCAGATCGAACAAGGCATTGTCGAACTCTCCGCCATCGGTACCCCAGAAGCCGCCACAGTTCTGGAAGCATTGAGCGAAACAAAACTCTTTTACGCGCCCGACAAAAGTCTTGTGATCAAGAAAAGCGAGAGCCAGCTTGTCAGCCCTTCTGGGATGGTCCTCAGTGCTGCTCCCGCCGGATTGAAGCAGGTCCGCATCAACAATCGCGTCCGCCGCGCTCTTGAATCCGCTTTGGGATCGCTGACCCTGATTTCGCCCGATCCCGCCAAACGCAAAGCTGCTGCCGAAGCTGTCTTCAAGGCGCGCGATCCGTTAGCCTTGCCGTTGATCACACAAGCCCTGTCGAGGGAAAGCGATGCCGGGGTGAAGGAGGCCATGGTACGGGCACGCGCAGCCATTGTGCTGGCCTCGTCCGATGCCGCCGATCTTGAGCGCATCAATGCAATCGATGTGCTGGCAGAAAAAGGCGATCAGGATGTGTTGGCCCTGTTCAGCACCGTTAAAACCACCGCACCTGCCAGTGTCAAACAGGCCATTGACACCGCAATCAATACCATCGAGCGGCGGTTGGCTTTGCTCTCGTCCGTTCAGAATGCGCTTTATGGTTTGTCGCTCGGTTCTGTTCTTTTGCTGGCCGCCATCGGGTTGGCGATCACCTTCGGCGTGATGGGCATCATCAACATGGCGCATGGAGAAATGGTGATGATCGGCGCCTACACGACCTTCATGGTTCAAGAGGTGGTCCGTGCCAGATATCCGGCCTTGTTCGACTGGTCCTTGCTGATCGCTCTGCCCTTGGCCTTTTTAACAGCCGGGGCGGTCGGCCTGGTGCTGGAACGTTCGATCATCCGTTTTCTCTATGGTCGGCCGCTGGAAACCCTTTTGGCGACATGGGGCGTGTCCTTGATGCTGCAACAGGCTGTGCGCTCGATTTTCGGGCCGACCAACCGCGAGGTTGGGGCTCCGGCCTTCATGTCGGGTTCGGTTGATCTGTTCGGTCTCACCATCACCTCGGGCCGGTTGTGGATCATCGTGTTCTCGCTGGTGGTGTTTGTGGTATTGTCGCTGGTGCTGCGTGCGACCTCTTTCGGACTGAAAATGCGGGCTGTCACTCAAAACCGTCGTATGGCGGCTTCAATGGGCATCCGCACCCCGTGGATTGACTCGCTGACCTTTGCGCTCGGCTCGGGCATTGCCGGTATAGCAGGAGTTGCCCTGTCGCAAATCGACAATGTGTCCCCCAACCTGGGACAAGGCTATATCATCGACAGTTTCATGGTGGTTGTGTTCGGCGGGGTCGGCAATTTGTGGGGCACACTGGTGGCCGCGCTGACTTTAGGGGTTGCCAACAAATTCCTTGAACCGCTGGCCGGTGCCGTTTTGGGCAAAATTGTCGTGCTGGTGTTTATCATCCTATTCATCCAGAAAAGACCACGGGGCCTGTTCGCCTTGAAGGGTCGGGCAGTGGAGGCATGATGTCGCGCGCGCTGTATCTCCGTCACGACAGGCTGGGTCTTGGTTTTCTGCTGGTCCTGTGCGCCCTGGGCGTGCTGGTGCCCGTGCTCAATCTGGCATTACCAGTCTCCTCGGCTTGGCATGTTCCGACTTATGCCATGTCCTTGATGGGCAAATATGTCTGCTATGCCTTGTTGGCTGTTGCACTCGATCTGGTCTGGGGTTTTTGCGGGATTCTCTCGCTCGGCCATGGCGCTTTTTTCGCAATCGGCGGCTATGCGATGGGCATGTATCTGATGCGGCAGATCGGCACGCGCGGGGTCTATGGCAATCCGCAGCTGCCCGATTTCATGGTTTTTCTGAACTGGAAAGAACTGCCTCTGACATGGTTCGGTTTTTCCTCCTTCGGCTATGCCATGCTGATGGTCATCCTCGTGCCCGGCCTGCTGGCCTTTGTATTCGGCTGGTTTGCATTCCGCTCGCGTGTCACCGGCGTTTATCTGTCGATCATTACCCAGGCAATGACCTATGCGATGATGCTGGCTTTTTTCCGCAATGACATGGGATTTGGCGGCAATAACGGCCTGACCGATTTCAAGGATATTCTTGGCTTCAATATCCAGTCGCAAGGCACCCGTGCCTGCCTGTTCATCGCCTCGATTATCGCACTGGCAGGATGCTATCTCTTGGCGCGTTTTATGGTCCATTCGGCTTATGGAAAAGTGCTGATAGCCATTCGTGATGCCGAAAGCCGCTCGCGGTTTCTGGGCTACCGGGTCGAGCATTTCAAGCTGCTCGCCTTCACGGTCTCGGCCTCGATGGCAGGGCTGGCAGGCGCGCTATATGTCCCGCAGATCGGCATCATCAATCCATCTGAATTCGCCCCCGGCAATTCGATCGAAGCCGTGATATGGGTCGCGGTTGGCGGTCGCGGCACACTGGTGGGCGCAGCCCTTGGGGCCGTGCTGGTCAACTTCTCCAAGACATGGCTGACGGGAGCGATGCCCGAAGTCTGGTTGTTCGCACTGGGGGCACTTTTTATTGTGGTGACTCTGTTCCTGCCTAAAGGGCTGGTTGGCACTGCAAGCCACTATCTCAAGCAGCGGCGCGACAGACACAATGTGTTGCCCGCTGGTCACCCGATCGGGGAGGCCCGCTGATGAACATGGCCCATTCCAGCGAATTGACCAGCTCCCTGCTCTATCTTGACGGCGTGTCGGTATCGTTTGACGGCTTCAGAGCGCTCAACAATCTCTCCCTGACCATCGGCGCAGGGGAGATGCGGGCGATCATCGGTCCGAACGGTGCCGGCAAGACGACCATGATGGATGTAATGACGGGCAAGACCAAGCCTGATACTGGCGATGTGCTTTATGAAGGACGCATCGATCTGACGAAGCTCGACGAGGCGGCGATAGCCGAATTGGGTATTGGCCGTAAATTCCAGAAACCGACGGTTTTTGAAAGCCAGTCCGTCGAGGACAATATCGTGTTGTCCTTGCGGGGCGCACGCGGGCCTTTTTCGAGCCTTTGGGGTTGGCGCAATCGTGTGCCACAACACGACATTGAAAAGATTCTCGAAACCGTCGGGCTGGCGGATCACCGCAAACGCATGGCAGCCGATTTGTCGCACGGTCAGAAGCAGTGGCTCGAAATCGGCATGTTGCTAGCCCAGGATCCGAAGGTCCTGCTTGTCGACGAACCTGTGGCCGGAATGACAGATCACGAGACCGAACAGACGGCGCTGCTGCTCAGAGACATTGCCAAAGATCATGCGGTAATCGTGGTCGAGCATGACATGAGCTTTGTCAGGGCTCTGGCCTGCCGCGTTATCTGCCTGCATGAGGGCTCGGTGCTTGCTGAAGGGCATATCGATGCGGTGTCCAAAGATGACCGCGTGATTGAAGTCTATCTGGGGCGTTGATCATGAGCACATTGACTGTCAATTCTATTGATCTCTACTATGGTGCTGCTCAGGCCCTGCGAGGTGTATCTCTCGTCGCCGAGCCAGGAAAGGTCACCAGCGTGCTAGGGCGCAACGGTGTCGGCAAAACCTCTCTGATGCGGGCGATTGTCGGCCAAGCCCCGATCAAGGCAGGTTCGATGATGCTCGGCGATACCGTCATCGACCAGCTGGCCTCGTATGACCGGGCGCGGCGCGGCATCAGTTTTGTGCCGCAGGGCCGAGAGATTTTTCCGTTGCTCACTGTCCGCGAAAATCTCGAAACTGGGTTTTCTCCTTTACCACGATCTGAACATTATATCCCCGAAGATGTGTTCGATCTGTTTCCGGTGCTCAAATCCATGCTCCATCGGCGTGGGGGCGATTTGTCTGGAGGGCAGCAACAGCAATTGGCGATTGGCCGTGCTTTGGTCATGCGTCCGAAAGTGCTGGTGCTTGATGAGCCGACCGAAGGCATCCAGCCCTCGATTATCAAGGATATTGGCCGTGCCATTGATTTTTTACGGCATCGGGGTGGTATGGCTATCATTTTGGTGGAACAATATTTTGAATTCGCCCGCGACCTGTGCGACACCTATGCTGTGATGGACCGTGGACAGGTCGTGTTGTCAGGATTGAGAACGGAGATGAACGAGGCCGATGTTAGACGTCATCTCTCCGTCTGACCCGCTGACCCTGAAAAGCCAACTCCCCGCTTATATCAGGGCACGCGGAGTGATTGCCGCCCGTTTGCAGGACAGCGGGCGCGGCACCCGTGTTTTCGACCTATCGGAAGCAGGTGGCTATCGCCTCAAATTTCCCCATGCCGAACAATGTGAAGCCATGATCGTCAATACGGGTGGCGGCATGGCAGGTGGGGACCATCTTGCCCTGTCGCTGTCGCTCGGCCCGCAGGCAGTGGCCGTTTGCAGCACGCAATCAGCCGAAAAAATCTATCGCGCCGAACGTGACCATGCGGAGATTTCCGTCACTCTCACATTGGAAGACGCGGCGGAACTGGCATGGCTTCCGCAAGAAACCATTTTGTTCGATGGCTCACTACTCAATCGGCAACTCACTGTCGAAATGGCCGCTACTGCGACCTTCATGGCCTGTGAAACTGTTGTATTTGGCCGCTCGGCTATGGGTGAAACCGTGCACAATGCCGACCTGAGGGATCGTTGGGATATTCGCCGTAACGGCAAACTGATCTTTGCGGAGCGATTACGGATGGCTGGCAATGTGCAGGCCCTGCTGGACCGGCGCAGTCTGGGGGCCGGTGCGCGCGCGATTGCCACGATGCTCTATGTCGCCCCCGATGCCGAAGCACGGCTGGATGAAACCCGCGCTTTGCTGAAACCCGATGATAGCTCTCCTGTCGAATGGGGAGCCAGCGCATGGAATGGTCTGCTGTGCATCCGTGGGGTCTGTCCGGATCCCAGCGCGCTACGCCGCCAGACCGCACTTTTTCTGAACCGCTTCCGTCCCTATCTGTTGCCGCGCGTGTGGCAATGCTGAAACCGCAATTTTCCAAACAGCAGGATCACTTCCCATGCAATTAACCCCCCGCGAAAAGGACAAGCTGCTGATCGCCATGGCGGCTATTGTGGCACGCAAGCGATTGGAGCGTGGCGTCAAACTCAACTATCCCGAAGCGATTGCGCTGATTACCGATTTTGTTGTGGAAGGTGCGCGTGATGGCCGCTCTGTAGCCGATCTGATGCAGGCCGGAGCAAAGGTGCTGACGGCTGATCAGGTTATGCCCGGCATTGCCGAAATGATCCATGATGTCCAGGTCGAAGCCACCTTTCCGGATGGCACAAAACTGGTGACCGTGCACGAGCCGATCCGGGGAGCCTCGGGTGCAGTGCAGCCCGGCGCCATTGAAACCGAACCTGGCGACATCATCATCAATGAAGGGCGCGAGGTGATCACGCTGACCGTCTCCAATACCGGTGATCGCCCGATCCAGGTGGGGAGTCATTACCACTTTGCCGAAACCAATGCGGGACTCGATTTTGACCGCGCCAAAGCCCACGGCATGCGCCTTGATATTGCTTCAGGCACCGCTGTGCGGTTCGAACCCGGCCAGACACGCGAGGTCAATCTGATACCGCTGGCGGGCAAACGCGAGGTCTACGGGTTCCAGCAAAAAATCATGGGCAAGCTGTAAGCGAGCGATCGGGGAGTAGAAGATCATGGCAACAACACTGACGCGCCGCGCTTATGCCGACATGTTCGGCCCGACCACCGGAGACCGCGTGCATCTGGCAGACACCAATCTGGTGATCGAGATCGAGAAGGACTTCACCACCTATGGCGAGGAGGTCAAGTTCGGCGGCGGCAAAGTGATCCGTGATGGCATGGGCCAATCGCAGATCACCAATGCCCAAGGGGCTGTCGACACCGTCATCACCAATGTCGTCATTGTTGATCACTGGGGGATTGTCAAAGCCGATGTCGGTCTCAAAAATGGCCAAATCCATGCGATCGGCAAGGCGGGCAATCCCGATATCCAGCCTGGCATCACCATCATCATCGGACCCGGGACCGAGGTGATTGCGGGTGAAGGCAAAATCTTGACCGCTGGTGGATTTGACACCCATATCCATTTCATCTGCCCTCAGCAGATCGAAGAGGCTCTGATGTCCGGCGTCACCTCTTTGCTGGGCGGCGGTACGGGTCCGGCAGCAGGAACCAATGCCACGACCTGCACCCCGGGTCCTTGGCATTTGGGCCGCATGATGCAGGCTGCCGATGCCTTTCCGGTCAATCTCGGTTTTTCAGGCAAGGGCAATGCCTCGCGTCCAGAAGGTCTGATCGAGATGGTCGAAGCTGGTGCCTGTGCGCTCAAATTGCACGAGGATTGGGGCACTACGCCTGCAGCCATCGACAACTGCCTGTCGGTTGCCGATGACCATGATGTGCAGGTGATGATCCACACCGATACGCTCAATGAATCGGGTTTTGTTGAAGACACGATCGCCGCCTTCAAGGGCCGGACCATCCACGCCTTCCATACCGAGGGCGCGGGGGGTGGGCATGCCCCCGATATTATCAAGGTTGCAGGATTGAAGAATGTCCTGCCCTCCTCCACCAACCCGACTCGTCCTTTCACCGTCAACACGCTCGACGAGCATCTCGATATGCTGATGGTTTGCCACCATCTCGACAGCTCGATTCCCGAGGATCTGGCCTTTGCCGAAAGCCGTATCCGCCGCGAAACCATTGCAGCCGAAGACATTCTGCACGACATTGGCGCGCTTTCGATGATGTCGTCGGATTCTCAAGCGATGGGTCGTTTGGGCGAGGTCATCATGAGGACATGGCAAACAGCAGATAAAATGAAAAAACAGCGCGGCTCGCTCAAAGGTGATGGGCGCGCCGATAACAACCGCGTCAAGCGCTATATAGCCAAATACACCATCAATCCCGCCATTGCACATGGTGTGTCCAAACATATCGGTTCGGTCGAAACCGGCAAGCTCGCCGATCTGGTCTTGTGGTCACCGGCCTTTTTCGGGGTCAAGCCCGACATGATTATCAAAGCAGGCTCGATCATAGCCGCACCGATGGGTGATCCCAATGCCTCGATTCCCACACCGCAACCTGTCCATTACCGCCCGATGTTTGCTGCCTTCGGAAAGGCGCTGACGGCCTCCTCCCTGGTGTTCGTATCGCAAGCGGCGATGGAAAACGGCTTGCGCGATCGGCTGGGTGTGGAGAAACAATTTGTGGCCGTTGAAAATGTGCGCGGTGGCATCTCTAAATCATCGATGATCCACAATGACGCCCAGCCCGACATCCATGTCGATCCTGAAACCTATGCTGTGCATGCCGACGGGGAATTGCTGGTCTGCGAACCTGCCAGCGAATTGCCGATGGCCCAACGCTATTTCATGTTCTGATCCGGTCTTTTGCAATGATCAATCCCGCAACCCTGCCTTTGCTGGTCTGGCTATCACCGTCATTTCCGGTGGGAGCATTTGCCTTTTCGCACGGGCTGGAATGGGCAGTGGAAGCGGGCGACATCCATGATGCTGACAGCGCGACATTGTGGCTCAGGGACCTGCTGCAACATGGTTCGGGTTATAGCGATTGCTGCACTGTGGCAATTGCCTGGCAAGCCGCTTCCAAACACGATCTGGCGCAACTTCGTGACCTCGCCGAACTGACCTGCGCTTTGCAGCCATCATCCGAGCGGTGGCTGGAAGCCACCATGCAGGGGCAGGCCTTCATGCTGGCAGCCATGTCGGCTTGGTCGCGCCCGACCTTGCTGACATTGAAACCCGCTCTTGCCGATGGAGTGACCTATCCGGTTGCCTTGGGGTTGGTGGCAGCCAGCCACGATATCCCAATTGAGCAAACCGTCTCGGCTTTTGCTTTATCCTTTATCAGCAATCTGGTCTCTGCCCTGATCCGGCTGGGGCCATTGGGCCAATCCGACGGACAACGGGTGATTGCAGCCCTGCTGCCGCTGATAGAGAGCATCAGCTGTGAAACGACCAACGCCACCCTTGCCGATTTAGGCACTTGCGCCTTTCGTTCAGACATCGCTTCAATGCGCCATGAAACCCAATATACGAGGCTTTTCCGCTCATGACCCATACTTCCCACGGACCTTTGCGCGTTGGCATCGGCGGACCGGTCGGATCCGGCAAAACGGCTTTGATGGAAGCTTTGTGCAAAGCGATGGCTCATCGCATCAAGCTGTGTGCTATTACCAATGACATCTATACCAAGGAAGATGCCCGCTTGCTGACCATCTCGGGCGCGCTGCCGGAAGATCGGATCATGGGAGTTGAAACCGGCGGTTGTCCGCATACCGCTATTCGCGAGGATTGCTCGATTAATCTGGCAGCGATTGCCACCATGAACGCGCGGTTTCCCGATCTCGATCTCATCCTGATTGAATCGGGTGGCGACAATCTGGCCGCAACCTTTTCACCCGAATTGGCTGATCTGACTGTCTATGTGATCGACGTCGCCGGCGGTGAAAAAATACCTCGGAAAGGGGGGCCGGGCATTACCCGTTCCGACCTGCTGGTCATCAACAAGATCGACCTTGCTCCGCATGTCGGGGCCAGTCTTGAGGTCATGGATCACGACACCAAGCTGATGCGGCGGGGTCGGCCCTATGTCTTTTCCAATATGCGGACAGGCGAAGGTGTCCAAACCGTCATCGATTTTATCGAACAGGCGGGCGGACTTGCCTCGCGCTGAAAATACTGAAATTTTCCTTGCTTATAGAAAGGCTTATTCCATGCGCACTTTAAGAATGCTCACTCTGTCCAGCCTGATGCTGGGCTTCACATTACCAGCATTTGCCCATACCGGAACAGGCTGGCACGACCATGATTTTCTGGCAGGATTTGTCCATCCGCTCGGCGGGATTGATCATGTTCTGGCGATGCTGGCTGTCGGTTTTTGGGCGGCACTGGTTGGGCAAAATGCCCGCTTTATCTGGCCGCTGGGCTTTGTGGCCTTTGTGGCTGTAGGTGCGTTTTTCGGCGTGCAGGGCGTGAGCCTGCCCGCAACCGAATTGATGATTGCCGCCTCGGTGGCCGGCTTGGGTCTGGTGGTGGCTTCGGGCTGGCAGGCTCCGGTTATCGCGGGCTTGTCGCTGTCCGCTTTTTTCGGCTTGGCGCATGGCATGGCCCATGGCGTTGAAATGCCATCCGATGCCAATGGTCTGGCCTATGGGCTCGGCTTTTTGACCGCAACCGGCCTGCTTCATACATGCGGCTTGGGACTGGGACTCAGAGCCAATCCGCTCATCGGCAAGGCCACTGGATTGGGCCTTGCGGTCATCGGTGCTGGATTGCTGGCCGGCTCATTGTGAGCCTCAACAGGCGAGTATGTGTAAACCAGCATTCTTTTTGATTGCCCATAAAATAATCATCCTTTGAATGGATGCTGAATTATTAACCAATTCTTCTGCAAGAGGTTGCATCTTAAAATGCCACCTCTTGCAATAAGTAAATTAAAAAAATGAATGTAAAATCAGGGTAATAGTCTAAAAAACACCGGAATTTATCTGATTTTCGGCTATATTATTCCAAGAGAAAAAGTCTTTTCCGGCTTTGGCAGGCTTCTTGCGTTGCCCTTCCCAGACCATAGGAGGGTACATGATGAGTAAGTTAAAATTAGCCACCTGTCTCACTGCCATGATGGTGCTGGCCTCTACCACAGCCACATGGGCACAAGGCACTTTGCGGATCGGCATGACGGCATCCGACATTCCGCTGACCACCGGCCAAACCGACAATGGCGGCGAAGGCCAACGCTTCCTCGGCTTCACCGCCTATGATTCCCTTGTCAATTGGGATCTGACCAGTGCCACCAAACCATCCGACCTTGTACCCGGCCTTGCCGTGTCCTGGACTGTGGATGCGAGCGACAAGACCAAGTGGATTTTCAAATTGCGCGATGGCGTGAAATTCCACGATGGCAGCCTGCTCACCGCTGATGCGATTGTCTGGAACCTCGATAAGCTGTTGGTCAAAGAATCTCCGCAGTTTGATCCACGCCAATCCGCACAGGGCCGTTCGCGCATTCCTGCGGTGGCCACCTATCGGGCGATTGATCCGCTGACTCTCGAAATTACAACAAAAACTCCAGATGCGACTTTGCCTTACCAACTCGCATGGATCATGATTTCTTCACCCGCCAACTGGGAAAAGCAGGGTAAGAGTTGGGATGCGGTAGCCAAGAGCCCATCGGGCACCGGGCCTTGGAAAATCACCAATTTTGTTCCGCGCGAGCGCGTTGAAATGGTCCCCAATGCGGATTATTGGGAAAAGGCGCGTGTGCCCAAACTCGACAAGATGGTCCTGATTCCACTCCCTGAAGCCAATGCCCGCGTTGCGGCTTTGCGGTCGGGTCAGGTGGACTGGATCGAGTCGCCCACCCCCGATGCCATTCCCTCGCTCAAGCAAGCCGGGTTCGACATCATCACCAATTCCTATCCGCACAATTGGACATGGCATCTGTCACGCATCGAGGGTTCGCCCTGGAATGATATCCGTGTCCGCAAAGCGGCCAATCTGGCGATTGACCGCGATGGTTTGAAAGAATTGCTGAGCGGCATGATGATTCCGGCCCAGGGCTTTTTCCCGCCAGGTCACCAATGGTTTGGCACACCAAAGTTCAAGCTGAGCCATAATGTTGCCGAGGCAAAAAAGCTGATGGCTGAGGCAGGCTATGGTCCTGGCAAACCGCTCAAGACCAAGATACTGATCTCGGCATCGGGCTCAGGTCAGATGCAGCCTTTGCCGATGAACGAATTCGTCCAGCAAAATCTGGCTGAAATCGGCATCATGATCGACTTTGAAGTCGTGGAATGGAACACGCTGATCAATATCTGGCGTGCCGGTGCCAAGCATGAGAGCGCACGCGGGGCGACCGGAATGAACTATACCTATTTCATTCAGGATCCCTTCACCGGCTTCATCCGCCATCTGCAATGTGATCTGGCACCACCTGCCGGCACGAATTGGGGCTATTATTGCGATGCCGAAATGGACACGTTGTTCCAGCAGGTCCGCAACACCTTCGACAAAGCTGGACAGACAGCTATTTTGGAAAAAATCCACGAGAAATATGTCGATGATGCCCTTTTCCTGATGGTGACGCATGATGTCAATCCACGTGCCATGAGCAAGAAAGTCAAAGGCTTTATCCAGGCCCAAAACTGGTTCCAGGACTTTTCCTCGATCTCGATGGACAAGTAATCCCGGCGAGTTGTTTTAAAACAAAGGCCCCCGCCGCACCGGTGGCGAGGGCCAGACACCCAATTCGATCATCAGAAATCGTTACAAAAAGTGTCGGTGACAATCATGCTGTTTTATACATTGAAGCGTTTCATCCTGACCGTGCCGGTTGCCATCGGCGTCAGCCTAGTCTGTTTCATGCTTGTCCATCTGGCGCCCGGGGATCCGCTCACGGCTGTGCTTCCCACCGATGCTTCTGCAGAATTGCAAGCGCAGATGCGCACACTCTATGGCTTCGACAAGCCACTCCCTGTCCAATATGGATTATGGATCTGGCGGGTTCTTCATGGCGATCTCGGCCAATCCATTGCAACTGGCCGTCCAGTTGTTAGCGAAGTGTTCAATGCCGTAACCAACTCGCTTGTCATTGCGGCAGCAGCCACACTGATCGGCTTTGTGTTGGGCAGTCTGCTGGGCATCGTTGCGGGCTATTATCAAGGGACCTGGGTTGATCGCGCCGCTTCGCTGATCTCCAGCCTTGGCGTGTCGGTTCCCCACTACTGGCTCGGTATGGTTCTGGTCATTGTGTTTTCGGTGCAGCTGGGCTGGCTGCCTGCCACCGGCGGCGGACCGGATGGATCGGCGAACCGATCGTTCGATTGGAATTACCTGCGCTTTCTCATATTGCCTGCGGTAACAATGTCGGTCATTCCCATGGGGATTATCGCGCGCAGTGTCCGCGCGCTGGTGGGTGAAATCCTCACACAGGAATTTGTGCAGGCCCTCGCCGCAAAAGGACTGACAGAGCGTGGCGTGTTTCGCCACGTTTTGAAAAATGCCGCTCCGACGGCCTTTGCCGTGATGGGCCTGCAACTCGGTTATCTGTTAGGCGGCTCGATCCTGATCGAGACCGTGTTCTCATGGCCGGGAACCGGCTTTTTGCTCAATGCCGCTATTTTCCAGCGCGATTTGCCTTTGCTGCAAGGGACAATTTTGGTGCTTGCTTTGTTTTTTGTGTTCTTGAATCTCGCTGTCGATGTCGTGCAATCGGCGATCGATCCCCGCGTCCAGCGTACTTGAGAGGAGAGCATCACATGTCTGTTTTGCAGCTTTCGACAGCCTCCGTCTTGCAGCCGATCGCCCGATCCCCTGGCTACTGGAGCGGCGTTGTCCGGCGTGTGTCACGTGATCCGGTGGCAATGACAGCCTTACTGGTGATTGTCTCGCTTATTCTGATGGCGGTTTTTGCTTCCTCGATTGCCCCTTCCGATCCGTTCAAAAGCTCAATGCTGCGCCGTCTGAAGCCGATCGGTACGCCGGGCTTTCCTCTGGGAGCAGATGAGTTGGGTCGCGACATGCTATCGCGTCTGATTTACGGTGCACGTCTGTCATTGCTGATGGGCCTGACACCGGTGCCAATTGCCTTTGTGATCGGTTCAGCATTGGGGATCACAGCAGGCTATACGGGCGGCCTGACCAATACACTGATCATGCGGACCATTGATGTCTTTTATGCCTTTCCGTCCGTTCTGTTGGCGGTAGCCTTGTCGGGAGCACTGGGAGCGGGACTGACCAATGCGCTGGTATCGATCACCTTGGTGTTTATTCCGCCCATTGCAAGGGTGGCCGAAAGCGTAACCACACAAGTGCGATCGCTCGATTATATCGATGCCGCTCGCGCTTCCGGTGCACATGCCTGGACCATCATCCGCGTGCATGTGTTGGGCAATGTGCTCGGACCTATTTTTGTATATGCCACAGGTCTGGTGTCGGTCTCGATGATTTTGGCCTCAGGCTTGTCCTTTCTCGGGCTTGGTGTCAGGCCGCCAGAGCCCGAATGGGGTCTCATGCTGAACACCCTGCGTACCGCCATTTACAATCAACCGCTGGTCGCCGCCCTGCCTGGAGCGATGATTTTTATTACCTCGATTGCCTTTAATGTGCTGGCAGATGGCTTGCGCTCAGCCATGGATGTCAAATCATGATCACCACACCCCATCATTCTGCTCTTGACGAACGCGACAGGGGCGGTCCGGCTCAAAGCCTGTTGAGTGTCAACGGGTTGATCAAGCATTTTCCGGTCAAAAGCAGCGGGTTTTTCGGACGTGGCGGAGTGGTTCGTGCGGTTGACGGGGTCAGCTTCGACATCCGAAAAGGCGAAACACTCGGTGTGGTCGGAGAAAGCGGCTGCGGCAAATCCACAACCGCACGGCTGCTGATGCATCTGATTAAACCGGATCAAGGCGAGATTATTTTCGACGGCGAGATGGTCGGGATCGATTTACCTCTCGCTGAGTATCGCCGTCAGGTGCAGATGGTGTTTCAAGACAGCTATGCCTCGCTTAATCCTCGTTTGACCATTGAAGATTCTATTACCTTCGGGCCGCGCATCCATGGCATGGCGGAAACGGCGGCGCGCGCCAAGGCGCATGATCTGCTAGCACGGGTCGGGCTTGATCCCTCACGATTTGCCGGACGCTATCCCCATGAATTATCGGGTGGCCAGCGCCAACGCGTCAATATTGCGCGGGCTTTGGCCCTTGACCCGCGCCTGTTGATTTTGGATGAAGCGGTTTCGGCGCTCGACAAGTCGGTCGAAGCGCAAGTGCTCAATCTTTTGCAGGACCTCAAAGCCGATTTCGGCCTCACTTATATCTTTATTTCACATGATCTGAATGTCGTGAGGTTCATGGTCGATCGGGTGATGGTGATGTATCTGGGCACCATTGCCGAACTTGGCGACGGCGAAGCGGTGTTTGCCGCACCCTCGCATCCCTACACCGCAGCTTTGCTGGCATCGATGCCGAAAATGGACCCTTCCGACCGGACCATGGAAGCACCTTTGACGGGCGATCCACCCAACCCGATCAATCCGCCATCGGGTTGCCGGTTCCACCCGCGCTGTAAATTGGCAGAACCGGCATGCCAGACCATTGTTCCTCCTTTGACAGCCAGTGCCTCGGGCACCAGTCAGGCGGCCTGTCTTGTTCTCGTGCCGCAATCGGGACATTCGCACGCCGCAAGAGTGGCTATGCCGGAGGCGCACGCATGAGCAATCTGGTTTCGATTGAAGGACTGACCGTCACATTCACCGGACGTGGGAAACCCGTTCGAGCCGTCGACCATGTGTCGCTGGAGGTGAAAAAAGGTTCCGTACTCGTTTTGCTCGGGGAATCCGGGTCGGGCAAAAGCGTTACCCTGCGCTCGCTGCTTCGTCTTCATCCGGAAAAAACCTCGAAGGTCGAAGGCCGCATTGTGGTGGATGGCCATGACATCATGGCATTGTCGAAAACCGAGATCGGTACGGTTCGCGGACGCACTGTGTCGATGATCTTCCAGGAACCAATGCTGGCATTGGATCCGGTCTATACGCTGGGCCAGCAAATTTGCGAGGCGATTTTGCGGCATGAGGATGTAACGCCCGAACAGGCCCATGCCCGCGCCCTTGCGCTATTCGAGAAGGTGCAAATCCCCTCACCCGAACGCCGCCTCAATGCCTATCCGCATGAAATGTCGGGCGGGATGCGCCAACGGGCGATGATTGCGCTGGCACTGGCTTGCCGTCCCAAAGTGCTGCTGGCCGACGAGCCGACAACGGCGCTCGATGCGACAGTACAAATCCAAATTCTGCTGTTGCTGCGTGCCTTGCAGCGTGAACTGGGTCTGTCGATTATCTTTGTCACGCACGACATCGGGGTAGCGGTTGAAATCGCCGACAAGATCGCTGTGATGTATGCTGGCCGTATCGTGGAAACAGGATCGGTTGCCGATATTATGCACTCACCGCGCCATCCCTATACGCGTGGCTTGCTGGCCTCGCGCGTTGAACGGGCACAAAAAGGCGATAGGCTGAAAACCATTCCCGGTTCGCCGCCGGATTTGACGGCCCTGCCGCCCGGTTGTGCTTTTGCTCCACGATGCGATATGGCGACGCAAGCCTGCCATCAACAGGTCCCGCCGCTTGTGACCGGAGACTACGATAATGCCGTTGCCTGCATCCATGCGTGACGGGTTATGAAGCGTATCCTGCTGATCAATCCCAATACCAATGCGGCTACCACAGCAAGCATGCTTGAAATTGGCCGCGAGGCGGCATCTGATTGGCTGCACATCGAAGCCATCACTGCCCCCGAGGGTGTGGCGATGATTACCGAACCCCATGCCTTGCAGCAAGCCGGCGAGGTGCTGGCCCGCATGATCCCCGATCTGCGGGCGCAAACATGGGACGGCGTTATCACTGCCGCCTATGGTGATCCTGGTTTGCAAGCCTTGCAGGCCGGGCTTGACTGTCCCGTCACCGGAATTGGCGAAGCCAGCATGCTGGAAGCGTCTGAGACAGGCGGGTTTGCTGTCGTCACCACAACGCCCGATCTGGCAGATTCAATCCAGTCAATGGCCGATCGGCTAGGGTTACGCCCGCTCTTTCACGGTGTTTTTCTGACGCGCGGCGATCCCGTTGCAGTGACCCGTGATCCGGCTTTGCTGGTCGAACGCCTGGAGGAGGCCTGCCACGCGGCGATACAACAGACAGGCATCGATACGGCCTCGTTGATCATCGGCGGCGGGCCGCTGGCTTTGGCCGCCCGCGCTTTGGCTCCCCGTCTGCCTGTCAGGCTGATCGAGCCTGTGCCGGCTGCCATCAGGCGCATCGGCCTGATGGTGCAGAGTCAATCAAGCTGATCAGGCTGCATTTTCTTTGGCGAAGCGTGCAACATCAGCATGGGTTGCAAACCAAACATCGCCCTTGGCCTTGGCCATGCGGATCAATTCCTCAATAATCCAGATGCGCGACCGATAGCCGATGATGTGGGGATGGGTGGTCAGCTGGAAAATACCGCCTTCCTCATATGCCGCTTCAAACTCACGCCGGAAAATATCAAGCACAGAGGCGGGTGGCGTATGGGGGCGCAGGGACTGGAAACGGTGCATCATGAAATAGACCGCATCATCACGTACCCACTCTACCGGCAATTCGACCACACCGGAGGGCGTGCCATCGAGCAGTAATTCGTAACAATCCTCATCAGCCATCAGCGAGGAATCATAAAGCAGCCCCATGTCACGCTCGATTTTAAGCGTATTGGGGCTAAAATCCCATGAAGGTGTGCGCAGCCCGACAGCCCTGACCCCGGTGATCTTTTCCAGCTCGTCGGCAGAACGCATCATCAGATCGCGCTCGACCTCGTAGGGCAACACAGAATTCAATTCGTGGATCCAGCCATGGATACCAATTTCATGGCCTTCGGCAATCACCTGCCGCTGTTCTTCAGGGTGCAGCATCGCAGCCACTGCGGGAACATAGAAGGTGGCAGGAACATCATATTTTTTGAGCAGTTTCAGAATACGGGGCACACCGACGCGGGTGCCATATTCACCCCAAGCCATCCGCCCGATCGATTTTCCGCCATCGCGCAATTCATTGGTTTCATGATCGGCATCGAAGGACAAAGCAAAAGCACAGCGTGCGCCATTCTTCCAGCCAGCGGGCCGGTAGGAGCGTCCCGCACGCACCTGATTCACAAGTTTGCGCCAATGAGGTTCAGGCCACTGCCAAGGTTCCATTGCTGTTGTGGTCATGAGTGGTTCTCCTTCAAAAATGTCACCGGATCAAAGTGGCGATCCTGTTACCGGCAGGGTCTGGCCTGTAATGAACGAGGCGTGGTCAGAGGCAAGAAACAATGTCGCATCCGCAATATCTTCAGGTTGCCCCATCCGGCGGACTGCAATGGTTTTGGTAAAATTGGCGCGGGTTTCATCCGAATAGCTGTTCCATTGCCGGACATAATCGGGGCTGGTCGCCATAAAACCCGGAGCCACCGCATTGACGGTAATGCCGAACTGGCCCAACTCGTGGGCTAACTGTTTGACCAGCCCGACTTGCGCGTGTTTGGCGGCGGCATAGCTTTGTATCCCTGTCAGGCTGGGGGCAAGACCGGCGCGGCTCGCAATCACCACGATCCGCCCCTTTCCAGCCTTTTTCATGATCGGCACCACCGATTGAGCGGTCAGAAAAGCGCCGGTCAGATTGGCATCGACGATCGCGGCGAAATCGTCGGCCGCGACCTCCTCGATCGGTTTCGGCGATTGGCCACGAACCCCGCCCGCCACATAGATCAGACAATCAATCCGCCCCTGTTGCCGGACAATATCCGCAACACAGACCGACAGGCTTGCACGGTCGGTCACATCGACACCCCGCGCCTCGATATGCCCTTGGCCTGATGCTGCCGGGGCCTTGTTGAAGGCCCCGGCATAGTGACGCACCTCATCAGCCAGCAGGTCGGCGGCAAAAACCGTTCCGCCATCGCGGGCGAATGCCTCGGTAATGGCCCTGCCAATGCCTCTGGCTGCCCCTACGACAAGAATGGTTTGGCCGTCGAACCTGATCTGCATGGCTTATTTCAGGTCCGTAAAGGCTGTTTCCTTCAGACCCCAGATCACCACGGTCGAAATCACAGCAGAACCCATCAGATAATAGCTATGGGCAATCGGTGAATCGAAGGTCGTAATCAGCCAGACTGCGATGAACGGTGCAAAGCCGCCGAAGATCGCCACTGCCAGCGCATAACCCGAAGTCATCCATGTCGAACGGCTACGCGTCGGGAAAATTTCCGAAATCGCCGCCGGACCAGCACCGGAGAACATCGAGATCATCAAGGCAAAAACCACCTGTACCGCAATCAGCTCCATATAGGAGACCGAACCCGATATAAGGAAGTTGAACACCGGCAGCGGGACAACGACGAAACAGGCACAGCAGGCCAGCAACAAAGGCTTGCGGCCTAACTTGTCCGACAGATGGCCCATCAACGGAATGGCCACCACCAGCACCAAAAGGCCGATCGTATTGGCCCACAAGGCCTGCGCAGCCGTCAGTTTCAGATATTTCTGGGTCCATGTCGGCATATAGTTCAGCAAGACATAGAAGCAAACGGTCCAGACAATGGTGAAACCGAAAGCCCGTATCGCCAGTACCAGACCCGAAGGCTGATCGGCCTCCGGTGCCGCTTCGATCGCGGCGACATAAGCGGGAGTTTCTTCCATCTCACGGCGCATATAGAGGCCGATCGGGCCAAGAATGCCGCCGATCAGGAACGGCACGCGCCAGCCCCAACCCTGCATATCCTCTGCCGTCAGCACGGTATTCATCAAAGCGGCGATGCCAGACCCCAACAACAGGCCCGCAACCACGCTCATTTGCTGGAAGCTGCCGTAATAGCCGCGCTGGTTGCTCGGAGCCCATTCCACCAGATAGGCGGTTGATGTGCCCCATTCGCCACCTGCCGAAAAGCCCTGCATCAGACGCGCGGCAACCAGTAACAAGGGAGCGTAAAAACCAATTTGTTCATAGGTCGGCAGAAGACCGATCATCACCGTACCGCCGGCCATCATGAAAATGGTCAGCAACAAAGCCGCCTTGCGACCCTTGGTGTCGCCGAAGCGTCCAATAATGATGCCACCTAGCGGACGGGCGACAAAGCCCAGGCCATAAGCCAGAAAGGCCGACAACAGCGCGGCGACCTCGTCCTGACCGGGAAAGAATTTCTTGGCGATGATGCTAGCCACATAAGCATAAACGGCAAAATCATACCATTCCATCACATTGCCGACAACAGCTGCGACAGCCGCCTTTTTGTGTTTAGAGCCCGTAACCATTGGATTAGTCCCCCTGAAAAAGTCAACACTGACTCATTGGTCAAACGTAGCATGACCGATTGATCTGCCCTTGGCAAGCGTATGAAATTGATCCCGAAAAATGGAAATCTGTACCCAGTGGGGGGTCGCGATAGGCCCAAAAGGGGTGGGATGTCTGCACGGCATGCCGAAGGCCCTCCCCTGTGTGCGCATGTTCAGTGGGCGCGAAAAAAAAGGCCGCCATTGCTGGCGGCCCAAGTCTAGGGAGGAAACGCCCAAGGAGGGCATGATGGAGGAATGAACCTCGACATCACTTCCTCTTTATATTGATGCACCGCACAAAAGGCAAGTGATATTGACCTATTTTTTTCATTATTTTTATAAAAAAATTTGAGAAATAGCGTTGTTAAATTTTGAAACCCGTCAAAATCAAGCATTTTTCACTGTTTTGTCATTATTGCGCCGCAATATACCGGTATCAATCACATATCAGAAATATAATCTTCCTGCCTCTGGAGCGAAATGATGTTGCTGTTAACTGCCTTGTTCGAACGCCTGAACCGCTGGTGGAGCTATCGCCAGACCGTGCGTGAATTGTCCCTGCTGACAGATCGCGATCTGTATGATCTGGGCCTTGACCGGGGCGAGATCGATCGTGTCTCTCGCAACGCTTCGGGTTTTTGATGATGCTCGCTTGTCTTCTTTCTGCGGTCGAGCGCGCCATCTGCTGGATGACGCATGAGAATGACCGTAATCCAGACTGATCTCACTTTTTCGTCTGCAGCAAGGCAATGCCGCTTGCGACCACAACCAGGCCACCCAACAAGGTCGCGGTGGTTGGTGTTTCACCGAACACATAATAGCCGATCAGCCCTGCAGAAATGATCTGCGCATAGCTCATCGGCGAAACAATGGATGTCGGGGCCAATCGCAATGCCTGTGTGAGCAACAAATGCGCCATGGTGCCGAACAGGCTCCCACCGGCCAGCAATCCCCATTCCGGCCATGTCAAATCACTCCACGTCCAGGGGAGCAGCACGCCGGTCAGAGCCACGGCGACACAACCGCTAAACAGCATCATGGTCAAAGGATGCTCGCGCACGCCGATGGCCCGCGTGGTCACCTGGAATCCTGCACTCGACAGCGCCATCAACAGAGGAAACACCAGAAAGAGACCGGCGTCGGGCGCTTGCGGCTGGATTGCCAGCATCACGCCGGCAAAGCCCAGCACAATCAGCCCCCACCGCAACAGGGATGCCGTTTCTTTCAGAAAAACGGTTGAAAGGATCACGGCCAGAAAAGGGGTCGAGAAGGTGATGGCATAAGTTTGTGCCATCGGCATGAATTTAAGGGCCAGCACAATGAAGACCGTCGACCCCAGCATCAAAGCACCGCGCCACATGTGCACGCGCAAAAACCGGGTACGAAGCAGCTTGGTCCCTCCAAAAAACGGAAGCAGCATCAGCAAATAAACTACTTGAAACAAGTAGCGCGCCCACGACAGAAACAACACATCATGGCTGCGCACCAGCATTTTAAGCGTCGCATCCAGACACACGAAGCAGACGGTAGCCAGCACCATCAACAGAGCACCCATCATCACGGATGCAGCGGGTGCAGCGGTCAGGGTTTCAGGAGCTTTGACAGGATGCGTGTCTTGAGCCGCAGAAGCGGGTGTCGGAGTGGTCATTGCACGCTTTCAAAAAGAAGGATCAAACCGGGACGGGCTTATTTGGTACCATAGATGCGATCACCCGCATCACCCAAACCCGGCACGATATATCCATGATCGTTCAAGTGGTCATCAATCGCTGCCGTCCAGATCTGCACCTCGGGCAAGGCGGCTTGAAAAGTTGCAAGCCCTTCAGGGGCAGCCAATAAACAGACAAACCGGATGTCGTGAACACCGCGTTCTTTCAAACGGGTAATCGCAGCAATGGCCGAATGGGCCGTGGCAAGCATCGGATCCATCACAATCACGAGCCGTTCTACCACATCGCTGGGAGCCTTGAAATAATATTCAACTGCCTGCAGCGTGGCTGGATCGCGGTAAAGCCCGATATGGGCAACACGAGCAGCGGGCACCAGCTCAAGCATTCCATCAAGAAAACCCACTCCGGCCCGTAAAATGGGCGCAAAAACCAGCTTTTTACCGGAGAGTTGCGGCTTCATGGTGCGCCCAAGCGGCGTTTCAACCTCGACCAGTTCGGTCGGCAGATCGCGCGTGACCTCGTAACACAGCATCATGCCGATTTCGTTCAGCAATTGCCTGAAAGATTGGGTCGGAGTCGACACATCGCGCATCAAGGTCAGCTTGTGCTGGATCAGCGGATGATTCACCACATGCACTTTACCCATCACTCTCTCCTCCAAACCAGTTTGCCCCGAAAGGCCCGATTGTTAGCCTGCCTGAGTGTGGCAGGTTGCATGCTCTTTTAACAGGAACAAGATCAACCCGAGTTGCATGATTCACAAGTGCACAGCAAACAATGCTCACGCTTGTCGATCAGCCATCTCTGTGTTAGCTTTTTGATTAATGAAACCTTAGTTCCATTAAATGGAATTCTTAGAGGTAGCGATGACGATTCTCCATTCAGCATCGCACGTGTTGCGGTGCTTTTCAGACGAACGTCCGGAATTGACGCTGACCGATATTGTGGCGCTGCGTGGCGCCCCCAAAAGCTCAACCTCGCGCCTATTGAATGCCATGCGCGATGCGGGATTTCTTGAAGTCTCGAAAGTCGGACGCAAATACCGTCCTGCTCCACTCCTTATTCACCTCGCACAAATCAATAAAGTGGATATGAGCCTGCTCGCGCGCGCCGATGCAGCCGTCAGCGAATTGGTCGAGGAGACGGGCCACACCGGCTATGTCTCGGCACTCGACCATCAAGATGTCATCGGACTGACAGGGCATGAGGGCCGACAGGTTCTTCGGGTCGCCACCGTTATTGGAAGGCGCCTGCAGGCCTCGGCAAGTGCAACGGGCCGCGCTTTGCTGTCACGCATGGATGACAGAGCCATTCAGTTGCTTTACGCCAAAGGAATGGATGTCCCGACCGAACGCGCACCTCCCACTTTGGAAGAGTTGATGAAACGGATCAATCAGGTGCGCCAATCCGGCTATTCCGAGGCCTATGACGAGACCAATCATGGCGTGGGAGCCCTGGCAACCGTGGTTGTCGATCCTGCCAAAAATCTGGCCCTCAGTCTCTGTATCGCCTTTCCGGCTGCCACAATATCCCAGCTAGAACGCGATCACATCATCACAAGAATGAAAGAGATCACAAGCCGTCTCGCCCGGCAATTCAATGATCATGGGCAGCCGCTCATTGACAGGATGCGTCCAAAAAAGAGTCCATCTGGAGTACAGCAGATATGAACCGACACATCTCGGGATCAAAGCAATCCACGCCATCACAGGCCCCAGAAATAAAGGCCTCTGGATCAAAGGGTTCGGGATCAATTGGCCGCTGGCGCATCGGTTTCGATATTGGCGGTACATTCACCGATTTCATTCTCTATGACGATGACCATGGGGCTGTCACACTGCACAAGCGGTTGACCTCACCGCACGACCCGTCAGAATCAGCGCTGACCGGCTTGCAGGAGCTGGTCGCCATGGCCGGTATCTCGCTGTCGGATGTCAGCGAAATGATCCATGGCACTACTTTGGTGACCAACGCGATCATCGAGCGCAACGGCGCCAAAGTCGGGCTCATCACCACCCTTGGCTTTCGTGACATTCTCGAAATGGGCACCGAACAGCGTTACGATATTTATGATCTGTTTTTGGGCTTTCCCGAACCGATGGTGCCGCGCGCCTTGCGGCTCGAAGTCAGGGAGCGGATGGACCGAGACGGCAAGATCATTGTCAACCTGAGTGACGACGATGTGCTGGCAAGACTGGGTGAATTGGCCGCACAGGATGTCACCGCCGTGGCGGTGTGTTTTCTCCATTCCTATGCCAATCCCGACCATGAATTGCGGGTGGCGGAATTGGCCAAGCGGCATTATCCGCAGCTGGCCTTGTCGCTATCGCATGATGTGGTCGCGGAATTGTGGGAATATCAACGCTGCGCCACCACCTGCGCCAATGCCTATGTGCAACCTCTCATGGACAGTTATCTGACGCGGCTGGAAAGAGAACTGCGCCAAAGGGGCTTTGGCGGCGCCTTGCGCTTGATGCATTCAGCGGGCGGGCTGACGTCCCTTGATACCGCGCGGCGTTTTCCGATCAGGCTGCTGGAATCCGGACCGGCAGGAGGTGGGCTTGCCACCGCTTTGTTCGGCTTGCGCGCCGGCAAACGCGATATCATTTCCTTCGATATGGGCGGCACCACCGCCAAGGCCTGTATGATCGAGGACGGGCAAGCCGAAATCGCCCCGATGATGGAAGCAGGGCGTATTCACCGGTTCAAAAAAGGATCCGGCCTGCCGATCAAGGCACCGGTCATTGATATGATTGAAATCGGTGCGGGTGGCGGTTCGATTGCCGCCATCGACGAAGTGGGGCTGCTAAGGGTTGGTCCGCAATCGGCAGGTTCCGATCCCGGCCCTGCCTGCTATGGCATGGGTGGCCTTCAGCCCACCGTGACAGACGCTAATTTGCTGCTGGGCTATTACGATCCCGGATTTTTTCTTGGTGGCCGGATGTCGCTCGATCAGCCCGCCGCACGCGCGGCGATGGAACGGGTAGGCTTGCAGCT
This sequence comes from Hyphomicrobiales bacterium, assembly GCA_947455995.1. Taxonomy (GTDB): domain Bacteria; phylum Pseudomonadota; class Alphaproteobacteria; order Rhizobiales; family Beijerinckiaceae; genus CAIYZJ01. The sequence continues at coordinate 24,247 of CANGQA010000001.1, read as the reverse complement.
CGGCCTGTCCGTTGAGGAGACAGCGGCAGGAATTCACAAGGTCGTCGTCGAAAGCATGGCCTCAGCCGCCCGCGTCTATCTGGTCGAGAAGGGCAAGGATCCGCGAAGCTACGCTATGGTCGGTTTTGGTGGGGCAGGCCCTGCCCATGTTGCCGAAGTGGCAGCGGCCTTGGGTGTGCGCGAAGTCATTATTCCGCCAGCATCGGGCGCAGCATCCGCTTTGGGCTTTCTGGCAGCCCCTCTCAGTTTTGAAAACGCCCGCTCGATGCCTGTCGAATTCAAGGCAGGCTGGAACAGCGCGGCAGTCAACGACATTCTGGACGGCCTTGCCGCACAGGCCACAGCCAATCTGGTGGACGCAGGCATTGCGCAAGATAGCGTCATCACCGAGCGCAGCGCCGATATGCGTCTGGTCGGACAGATGCACGATATTGCTGTTCCCCTGCCCGCAGGCCAGTTGGGCGATGACAGCCTCAAGGCCATTCGCAACGCCTTTATCGATGTCTATTCCCGCCGCTTCACCGAGCCGCCGGAAGATGCGCGCATTGAGGCCATCAATTTTCGTGTGCGCTGTTCGGGTCCGACACCGCAGCTTTCGCTGGTCGCGGAGCAGGACGCAACCCGGACCACGGCGCTCAAGGGCACGCGCGAAGCCTATTTCGATCATGCCTTTGTCACCACGCCGGTCTATGACCGCTATGCCCTGAAAACCGGCACCACTATCGAGGGTCCGGCGATTATCGAGGAGCGCGAGGCCACGACGGTGATTCCGCCGCGCGATCGGGTCAGTGTCGATGAGGTTGGCAATCTTCGCATCAGCATTGGCGCGCAAGATCAGGCACCGATTATGATCCGTGCCGATATGCCGATGGTTGATGCAATCAACGTGATCGAACGCGATCCGATCGCGCTCGAAATCATGTGGAGCCGTCTCGTCAATGTCGTGGAAGAAATGTGGCTGACGGTGTGTCGTACGGCCTTCTCGCTGGTGATTTCAGAATCCCAGGACTTTGCCTGCGAGTTACTCGATGCCACGGGTGAAACCCTGGCCCATTCGCCGCGCGCTATGCCGGTGTTCAATCTGACTTTACCACTCGCCGTCAAAGCGCTGCTGGAACGCTACCCGCCCGAAACGCTGCGCGAAGGGGATGTTCTTATTACCAATGACCCTTGGCTCTGTGCTGGTCATCTGTTTGATATTGCAGTGGTCACGCCATGCTTCCGGCAGGGCAAGTTGGTCGGGCTGCTCGGCACGGTTGGCCATGTGTCCGATATCGGCGGCACCAAGGATTCGCTGCGTGCCCGCGAGATCTACGAGGAAGGTTTCCAGATCCCGCCGATGAAGCTGTTTGAGGCGGGTGTCCCCAATGAATCGCTGTATCGCCTGCTCGCCGAAAACGTCCGCAACAGCGATCAGGTGATCGGTGATCTGAACTCTTTCGTGGGTGCCAACCGCCTGGGCGCGGAACGTCTGTTGTCCTTCATGGATGATTACGGCATGGAGGATTTGCGTGCCCTTGCCCATGTCGTGCAGGACCGTTCCGAACAGGCAATGCGCCAAGCCATTCGTTCCATTCCCGATGGGGTTTACCATTCGACGATCCAGAACAATCCGTTGGGCGAGGTGCTGACCTATCCGGTGGCGGTAACCGTCAAAGATGACGAGATCGAAGTCGATTTCGCCGGCGCCCCGCCGCAATTGCCGCGTGGAGGGCTGAATTCGACGCTGAATTACACCGCGGCGCATGCAACCTATCCACTGAAATGCATGCTGACCCCATCGGTGCGCGGCAATGCCGGTTGCTACAGGCCCTTCACCGTCAAGGCGCCCGAAGGCTCGATCCTCAATCCCAAGCGTCCGGCATCCGTCAATATTCGTACGCGGACGGGGTGGTATATCGCCCCCAACATCTTCCGCGCGCTGGCTGATGCGGCATCCGATCAGGTGCAGGCCTTTACTGGCCTGCCGGTGGCGGCAAACATTTATGGCCAGACCGCCGATGGGACGATCTATAGCGATTTATTGTTTGTCGGCGGCGGTCAGGGGGCCTCCTCGCAGCATGATGGCAAGTCAGGACTGCTGTGGCCAACCTCGGCAGCTAATACCTCGATCGAATTGTTTGAAACGCGCGTGCCGGTGCTGGTCCTGGAGAAATCCTATCTTCAAGATTCAGGCGGCTCCGGCCAGCAACGCGGCGGGCTTGGACAGCGCATCCGTTTCAGGAAGCTTGAAGCCGACCAGCAAACCACGCTGGTCTCGGTCTATCCCGAAGGGGTGGGCAACCCGACCGATGGCTTGTTCGGCGGTCACGCAGGAGGAGAAGCGCGTGGCGTTGTCATGGACCTGCAAGGCAAGCTGTTGCATGATTGCGGGACCGGCGATCTGGTCAGTTTGAATAATCCTGATGAAGTGGTTGAAATTGTCATTGCAGGCGGAGCCGGTTTCGGCGACCCTCGTCAACGCAAGACAGAATTGGTGATCAATGATCTGGCCAATGGCCTGATCTCGAAGGATACGGCCTTGCGCGATTACGGCGTGCAAGAATGAACCATGCAAAGCCCGGATGTGAAGAGGCATATTCGGAGCAGCAATTGACAATCCCTCTGGTGAAGGCAGGAGTAAAGCATGAAACAGTTCAAGTCATTATTGCGATGGGTTGCCATGGCCACGGTGTTGGGTGCCATCAACACAGCTGTTGTCCCCCATGCGCAGGCGCAAACCGCGCCGCGTAAAATTCTGGTTGTAGCCAGCAATCAGGATGTCCCTAATTTCGATCCGCATGTGGCCACCGGCTATTCCGCCTCGGCGCTCTTGCGCAATCTCTATGATCCGCTGGTCCGCGTGGAAGGGAACCCGCCACAGGTCAAGCCGCATCTGGCAGAATCCTTCTCGGTCTCTCCCGATGGCATGGAATATATCTTCAAACTCGATGGCAAAGCCAAGTTCAACGATGGCTCGCCTGTCACAGCGGACGCGGTCAAATATTCTTTCGACCGTCTGGTGCGGCTGAAAAAGGGCAATGCCTGGATGATTGCCGGCATTGTGGATGAAAATTCGGTCAGCGTTGTCGATGCCAAGACCGTCAAGATCAAATTGGCCAAACCCTTCGTCGCTTTCCCGCATGTTCTGCCATGGTTGTGGATCATCAATCCGAAACTGGTCGAGGACAACAAAGGCTCGGATGACGGCCAGACATGGCTGAAATCCAACATTGCGGGTTCAGGCGCTTTCATGCTGAAACGGGCCGAGCCGGGCAATCTCTACGAGTTGGAAAAAGTGGCAAGCCCCTGGAAAAGTGGTGGCGGCAATCTGACTGGCGCGATATGGCGCATTATTCGTGAAACATCAAACCAGCGTCTGGCCGTTCAGCGCGGCGAAGCGCATATGGCTCTGGATCTGACCAGCGAAGATATGGATGCACTCAAAGACAAGCCCGGTGTTGTCTCCATCATCGAGCCCGAATTCCGCACCTTCTCGATCAAGCTCAACACCGAGCATGGTCCGCTGGCCGACATCAATCTGCGCAAGGCGATTTCCTATGCCTTCAACTATCAGGCCATGCTGGATTCGGCAGGCTATGCCCAGTTGATGGTTGGCCCGCTGCCCAACGGTATTTTCGGGCATGACCCCAAGCTGGTGGTGCCAACCACCGATTTGGACAAGGCCAAGGAGTTTCTGTCCAAATCCAAAGTTCCCAATGGCGGCATCAAGCTGACCATGGTGCATGTGTCTGGACTTGAACAGCAACGCCGTATTGCGCTGGTTCTGCTCGATAGCCTCAAAAAGCTGAATATCGAACTGGATATCAAGCCGATGGTCTGGCCCGATATGGTGGCTTCGACCGCCTCTCCCGACAAGATGGCTGATTTCTTCCCCGTCTATCAGACCGCCAATTACGGCGATCCTGATAATATCGCGTTTGCTGCCTACCACTCCTCGCGCAACGGCAACTGGCAGAATCCTGTCTACAAGAATCCAAAAGTCGATGCTCTGATTCTGGCTGGTCGCGCGGAAACAGACCAAGCCAAACGCCAAACCATCTATCTGGATATGCAAAAGCAGATCGTGGAAGATGCACCAGATATTTTTGGCGTGCTGGAAAAGCGCAAGCTGGCTTTGCGCAGCGATGTGCAGGGCTTCATCTTCACACCCGTGGCAAGCAATGCAGTCGAATTTTTTCCGCTGTCCCTGAAATAAGCTCAAAGGCGGGGGGCGCGGTTTGTCGCGCCCCTGCTGCCGGACCATAATCGCCAGATGATCAGATTCATTATCCGTCGTCTTGTCCTGCTTGTTCCGGTATTTATCGGGCTGACGCTGCTTGTCTTTACAATTTCGCATATCTTGCCGGGTGATCCTGTCAAGCTGGCAGCCGGACCACAGGCCAGTGCCGAAGAAATAGCCTCGCTCACCCGCGAATTCGGGATGGATAGACCCCTGCCCCAGCAATATTGGCACTATGCCAGCGGCCTGTTGCAAGGCGATTGGGGGCAATCGGTTCTGACCCGCAGGCCAGTGGCGGCCGATCTGAAAATCTATCTGCCGGCAACACTCGAACTGGTTTTTGCAGCAATCATCCTGGCCATTGTAATTGGTATTCCGGCGGGTTTGCTGTCGGCCATTACCGCCAATCGCTGGCCCGATTATCTGATCCGGATTCTCTCGCTGGCCTCGATTGCCATGCCGCGCTTTTTTCTGGCGCTTGTGCTGCAACTGGTCTTTGCAATGTCGCTGGCCTGGTTGCCCCTCAACGGGCGTTTTCCGATCATCGACCTTCCACCGCCTACCGTCACCGGCATGCTGACCCTCGACAGCCTGCTGGCGGGGGACTGGCTGGCATTCACCACCAGTTGCGAGCATTTGCTGATGCCTGCTTTGGCGATGAGCCTCTCGCCGCTGGCCACCATCACCCGCATGATGCGTGCTTCGACCCTGGATGTGTTGCAGCAGGATTTTGTGCTGACCGAGCGCGCACTGGGCCTGTCGCAATCTCTGATCATTCTGAAATATGTGCTGCGAAACGCCTTTTCATCGACCCTGACAGTGATCGGCCTTTATATCGGCTGGCTGTTGAGCGGTTCGGTTCTGGTTGAAACAGTATTTGATTGGCCTGGCATCGGGCTTTATGCCACCAAGGCGATCGTGACACAGGATTTCATGCCTGTAATGGGTGTGACCTTGTCGATTGGTTTTATTTTCGTTCTGGTCAATCTGGCAATCGACCTGCTCTATGGCGTCATCAATCCCAAGGTGCGCTATCAATGACCAATCATAACGGCGCCCATCCCTCCCGCTGGCAGAACTGGCAGCGCAGCATCTATCGGTTCCGCCAAAGCGGCCTGTCGATAGCAGGGCTGGCCATTGTGCTGGTGCTCATGCTGATTGCTGTTGCCGGTTCGTGGATCGTGCCTTTTCCCGAGCATATCAGTGGTGGCATCAATACCGCGGCACGGTTCAAACCACCCTCCTCCCTCTATTGGTTCGGCACCAATGAATTGGGACAGGATGTGTTTTCGCTGGTGATGGCAGGGGCCCGCGTCTCGCTCATCGCGGGATTTGGCGTTGTCATGATTGCGGCCATTATCGGCGGTCTGATCGGTGCTTTGGCGGGCTATGCCGGCGGCTGGATCGATGATGTGCTGATGCGGCTGACCGATCTGATGCTGACACTGCCCTCACTTATTCTCGCCATGGCGATTGCCGCCGCCCTTGGCGCCGGTCTCGACAATATGGTGTTTGCGATCTCGATGTCCTGGTGGCCAGGATTTGCGCGCTTGATGCGTGGCGAGGTGATCGCTAAGAAAGAAGACCTGTTCGTCCAGGCTGCCCGCGCTTTGGGGGCATCAGATAGCCGTATTCTGCTTCGGCATGTGCTCCCCAATGTGATGTCACCGATCATCATCAAAATGTCACTGGATATGGGCTTTGCGATTCTCGCTGTGGCGGCACTCGGCTTTATCGGCATCGGTGTAAAGCCGCCGACACCGGAATGGGGGTCACTTCTCTCACTGGCGCGCGGCTATCTGCCCGATTACTGGTGGACTGCGATTTTTCCGGGACTGGCGATTTTCTTTGCTGTCTTGGGTTTCAACCTGTTGGGTGACGGCCTGCGTGATCTGTTCGACCCGAAAGCGAGGCGCTGACATGGCCTTGTTGTCGATCGAGAACCTTCATCTGAGTATCCAATCCTTTGACGGCGAAGCGCAGATTTTGAACGGCGTCGATCTGACGCTTGAACGCGGCGAGATTTGCGGGCTGGTCGGTGAAACCGGGTGCGGAAAATCACTGACCGGCCTATCGGTCTCCAAACTGGTCTCGTCGCCGCCAGCGCGTTACGGGCAAGGCGCGATCCATTTTGACGGGCATGATATTCTCGGTCATTCCGAAAATGCCATGCGTGCTTTGCGAGGCCGCCGGATCGGCATGATCTTCCAGGATCCGACCACCAATCTGAACCCGCTGTTCCGGATCGGCGAACAGATGATTGATGTTGCCTTGCACAGCATGGGAGCCAATCGCTGGAGCCGGAGCGCACAGCGCGAGGCGCGCGAGCGGTCCATAGCGATGCTGGAGCGCGTCGGTATTCATGATGCACACAACAGGCTGGATGATTATCCCCACCAGTTTTCAGGCGGCATGCGCCAAAGAGTCCTCATCGCCATGGCGTTGATTGGCCGCCCCGATCTGCTGATCGCCGATGAACCCACCACAGCGCTGGATGTATCGGTGCAGGCGCAAATTCTGAAATTGCTGTTCGACATTGTGCGCGAAGACAATATCGCCGTATTGCTGATCACCCATAATCTGGGGGTTGTGGCACGGCTGTGCACCCATGTGGCGGTGATGTATGCCGGACGCATCATCGAGCGCGGGATCATGGCCGATGTGTTCAACAATCCAAGTCACCCCTATACCAAGGCCTTGCTGGGTGCAGTGCCCACCCAAAAGACCCGCAAGGGCACCCTGCAGGGGCTGGGCGGCAGCGTGCCGGATCCCTATCTGCCGCATGAGGGTTGCCGCTTTGCGCCGCGTTGCGCATTGGCCGAAGCCCGTTGCCGCGAGGCCGTACCGCCCGAGGCCGATCTCGGCCATGGCCATGGTGTGGCCTGCATCAAAGCGGGAGTTTCCGCGTGATGTTGCAGGTCAAAGGTTTGAGCAAAATCTATCCGGCACGGCGCGGCAGTCCTGCAGTGACGGCGCTGGACGATGTCAGCTTCACCATCGCCGCCAATTCGGCCTTCGGCGTGGTCGGGGAATCGGGATCGGGCAAAACCACGCTGACGCGCTGCCTGATCGGACTGGAAAAGCCGAGCTCCGGCGAAATGCTGTTTGAGGGCCGCGATATTGCGCGGCTGTCCCCTGCTCAACTGCGCGAAATGCGCGCCAGAATCCAGATTGTGTTTCAAGATCCCTATGCCTCGCTCAATCCGCGGATGAGTGCGCAGGACATTATCGGCGAGCCTTTGCTCATCCATCACGACCGCCTGCAACTCTCGGCCCCCGCGCGCACCGATCGGGTGGTGGAATTGCTCGAGCGGGTCGGCTTGGGCGTGCGGCATCTGCACCGCTATCCGCATGAATTTTCGGGCGGGCAACGCCAGCGCATCGGCATCGCCCGGGCTTTGGCGGTGAAACCGGACATGCTGATCCTGGACGAACCAACCTCCGCGCTTGATGTCTCGGTGCAGGCGCAAATTCTGAACCTGCTGGCCGAACTGCAAGACAGTCTGAAGCTGAGCTATCTGTTCATCTCCCACGATCTCGGTGTGGTGCGCTATATCTGCGACCGCGCCTTGCTGCTGCTGCACGGCAAAGTGATCGAGGAAGGGCCGGTTGATCAGGTGTTCGACCACCCCCGAAGCGATTATGCCCGCCGCCTGATCGCCGCCATTCCCGATGTCGATCCTGCCCAGTCACTGCATCTGGCGCATTGAACCGGCAAAAGCATACGCTAGTTCCATTTACTGGCTTGAAACATCCCTAAAAGCGGCGCAAACTTTCTCTCAATCAATGCTATAAAAATTCGGGAGTAGACACGATGCGCGCATCATTGAGAGCCACACGCGGCATGCTGTTCGGTGCTGTTGCGCTGTCGGCATGGATTGGGCTCCAGCCACAGGCACAGGCGCAAACGGCTGACCAATGCAGCCATCGCGGCCAGCTCGATACGCAATATTGCGACGAGAACCGTGATCTGGTGGCCGACGCCCCCAAAGACCCCAAGAAATGGCGTGATCCGAGCACACTGGTCTGGGCCTATACGCCGGTCGAAGACCCCGCCATCTATGCCAATGTGTTCAAGCCTTTCACCGATTTTCTCGAAAAATGCGTGAGCAAGAAAATCATCTATTATCCCGTCCAGTCCAATTCGGCTGAAATCGAAGCCATGCGCTCGGGCCGTCTGCATTTTGCGGGGTTCTCGACCGGACCGACCGGCTTTGCCGTGAATCTGGCAGGGGCTGTGCCGTTTGCTGCCAAAGGTCGCGGAGACGAGGTGCAGGGGTACAATCTGCTGGCCATTGTCAAAGCCTCCAGCCCGTTCAACACGATGGCCGATCTGAAGGGCAAGCGGGTGGCCCATACCTCGCCGTCCTCGAATTCAGGCAATCTGGCCCCGCGCGTGCTGTTTCCTGACCTGGGTCTCAAGCCAGAGGAGGATTACAAGCCGTTGATGTCGGGCGGACATGACAAATCCACCCTAGGCGTGGCCTCCGGCGATTACGACATGGCACCCGTGGCTTCAGATGTCTATGATCGCATGATCATTCGCGGCACGGTCAAGAAAGAGGATTTCCGGATTCTCTATAAAAGCCCGGTTTTCCCGACCTCGTCCTTTGCCTATGCCCATGATCTGAAACCGGAATTGGCCGAAAAGCTCAAAGCCTGTTTCTATCAGTTCCACTTCACGCCGGAGATGCAGAAAGAATTCAACGGCGATGACCGCTTCTTGCCGATCAACTACCAGAAAGACTGGGCTGTGGTGCGCGATGTCGCGGAAAAGACCGGGACGCCCTATAACAAGAATGCCTATGATGCCGAGGCCAAGCGCGAGGCAGATGCCGCCACCAAAAAAGCACTGGAGCAACAACAGCAGGCAGCACCAAAACAGTGATATCTGCCATGCCTCAAGCCATGCAGGAACAGGCCCTGCTGTCCATCCGCCATTTGCGGAAAGAATACCGGCCGGGCGAACCTGTGCTCAAAGACATCACGATTGAGATTGATGCGCGTGGTGTGACCGCGATTATCGGACCGTCGGGCACCGGAAAATCGACGCTGATTCGCTGCATAAACCGGCTGGTCAACCCGACTTCCGGCGAAATCTGGTTCGAGGGGCGCGATCTCGCCAGTCTTGAAGGCCATGCGCTGCGGATGGCGCGACGGCGCATCGGCATGGTGTTTCAGGAATATAACCTGGTTGAACGCCTGAGCGTGATCGAGAATGTCCTGTCAGGACGGCTGGGCTATCTGCCGGTCTGGCGGGCCTTGTTGCGGCAATTTTCCGAAACCGACATCGCGCGGGCTTTCGAGCTGGTCGAGGCGGTGGGCCTGAGTGCCGATTTTGCCACGCGCCGCGCCGATCAGTTGTCGGGCGGACAGCGGCAACGCATCGGCATCGCCCGCGCCATCATGCAGAACCCAGCCCTGATACTGGCGGATGAACCCACCTCCTCGCTCGATCCGAAAACCTCGGTCGAAATCATGGAATTGCTGACCGGCATTGCCGCGGATCGCGGGATTCCGGTGGTGATCAACATCCACAATGTCGAGCTGGCCAAACGCTATGCCGGCCGCATTATCGGCATGACGGGCGGACAGGTGGTCTATGACGGTGCGCCCGACGGTCTCACCGATCACCATCTCAAAACCATTTACGGCGGCGAGATGTGGCTATGACAGGTCCGGCCCCCCCGTCACGCCCAGCGGCTTTTCCCGCCAACTGGCCGGTGCGGATCGCCTATGCGGGCCTGCTTGTCTACACGCTCTATGTCTGCTCGATCCTCGATGTCAGTCTGGCGCGATTGCTCAGCGGCTTGGACCATGCGGCCAAGTTGTTCGGGCGGATGTTTCCGCCCAATAGCGCGCCCGACAAGCTGTCACTGATTGCTGACGGCATGATAGAGAGCATCCAGATCGCTATCCTTTCCACCTTTTTCGGCACGCTGCTATCCCTGCCGCTCGGCCTTGCCGCCGCCCGAAATCTGGTGCCGCTGTGGCTGGCCTCCACCGCGCGCATGGTGATTGCCGTATGCCGCAGCTTTCACCCGATCATCATCTCCATCCTGTTTGTCAAAGCAGTCGGCTTCGGCGCACTGGCGGGGATGCTGGCACTGGTTATTTCCAGCATGGGTTTTGTGTCGAAACTGTTTGCCGAAATCCTCGAAGAAATAAGTCTGAAGCAGATCGAAGCCATCAGGGCGACGGGGGCCTCGTTTATCAATGTGCTGATTTTCGCGGTAGTGCCGCAAGTGATCGGCCGCTTCATCGGGCTGTCGGTCTATCAATTCGATTCCAATCTGCGTAATTCCACCATGGTGGGCATTGTCGGCGGCGGCGGTATCGGGGCGGCTCTGTTTACCGCCTATCAGCGTTTCGACTATGATGTGGTGCTAACCATTCTGCTGATTATCATCGCACTGATCATCCTGTGCGAAATCGCCTCCAGCCGCATCCGCACGGTGACGCAATGAGCAGCCCCACACCGACCCGTCAATGGCAGCGTTTTACGCCTTTCCAGCGCATTGTCCGTTCGATGCTGATGATCATCGGCGTGACGGCTCTGGTCTGGTCCTTCAAAACCATCGAGATCATCCCCGAATTTCTCTATGATGCACCCGAACAGGCCGCCGATCTGTTTGTGCGGATGTGGCCGTTCGATTGGGCCTTCTATCCCAAGGCCGTGCATGAGGCCCTGATCGAGACCTTCCACATCGCCACGCTGGGCACGCTGTTGGCGCTGGTGCTGGCCATGCCGCTGGCCTTTCTGTCAGCGCGCAACATCACCCGTTCTCCGGTGCTGAATTGGCTGGCGCAGGTGCTGTTTGTATCCTCCCGCTCGGTCAATTCGCTGATCTGGGCGCTGCTGTTCGTCGCCATTTTCGGACCCGGCGCATTGGCAGGTGTGATGTCGATCGCCTTCCGCTCCATCGGCTTCATCGGCAAGCTGTTCGGCGAGGCTCTCGAGGAGGCACAAAAAGGCCCGGTCGATGCGCTGGTGGCCACCGGAGCGCCGCATGCGGTTGTGCTGGCCAAGGGCATCTGGCCGCAGGTTGAACCGTCATTCTGGTCGGTGGCCCTGCTGCGCTGGGATATCAATATCCGCGAATCGGCCGTGCTGGGACTGGTGGGCGCGGGCGGCATCGGGGTGGCCCTCGATAATGCGCTGAGCAATCTCTATTGGGATCAGGTGGGGTTGATCATGGCCGTGATTTTTGTGGTGGTGATCATCGTCGAAATGATCACCAGCAGCATCAGGGCGCGGTTGATCTGATAGAGAAACTCATTTCGGGCTGTTGAGTACCTCGGCTTCCCACCGCTTGATCAAGCGGGTGCGTACGGCATCAGAGCCGTAGGTCGCGAAATCGTAATTGATCAGTTTGACCTCGTTCAGCAAGGGGGTCTTGGGCGGCAGCGGGGCCTCGACATTGGAGGGGATCTGGTAGGATTTGGCCGTAGCCCCTGTCGCCTGCGCCTCCGAGGTTAGGGCATAATCATAAAAGCGTTTGGCGTTATCAAGGTTTTTGGACCCCTTGATGATCGACATCGAGCCAATTTCATATCCCGTCCCCTCGCAAGGGGCGATGTTGGTGACGGGAAAACCCGCTTCGGCCTCTGCCACAGCGGCAAACATCCAGGTGATCGCGATCGTGGACTCTCCCCGCGCCACGTTCTGCATCGGTGCGGCACCCGAGCGTGGATACTGGTTGACCGAACGGTGCAGCGTCTTGAGATAGGCAAAAGCAGGCTCCTCGCCCATCATCTGCACCAGAGTGGCGATAAAGGCATAGGACGTGCCCGAGGATTGGGCATTCGCCATCTGCACCTCGTCTTTGTATTCGGGCTTCAGCAAATCGGCCCAACATTTGGGGGCTGGCAATGTGCGCTTGGCCAGTTGCTCGGTGTTCCAGACAATGCCCAAGGTGCCCGCATAAATGCCGACCGTACGCCATTGGGCCTGTTCGGCCTGTTTGACCGCCCAAGGATGCAATTTGGCCAGCATCGGAGAGCGATAGTCCTGGCTGAGCCCCAATTCGGCGGCCTGCAAATGCTGGTCGCCTCCACCAGCCCACCAGATATCGGCCTTGGGATTGCTAGCTTCCGCCTTGAGCTGAGCCAGGGTCTCGCCTGCACTTTTCACGGTCATCAACGTCTTGATGCCGGTTTTGGTCTCGAAAGCCTGACGCATTTTCTCGCACCAATCGGCAATGGCACTGCAATAGATCGTCACCTCGCTGTTGGCAGACGGTGCGGCAGTTTGGGCCGTGGCAGACCCCGAACCAGCCACAACACCGCCCGATAAAAATGCCCATGAAAGGAGCGCAATTCCCGTTGCCCGGTTATAAATACTGGTCATGCCATTCCCCTTATTTTACGCCCGAAGTGTCATAGTGAGCTATTGTGATCATGTCACAAAAGTGCATGATACGGCAAAATCCTGTCGTTTGTCATGGCCACATGGCCAAAAAGGGCAGAAAAACCGATCATTGAATACGATTAGTCATGCGGGGACACGGCGATGCGGCAGGCTTTCAAATACTTCGGCACAGTGGCTGGTTTTGTGATGGGGCTTGCAGCTGTCAGTTCCCCTGCCTCGGCGCAGCAATCGCTGACACTGATCTGCTCGGTACAGGAAGAATGGTGCCGCCCGATGGCGGAACAATTTGAAAAGGAAACCGGCATCAAGGTGCTGATGACCCGCAAAAGCACAGGTGAAACCTATGCGCAGCTCAAGGCGGAAGCCAGTAATCCCAAAGTGGATATCTGGTGGGGTGGTACGGGTGATACGCATCTGCAGGCCGCCGAGGACGGGCTGACCGAAGCCTATGAATCGCCGATGCTGCCGCAGATGCATGACTGGTCGGCCAAGATCTGGAAGCAATCGAACGGACGGACCATCGGCATCTATTCCGGTGCGCTCGGCTTCGGTTACAACACCAAGATGCTGGCCCAAAAGAACACGCCGGAGCCCAGATGCTGGGCTGATCTGATCAATCCTAAATTCAGGGATGAGGTGCAGGTAGCCGATCCGAACTCGTCTGGCACAGCCTATACGCTGATTGCCACCATGGTTCAGATGATGGGCGAGGACAAGGCCTTCGACTATATGAAAGCCCTGCACAAAAACATCAACCAATATACCAAATCCGGTGCCGCACCGTCAAAAGCCACCAGTCTGGGTGAAACCACCATCGGCATCGGCTTCCTGCATGATTATGTCGCGACCGCAGTGGAAGGCGCACCGGTCAAGATCGTCGCGCCTTGCGAGGGGACCGGATATGAAATCGGCTCGATGTCGATTGTGAAGGGCGCAAAAAATCTCGACGCCGCCAAGAAATGGTATGACTGGGCGTTGACCCCCAAGGCCCAGTCACTGGCAGCGCCGGCAAAGTCCTACCAGATCCAGTCCAACAAGGCGACGCCTGTGCCCGCGCAAGCTCCCAAGATGGAAGAGATGAAACTGATTGATTTCGATTTTGCCAAATATGGTTCCTCGGCAGAACGCAAGCGTCTGCTGGCGCGTTGGGATGCGGAAGTCAGAAACGCTGCGAAATAGTAGAACCGCCGATGTTCTTGTCTCACCTCCCACGCAGCGTGCTTGCCTTGCTTGCTCTGGCATGGGCGTCTGTGCTGGTCCTGCCGTGGTATTGGCTCTCAAGCTTTGATGCCACGTCTCTCAATGGCTCGCTGGCGGCCTTCTGGCTGGTGGCGCATGGCAAGAGTGTTTGGCTGGCGGGTCTGTTGCTGCCTTTGTTCACGCTGTCTCTGGTGCTCTTACCCAGGCTGAGCCAACGGCAGATCGCCTGGCTGCTGAGCCTGGGCGGATTGCTGGCCCTTGTCATGTTATTAGGTCAGGGATTTGCAATCGGCTTGAGGGGCTGGGATTGGCCATGGGTTGGACAGATCGTCGGCACGCAGGTTTTTGGGGCAATCCCGATCCAACAGGGTCTTGGCTTTGGCGGCTATGCCTATCTGCTGGCGGCTTTGATGCTGATGTCGCAAGGGCTGGCCCGTTTCGGTCTGTGTCGGGGTGATGCGTTCATTGTCTCCTCTATTACGCTGTCTTTCGGACTGATCACGCTGTTTGTGTTTTTTCCGGTCAGTCGCGTCCTGATCCAGTCTGTTTTGGTTCCCGATGGTCCGGGTGGCGGCACAACATGGGCCTTTGCCGCGGCACTGCATAAGCTTGATGACCCGAGCATTTGGGGACTGGCCTGCCTGTCCTCGACGCGCAATTGCGGCGTGGTTTGGAACACGCTGTTTCTGGGGGTCGTTGTCGGGGCAGGCAGCACCCTGCTGGGGCTGGCTTTCGCGCTGATTGCCGGACGCTCGCAGTGGCCGTTCAAGCCTGTGATCCGGTTGTTATCCGTGCTGCCTATCATCACACCGCCTTTCGTGATCGGTTTGGCCTTGATCCTGCTGTTCGGCCGATCCGGCTTTTTCACCGGCTTGCTGTCCGAGTGGTTCGACATTCCGCGCTCGCGCTGGATCTATGGCATATACGGGGTGACGCTGGCGCAGTTGCTGGCCTTTACGCCGATTGCTTTCATGATCTTGCTGGGTGTCGTCCAAGGCATCAGCCCGTCGATGGAAGAGGCCGCGCAGACCTTGCGGGCAGATCGCTGGACCACGTTCCGCACGATCACACTCCCTTTGCTGCGGCCCGGACTGGCCAATGCCTTTCTGGTCGGCTTTGTCGAAAGCCTCGCCGATTTCGGTAATCCGCTGGTCCTGGGCGGTAATTTCGATGTGCTATCGACCAAAATCTTTTTTGCAGTCGTGGGCTCGGCCGTGGATGAAAGCCGTGCCGCCTTGCTGGCTCTGATCCTGCTGGTGATGACCCTTGCAGCCTTTTGGGTGCAGAATGTCTGGATCGGCAAGAAAAATTACACCACGCTGACGGGCAAGGGCGATTCAGGTCTGGCGGCTATCTTGCCTGCTGGCGTATCATGGTCTTGCGCACTGTTTGTGATCCCGTGGAGCCTTTTCATGCTCTGCGTCTATGGCATCATCGTGGTCGGTGGTTTCGTGGTCAGCCTCGGGCGCGATTACACGCCGACGCTGAAACATTTCGAGACCGCTTTCAAAATCACGCCGAGCGATTTCGGCATGCAGTTTTCCGGAAGCGCTTGGAATTCGTTTTTCGCAACATTGGAAGTCGCGGCAATTTCGACGCCCTTTACCGCCGCTCTGGGATTGCTGATTGGCTATCTGCTATCGCGCCAGAAATTCTCTGGCAAATCCGTATTTGAATTTTGCACGATGCTGAGCTTTGCTATCCCCGGCACGGTCATCGGTGTCAGCTACATTCTGGCCTTCAACGTGCCGCCGTTTGAAATGACCGGCACGGGTATGATTCTGGTGATATGCTTTGTTTTCCGCAATATTCCTGTCGGTATTCGCGCTACCATGGCAACTTTGTCACAGGTTGATCCCTCGCTTGACGAGGCCTCGCTGACGTTGGGTGCCTCGTCGCTGACCACATTGCGTCGCGTGATCCTGCCGCTGTTGCGGCCTGCCATCATCACGGCGCTGGTCTATTCCTTCGTGCGGACAATGACCTCGGTCAGCGCGATCATTTTTCTGGTATCTGCCAAATACAACATGGCCACCACCTATATTGTCGGACGGGTCGAAGCGGGAGAATACGGCGTAGCAATTGCCTATTCCTGCGTACTGATTGCCCTGATGCTGGCCATGATCATCCTAATCCAACTGTTTGTCGGCGACCGTGCGCTAGGCCGCAGAAAGGCTTCGTGAGATGCAGACCCAACAAGCTCCCCTCTCACCGCGCAAGGCGTCGGTTGAATTCCGTGCAGTCAGCAAACTTTACGGCAAGGTCACGGCCGTCGATCAGGTCTCCTTCACCATCCAGCCTGGCCAGTTGATGACACTGCTCGGCCCGTCGGGCTGCGGCAAGACCACCACTTTGCGCATGATTGCGGGTTTGGAAATCCCCAGCGCCGGCCAGATTTTTATCGGTGGCGAGGACGTGACACTGCGCTCGGCCGCCGATCGCAATGTATCGATGGTCTTCCAATCCTATGCGCTGTTTCCACATATGAGCGTACTGGAAAATGTCGCCTATGGCCCCTCGGTGCAAGGCCTGAAGAAGAGCATGGCCGAGGACAAAGCCAAGCATGTGCTTGAGATGGTCGGGCTGAAAGGCCTTGGCGAGCGCATGCCATCTGAGCTGTCGGGCGGACAGCAGCAACGGGTCGCGGTTGCCCGCGCATTGGTGCTGGAACCCGATGTGCTGTTATTCGACGAACCGCTTTCCAATCTTGATGCCAAATTGCGCCGCCGCGTACGCGAGGATATCCGTGAGTTGCAACAACGACTGAGCCTCACGGTTGCCTATGTCACCCATGATCAGGAAGAAGCATTGGCGGTATCAGACGAAATCATCGTCATGAACAATGCCAAAATTGCACAACGTGGCACACCACACACACTGTATTCAGAACCTGCCGATCTGTTCATTGTCGATTTTATCGGCGACGCCAATATCACCGATGTGGTGATCGATAAAGTCAAAGACCAGCAGGCCGATATCCAGTTGGGTCCGTTAAGGTTCACCTTGCCTCAGCGTGGATTGGGGCAAGGCCCAGCCAAACTGGCAATCAGACCCGATGCGATTAGCCTGTCGGCTGATCGCGGTCTCACGGCAGGGGTCGTCAGCAAGGCCTTTTTCCTTGGCCGCTTGTGGGAATACACCATCGAGACCGAATTCGGCGCGTTGTTCGTCACCGTTCCCGGACGCGCCGCGCCCTTTGTGGTCGGCAGTTCGGTGATGCTGGATTTTGATGTCTCCGGCATGGTACTGGTGCACGATTGTCCGGACAAAAAGATGTAGGCGTCTCCCCGGGCACACCATTCTCGAGGACACCGTGCAGCACACCAGTCCCGATTAGATTGCTAGCTGATTGATGGGATAGGCTGAATGGCTTGGTCATAGCCCCAAAAACGAAATCAGCAAAAAAAGGCCGCCATTGCTGGCGGCCCAAGTCTAGGGAGGAAACGCCCAAGGAGGGCATGATGGAGATCGAAACCTCAACACCAATACATTCACTTTATTTGTGCGCCGCAACATAAGCAAGGATTATTCTCATTTTTGTGCCTATTTTTTAATCAAAACAAGAAAAAAGTTTAAGCAACAGAGATAATCCTTATCATTTTCATTCAAACAGCACTTGCATATCTGCTCCGCACTGTTAGGCTAGCTTATTGACAGTGGGCTAAGGCTCAGGTCTGGGGAGGAATACAGAGACTCACAAGAGTCCAGAGCGCACGTCAGGTGCGCTCTTTCTTTTTGGAGCTCTGTTTGAACAGATAGTCCCAATCCTTCGTTTCCCTTTGTCTTGTTTTCCAATCTTTCACGTGGCCCATATGACCCAATTCGGCATCATCCAGTCTCCGCTAAGCCAGACACTTACAGAGGACGGAATTACGATTGAAATCATCATTTTCCGTGATGCGGACGAGGATGAGTGGACACTCGAAATTCTCGATCACAATGACGGATCGACCATCTGGGAGGATGGATTTGAAACCGAGGAAGACGCGTTGGAGGAAGCTCTGCGCGCCGTCGAAGAAGACGGGATCGCCTCCTTCGCCAAAGCCTTGGCCATCAACGTCCATTAATAGGCCATCCGTTCGCTGGTCAGGGATCAGCTTTGCTTGTTCAAACGAGCCATTGTTTCGGGGTTGCTGAATTCTAGCGTGCAAAAATGCCCGCCCTGATAATATTGGGCAACAGGGTTTTCGTTTGACGGCTCTTTGGATTGTCCAGTCCTTTGAAGAATGTCTGTTGCATAATCATCGGCGCTGTCCAACGGCTGATAGCCGAGTTGCTCGGCCACTCCATTATCGTAAAAGGCACGCGCATTGCGTGAAATACCGTATACAATGGTGTTGTCGATGGCGGGATGTTCAATCCCGATCATCACCAGTTGCGCCAGGTCCCTCCCGGAAATCCATAGTGCCAATGACCGTTCGTGTTCGGGCCGATCGGCCGCGTTGCCGATGCGGATATGCAGACTTTTCAGCCCGTGCTTGTCGGCATAATACTGGCCGACGGCTTCCCCCCAGCATTTGCTCAACCCGTAACGGGTATCGGGTCGTACCCGTGCCGACTCGTTGATGATCTCGCTGCGTGGATAAAAGCCCACAGCGTGATTGGACGAGCCATGGACCACCCGTTTGACACCGGCGGAATGAGCCAGTTCGTAAACCGTCCATGTGCCCATCACATTATTCTGGATGATATCCTCCATGGGGGCCTCATGGGGGATAGAGGCCAGATGCACGACAGCATCGACCCCGTCCAGGGCCTGCAGCAGCAGTGCCTTATCCGTCAATTCACCGCAAAACTGGATTTCGGACTCTTTCAAATCCGTGATCGGCAAACGGTCGAACAGGACAAGCCGGTCAAAGCGGCCCTGAAATTCATGACGCAATTTACGTCCGATCCGGCCAGCTGCTCCTGTGATCAGCACTCTCATCCAGCCACCTTCCTATTTCTCTTTCCATTGCCATTATAAGGGTTTCCATGCGAGCCTATGGGCATAGGATATGTCGTTTCGCCCGTTCCGCACAGGCCTGATCAATGGACAGGGCGAGTTGACATAACTGATATATTAATATACCAATTTCAGAATGACGCAAATCACAAATCAGAGTGATCACACTTTCAAATGATCATAATGACCAAATGATCAGCATGCGGGAGGTATTGTGAAACAAGCCCAAGGCGTGTCCGCAGAAGCGAGCTATTCCCTAAAAGCTGGCCCTTTCAATGCAGGATTTTTGCATGCGGACATCTATCCGCAGCAAGGTGGACGGATCGGTTCATTCTGGCTTGAACAGCCTGATGGATCACGCATTGATGCCCTGATGCCGATGGATGGTGTGCCGTTCGATCCGTTGAAATGGCCCAAAGCGGGTTGTTATCCGCTGGCTCCGTGGTCCAATCTGGTCAGCAATTCGACATTTGAATCAGGTGGGCACCACGTCCACCTCATCCCGCATCCATTGGTTGCACCTCACGCCTTGCATGGTTTCAGCCAAATGCGCAGCTGGGAGGTGGAGACCCATTCGGCCACTGAACTGGTCATGGCCTATCAGCATCGTCCCAATGCAACCGATCAATGGCCATGGCCTTTCGTGGTGCGCCAAATCGTCACATTGGGGACCGAAGGGCTGTCTGTGCGGATCAGCATAGAAAACCTGTCCTTAGAACCGATGCCTGCAGGGCTGGGCCAGCATCCCTATTTTAAACTGGCTTTGGGTGATCGGGTGCAGTTTGAGGCCAGCAGCCAGTGGCAGCCAACTGAAGGCCGATTTATAAACCATCTGCAGCCGTTGCCTGCCGAACAGATCCACCATGATTGGATCCATGGTGAACACACTGCCACACTGCATTTTTCCGGCTATGGCGGGCATCTCCGGATCTCACGGGCCGATGGCACGCAGATCAGCATGACAAGTTCACCCGAGTTCGACGGGCTGGTGTTCCATATTCCGCAAGGGGGCGCCTATACCTGCATAGAGCCAGTAACCCATGTGGTTGATGCCTTCAATCTGCATCCGAAAGGTGTGAAGGACACGGGTTATCATCTGCTCGCACCCCGGCATACTCTTTCAGGCAGCATGACAATCCAACTCCGAACGAACCCGATCTAACCAGAATTAAAATATCTAAACCTAACCCCGCACGGGTCAGGATCTTAAAACAACAGAAAACGTCTGTGGGAGGACACAATGAACCATTTCGACAAGCGCAATATGTTGGGTGCAACGGCACCGGACCGCCGCATGATTCTGAAGGGCCTGGCAGGCGCGGCAACAGCCTCGGTCATGATGGGGCCGGCATTTGCCCAAAGTGCCAAAGGAGAAGCCCCCGATCTTGCTAAAGCGGTCGCTGACGGCAAATTGCCCAAACTGGCAGACCGTCTGCCTGCCAGCCCGATGGTGGTTCAGGTTGACAAGGTCGGAAAATATGGCGGCTCTATGCGGCGGGGCCTGCGCGGTTCGGCTGACCACAACGGCATTCTGCGTCTGATCGGCAATCAGGGTCTGGTGCGCTGGAACCTGGCATTTACCGAAGTTTTGCCCAATGTCGCCGAGAAATGGACGGTCAACGACAATTCGACCGAATTCACCTTCTTCCTGCGCAAAGGCATGAAGTGGTCAGACGGCAAACCGTTTACCGCCGATGATGTGGTGTTCTCGATTGAGGATTGTGTCAAAAATTCAGATCTCTACAAATCCGTTCCGGCCTTGCTGTCCATTGCGTCAAAGCCTGTGGTCGTTACAAAAATCGACGAGACTACTGTCAAATTCACTTTTGCTGGATCTTATGCACTGTTTCTTGAAATGCTTGCCACCCCATTGGGCCAGCACCCGACCCTGTTCTGCAAACATTATGCAAGCCAGTTCCATCCCAAATATAACCCGAATGTTGCCGATCTGGTCAAAGCCGCCAATCTGTCGAGTTGGCCAGACCTGTTCCGTGCCAAAAACGGGGACATCGAAATCCCATCGCGCTGGAGTAATCCCGAAAAGCCCGTGCTCGATCCATGGGTCATCAAAGAGCCCTATACGGGCGGTGCGACCCGCGTGGTGGCTGAACGCAATCCCTACTTCTGGCAGGTCGATCAGGCCGGCAACCAGTTACCTTATGTTGACCGGTTGAGTTTCAGCATCTCGCAAGATGTCGAATCGCTGATGCTCGATGTGATCTCCGGCAAGCTTGATATTCAAGAACGTCATATCGATACATTACAGAACAAGCCGACACTGGCGCAGAACATGCAAAAAGGCGGCTACCGTCTGGTCGAACTGGTTGCATCCGGTTCGCAGCAGTGCCAGATCTATCTCAACCTGACCCACAAAGACCCTAAAATCCGCGAGATGTTTGCCAATAAGGAGTTCCGTCAGGCACTCTCGCTCGGCATGAACCGCAAGGAAATCATCGACATTGTCTATCTTGGCCAGTCCGAGCCCTACCAGGCTGGTCCGCGCCCGGGGCATCCTTGGTATCACGAGAAGCTGGGCCGCCAGTTTACCGGACATGAGCCCAAACAAGCCAACGCGATTCTCGACAAACTGGGCTATGATAAGAAAGACGCTCAGGGCTTCCGCCTGCGTCCTGATGGTCAGAAAGTGTTTTTCTCGATCGATGTGATCCCCACACTCTATCCCGATTGTGTCGATTGCCTTGAATTGATCAAACGCCATTGGGCCGAAATCGGCGTTGATATCAAGATCAACACCATCGAACGTGCGCTGTATTATACACGCGGCGACAACAATGATCATGATGCGGCTGTATGGCCGGGTCCGGGTGGTCTCGATCCGATGCTGGATGCGCGTGACTATTTCGCCCAGCATCCCCAAGGCACCCGCTATGCCGTACCGTGGACGCAGTGGTATGTCTCGAACGGCAAAGACGGACAGGAGCCGCCTGAAAGCCAAAAGCGCCGCATGAAACTGTTCGATGATGCCCGCGCCACGGCCGATCTCACCAAGCGCGCGGCCATTATGAAAGAGTTGTTCGATCTGGGCGCAGATAGTTTTGAAACCATCGGTGTCTGCCTGGCGGTCAATTCCTTCGGCATTGTCAAAACCAATCTGCAAAACGTGCCGCAGAAATATCCAAGTGCGTGGTCCTGGCCCAATCCCGGCCCTGCACTGCCGCAACAGTTCTTTTTCTCCTGATCCTGGCAGGCGGGAGGGATAAGACCCTCTCGCCTTACTATTGTTTGAAAGCCGGACCCATGCTGCGCTTCATTGCCAAACGTCTGTTATGGATGATCCCTTCGCTTATCGTGGTGAGCTTCCTGTCATTTGTTTTGATCCAGCTCCCGCCCGGCGATTATGTCACCACCTATATTGCCACGCTCGCTGCCTCCAACGAGGTGGTCGACATCAATACAGCCAATGAGTTACGCGCCCGCTTCGGGCTCGATCAACCGATGATTGTGCAATACTGGAAATGGATCACCGGCATTGTGCTGCACGGCGATTTCGGCCTCAGTTTCGAATGGCAACAACCGGTCAGCGAGCTGATCTGGGAGCGCATGGCCCTGACGCTGGTTTTGACATTCACCACATTGCTGGCGACATGGGCCATTGCCTTGCCGATCGGAATTTTCTCGGCGGTGCAGAAATATTCGGTGATGGATTATGTCGTCACCTTCCTGTCTTTCATCGGACTGGCCGTGCCGAGCTTTTTGCTGGCGCTGGTGCTGATGTATATCGCGGCTGTGCATTTCGGACAGGATGTCGGCGGGCTGTTTTCGGATCGTTTCATGAACGAGCCGTGGAGCTTCGACAAGATCGTCGACATGCTCGGGCATTTGTGGATTCCGGTGATCATCCTTGCGGTCTCGGGCACGGCCAGTCTGATCCGCGTGATGCGCGCCAATCTGCTCGACGAGTTGTCCAAACCCTATGTCACCACCGCCCGCGCCAAAGGCCTGTCGGAATTCCATCTCTTGATGAAATATCCGGTGCGGATTGCGCTGAACCCGTTCATTTCCACCATCGCCTGGTTGCTGCCCAATCTGGTGTCGGGCTCGATCATCGTGGCAATTGTGCTGAGCCTGCCCACGGCAGGGCCTTTGCTGCTGCAATCGCTGATGAGTCAGGACATGTATCTGGCGGGCGCCTTCGTGCTGCTGATCTGCGCGCTGACGCTGGTAGGATCGCTGATCAGCGATATTTTGCTGGCTCTGGCCGATCCCCGCATCAGGCTCGAATAGGCCCGACAGCGGTTTGACACGCGGCGGCGATCACATTTCAGAAAGCGGATTGATACAATGTCTGAAGCAGTTTTAGGACAGGCCGAGAACAAACAACTGGCAGTGGCCTCGCAATGGCAACTGGTCTGGTGGGCGTTCAAGCGTCACCATCTGGCAATGGTCGGCTTGTATATCACAGCCTTTCTTTATCTGATCGCGCTGGCGCCAGGCTTTTTTGCCACCAATAATCCTTCCGCCCAAAACGGCCGCGCGGCCTATCATCCGCCCCAGAGCCTGCATTTCATCGACACTTTGGCTGACGGCGGCTGGACCTTTAAACCCTATATCCATGCCTCGGTCCTGAAGCGTGATCCGCAGACTTTGGCCGCGATTTTCACCGAGGATACTAGCAAGAAAATCTATCTTCAGTTTTTGGGTTCGGGCTATGAATATGAATTGTTCGGCCTGTTCAAAACCCGCCTGCATCTGCTGGCCGCCGAAAACACCACGCAGCCGATTTTCATTTTCGGCGCGGACCGGTTGGGCCGCTGCGTCTATAGCCGCATCATTCAGGGCGCGCAGATTTCACTGTCGGTCGGTCTGGTCGGCGTGTTGCTGTCGCTGACACTGGGCATCCTGATCGGAGGCGTATCGGGCTATTACGGCGGACGGATCGATTTTGTCGCCCAACGTGCCATCGAGTTTGTTCTGGCTTTGCCGACCATTCCGATCTGGCTGGCGCTGGCCGCCGCTTTGCCGCATGACTGGCCCGCGGTGCTGAATTATTTCATGATCACACTGATCCTGTCGCTGACAGGATGGGCGCAACTGGCGCGTGTGGTGCGCGGACGCTTCCTGAGCCTGCGCACCGAAGAATTCGTGATGGCGGCCCGCCTCGACGGCGCGTCCGAAGGCCGCATCATTTTCCGCCACATGCTGCCCAGTTTTGCCAGCCACATCATTGCCTCGATCACACTGGCCATTCCGGCAATGATTCTAGCCGAAACGTCGCTGTCCTTCCTCGGCCTTGGCTTGCAGCCCCCGAGCATCTCGTGGGGGGTGCTGCTGCGCGAGGCCCAGAATATCCGTTCCATTGCAACCGCGCCCTGGCTGTTCATTCCCGGCGGGGCTGTTGTGCTGGCTGTTGTAGCCCTCAATTTTCTGGGAGACGGTCTGCGCGACGCCGCCGATCCGTATAACAAATGAGCACGACCAGCATGAGCACGACCGAGCGGACAGAAGACAACTCCGTCATTCTGGAGGTCAGAAACCTTGTCACCCATTT